>NZ_JBIWFT010000002.1:0-150456 GCF_044763205.1 Kitasatospora sp. NPDC096204
GTCGACTTCCGTCCTACGCGGAGCCCCGCCCATCTACATCAACTTCACCAAACCACTTGACAGCAGCCCTATACCCCAAACTTCCCGGCATTGGGGCAAGACCGACGCCCGCGACGCCCACGTGATCGCCGACCAGGCCCGGATGCGCCGCGACCTTCAACCGATTCGTCCCGGCGACGAGGCCGCGATCGAACTCAAGCTGCTGACCGGGCGCCGTGCCGACGCGCGGTTGACGAAGTGGTTGGCCAACCGCAAGGTCCGCAACGCAAGAGCACTTGCCGAGGCGGCAGTTGAGGCTGCCGGGCGGCAGTACACCTCCGTTCCCGGGGAGAAGACCATCGCCAGACTGGTCCACACCCTGGCCGAGGGGGTGATGGCCCTCAACGAGCAGATCGCCGAGATGGACAAGCTCATCGAGGGCCGGTTTCGCGAGCACGAACTCGCCGAGATAGTCGAGAGCGTCCCCGGCATCGGCACCGTCCTCGGCGCCGAGTTCCTCGCCGGCGTCGGCGGCAACCTGGACGGCTTCGCCTCCCCGGACGCCCTGGCGGCCTTCGCCGGCGTCGCCCCCGCGCCCCGCGACTCCGGCAAGGTCAGCGGCAACCTCCACCGGCCGACCGTCTACCACCGCAGACTCCAACGCGTCTTCTACACCTCCGCGCTGGTCAGCATCCGATGCGACCCGAACTCGCGAAAGTTCTACGACCGCAAACGCGCGGAGGGGAAACGGCACGTCCAGGCCGTGATGGCCCTGGCCCGCAGACGCGTCAACGTCCTGTGGGCGCTGGTCCGTGACCGACGGTGCTACCACATCACACCCCCAGCGACCGAGACGGCTTGACAACAACATTAGGAAGCGACGGCCTTGGCGCGGTCCGCCGCGATGTTCACGGCGAGGCCGGCGAGGACGGTGCCCATCGCGTAGCGCTGGATCCGCAGCCAGCCGGGGCGACGGTTGAGGAAGGCCGCGATGCTGCCCGCGCTCACCGCGATCAGGCCGTTGACGGTGATCGCGATCGCGATCTGGGTCAGGCCCAACAGCAGGCTCTGCACGGCGACGTGACCGCGCTCCGGGACGACGAACTGGGGCAGCAGCGAGATGTACATGATGGCGATCTTGGGGTTGAGCAGGCAGGTCAGGAAGCCCATCGCGAACAGCCGGCGCGGCGGGTCCGGCGGCAGCTGCTGCGGGGCGAAGACCGCCGTGCCGCCCGGCTTGACCGCCTTCCAGGCCAGCCAGAGCAGGTAGCCGGCACCGGCCAGCTTGATCGCGGTGTAGAGGACGGGCACCACCGAGAACACCGCGGCCACCCCCGCCGTCACCGCGACCAGGTAGACCAGGAAACCGGCCCCGACCCCGACCAGCGAGATCAGCCCGGCGCGGCGGCCCTGCGCGATCGAACGCGACACCAGGTAGATCATGTTCGGCCCTGGCGACAGCACCATGCCCAGGGCAACGGCGGCGATCCCGAGCACGGCCCGGCCGTCCACGGCGGTTGTCAACGCGTCCATGCGAGGAGGCTAGGCCGGGCAATCGGCTCGATGCAATGATGACTTTGCACTCGGTGCAATGTGAGCCCGCTGGAGGACCGACCCCGATGGACGACTACCGCCTGATCGCCGACCGGATCGCCGCCGAGATCGCGGACGGACGGCTGCGTCCCGGCCAACAGCTGCCGACCCAGCGCGCGTTCGCCCGCAGCAAGGGCATCGCCGGCTCGACGGCCGGGCGCGTGTACCGGGAGCTGGCCCGGCGCGGACTGACCGTGGGGGAGGTCGGGCGCGGCACCTTCGTCCGGGCCGGGCGCGCACCGGACGGCGCCCGGGTCGCGCTCGCGGAGCCGTCCGCCACCCCCGTGGACCTGGAGCTCAACTACCCCTCCGTTCCCGGGCAGAGCGAACTGCTGACGGCCGCACTGGCACCGCTGCTGCGGCCGGACGCACTGGGCGAGGCGCTGCGGCCGGTCGGCGCGGCGGGAACGGGCGCGGCCCGGCGGGCGTTCGCGGGACTGCTCTCGGTCGACGCCTGCGACGCCTGCGACGCGTGCGATGCCTGCGACTCCTGCGACTCCTGGCACGTCGACGCGGCGGACCTGCTGTTCGCCGGCAACGGGCGGCAGGCCATCGCCGGGGCGCTGTCCGCCCTGGTGCCGCCCGGGCAGCGGCTGGGCGTGGAGGAACTGACGTACCCGGTGGTCAGGGCGGTGGCGGAACGCCTGGGCATCGTGCTGGTGCCGCTGGCCGTGGACGAGCACGGGCTGCTGCCGGACGCCGTGGCGGCCGCCCACCGGAGCGCCGGGCCGCTGCGCGCGGTGTACGTCCAGCCTCGCCTGCAGAACCCGCTCGGCGTGAGCCTGCCGCGGGACCGGGCGGTGGCGCTCGTGGCCGTGCTGCGGCGGCTCGACCTGCCGGTGGTCGAGGACGCCGTCTGGTCCTTCCTCCGGCCGGGGTCGGCACCGCTGGCCGCGCTCGCGCCGGAGCGCACGGTGCTCGTGGACAGCCTCTCCAAGCGGCTCGCCCCGGGGCTGACCACCGGGTTCGCGGTCGTCCCGGCGGCGCTGCGCGAGCGGGTGGCGGGAGCGCTGCGCTCGGGCGGGTGGGCGCCGAGCGGCTTCGCGCTGGAGGCGGCGGTGCGCTGGATCGGGGACGGCACGCTGGCCTCGGTGGAGGCCGCGAAGCGGGCCGACGCGACGGCCCGGCAGCTGCTGGCGCGCGAGGTGCTGACGGGGCAGCGGCTGCGGTCCGACCCGGGCTCGTACTACCTGTGGTGGGAACTGCCGCCGGGCCTGCGGGCGGAGGCCTTCGTCGCGGAGGCGGCGCGGGCCGGGGTGTCGATCACGCCGGCGGCGGCCTTCGCCGTCGATCCCCGGCGCTCGCCCTCCGCAGTCCGGGTCGGGCTCGCCTCACCGCCGTTGCCGGTACTGGCGCGGGCGCTGGAGACGCTGGCGGGGATCGCGGCGGGGCGCGGCGAGCAGGCCAGGGGCGGACGGATGACAGCTGACAGCTGACAGATTTCGAAATCTGTCAGCTGTCAGCTGTTCGCTGTCATCTGTTCGCAGCCCGCCGCCGGCCGTCGGACTGTCAGCCATCAGCCGCCCGACCCGCTCCGGCTCCCCCGGGCCACCGTGTCCGCCGCGCCCCCGGCACCGACGGCGCGCAGGCGGCTCGCGGCGGTGGCGGCGAGCTGGGGGGCGAGCCTGGCCACGTCCCGGGAGCCGACCACCGCGATCATGGTCGGCAGCAGCCAGCGGACCGGCTGCATCCCGCGCAGCCAGGCCTGCGCGTAGACGTGGGCGGACCGGCGGGCGATACCCGCGACGATCCGCTCCACTGCGGGTTCCAGCGGGTACGTCTTGTTCGCCGGCCACGGCAGCCGGGATCGCATCTGCTTCAGCACGGCATCCTGGTCGGCCCCGCGCACCATGTCGGTGTCGGTCCAACTCAGGTACCCGACACCGACCTTGACCCCCTGGTACGCCACCTCGGCGCGGATCGAGTGGGCGAAGGCCTCCACCCCGGACTTGCTGGCGCAGTAGGCGCTCATCAGCGGCGCGGGGGTCAGCGCGGCGAGCGAGGCGATCTGGAGCAGGTACCCGCGGCTCTCGGCGAGCGCCGGCAGGAAGGCCCGCGCGGTGGCCACGCTGCCGAGCAGGTTCACCTCGATGACCCGGCTGAACGCCTTGTGGTCGCTGTCGGCCAGCGGCCCGCCGATGGCGATCCCGGCATTGGCGACGACGGTGTCGATCCGCCCGTAGTGCTCCTTGATCCGGCGGGCGGTGTCCTCCAGCGCCTCGAGGTCGGTGACATCCACCTCCCAGCTGGTGGCGGACGGGCCGCACCGCTCGGCGACGTCCTTCAGCTCCTCCGGCTCCAACCCGAGCAGGGCCACCTTGGCCCCGCGCCGGGCGAGCTTGCGGGCCAGCGACGCGCCGACGCCGCGCGCGGCCCCGGTGACGACGACGACCTGCGCGGACAACGGCGGGATGGCATTCATGCGACGGAGGTCCTCTCGTCGACGGAGGCGGGAACGGTGCCGGTGGGCTCGGCAACAGCGACGGAACCGGCGGAACCGGCGGGAGCGGCGGCCAGGTACGCCGAGGCCATCCGGTGGATCTCGGCGGCGACCTCGTCCGGGCGCTCCAGCGGCGACATGTGGCCGACCCCGGGGAGCAGCAACAGCCCCTGTGGGTCCTGGAGTTCGGCGACGATCCGGTGGGCGTGCACCGGCGGGGTCAGGCGGTCGGCGGTACCGACCACCACCGCCGTGGGCGCGGCGAGCCGGGCGAGCCCGGCGTGGACGTCCAGCCGGTCCAGCACCGCGGCCCAGTTGGCGCGGACGGCGGTCGGGCAGGCGTGCACGACCCGGGCCGTCGCCTCGACCTGGCCGGCGGGCGAACCGGGCCCCATGGTCGCGTACTTGAGCGCCACCCGGCTGACCGGCGAGACCGGTCCGAGCGGCAGGCGGGAGCGCAGCAGCTGCCGGTGCAGGAGGCGCCGCAGACCCGGGGAGCGTACGGCCGGTGGCAGGACGGTGAGTTCGGCCACCAGGTCGCCGGGCCCGGTGGAGATCAGGACGGCCGCGGCGGTGCGCTCGGCGACGTCGGGTCGGCCGCCGGCGGCCATGATGGTCATCCCGCCCATGCTGTGTCCGGCCAGCACGGCCCGCTCTCCTGCCGGAACGGTCCGCGCGAGCACGGCGGAGAGGTCCTCGGCCAGTGCCCGGGTCGAGTAGCGGGCCCGGCTGGGCGGGATCTCGCTGTGCCCGTGACCACGCTGGTCGTAGGCCACCACCCGGTAGCGGTCGGCCAGTCGGCGGATCACCGGGGCCCAGAAGGCGGTCGAGCAGGTCCAGCCGTGCGCGAGCACCACGGTGGGCGCGTCGGGCCGGCCGTGCACCTCGGCGTGCAGCCGGATGCCGTCCGCCGACCGGATGCTCAACTCCTCGGCCGGAAGCGGTGGTTCGTACCCCTCGGGGAGGTGGACGCGACTCACGCGGACACCTCCTGGCCGGTGGTGCGGGCGGCGGCCGGTGCGGCGCGCATGATCAGTTCGTACTCCCCGAGGTCGACCTTGCGGGTGGACCGCCGGAACGAGGTGGTGGAGCCGGGCCAGAGCACGGTGTTCTTGCCGTTCGGGTCGAGGTACCAGCTGAGGCAGCCGCCGGTGGTCCAGACGGTGCGGTCCATCCGGTGCTGGAGTTCGAGGTTCCACTGCCGCTGGGCACGCGCGGTGGGCTGCATCGCGGCGGCTCCGATCGAGCCGAGCGTGGTCAACGCGTCGATCATGTAGTTCAGTTGGGACTCGATCATCAGGATCATCGAGCTGTTGCCGAGGCCGGTGTTGGGCCCGATGACGAAGAAGAGGTTCGGGAAGCCGTTCACGGTCGAGCCGCGCAGCGCCTCCATGCCGTCCTTCCACTCCTCCGCCAGGCTGGTGCCGTTGGCGCCGAACACCCGGGCGCCGATGGGCATGTCGGTGACGTGGAAGCCGGTGCCGAAGACGATGGCGTCCACCTCGTGCTCGCTGCCGTCGGCCGCGACCAGGGTGGAGCCGCGCAGTTCGCGCAGGCCGGAGGAGACGACCTCGGTGTTGGCCGCCGCGAGCGCCGGGTAGTAGGTGTTGCTGAGCAGGATGCGCTTGCAGCCGATCCGGTAGTCCGGGGTCAGCCTGGCGCGCAGCGCCGGGTCGGGGACGCCCTGGGCGATGTGGCGTTCGGCGATCCGCTGGACCAGGCGCAGCAGTCCGGGGCGGCGTACGAAGGCGTCGACCTGGATCTCGCGGAGGGCGAAGAGAGTGCCGCGGCGGATCTTGGTGGTGACCGGCAGGCGGCCGTGCAGCCACTTCTCCAGCTGGGTGATCTCGCGGTCGCGGCGCGGCAGCACCCAGGCCGGTGTGCGCTGGAAGACGGTCAGCTTGCCGACCTTGGGCTGGATCGACGGGATGATCTGGGCGGCGGAGGCGCCGGTGCCGACCATGGCGACGCGCTTGCCGGTGAGGTCGAAGTCGTGGTCCCAGCGGGAGGAGTGGAACACCTTGCCGGGGAAGCCGCCGAGCCCGGGCAGGTCGGGGATCTGCGGGTCGGCGAGCGGTCCGGCGGCGGAGACGATGGCGTCGGCGGTCCACTGCCCGGCCGAGGTGGTGATCCGCCAGTGGGTCCGCTCGCTCTCCCAACGGGCTTCCAGTACTTCGGTGTTGAAGCGGAGGTGGGGGCGGAGGCCGAAGACGGTGGCGACCTTCTCCAGGTAGGCGCGGATGTCCGGCTGACCGGAGAAGCTGCGCGGCCAGTCGGGGTTGGGCGCGAAGGAGAAGGAGTAGAGGTGCGAGGGCACGTCGCAGGCGCAGCCGGGGTAGCTGTTGTCGCGCCAGGTGCCGCCGACGGAGTCCGCGCGTTCCAGCACCACGAAGTCGGTGATCCCGGCGCGGCGCAGCCGGACCGCGGCGCCGAGGCCGCCGAAGCCGGAGCCGATCACCGCCACCCGGACGTGCGGGACGGACGCCCGCGCAGCGGCGGTGTCGGTCGCAGCGGCGGTGTCGGTGGCAGCGGCGGTGTCGGTCGCTGCGGACGCGCCGGAGCTGGGGCGCTTGCTGCTGGATGCCATGCGGCAACCTCCTGAGGGTGGGACGGTGATCGTCGCGCTCTCCCGGGGGTCTGCGGCCCCGGAACTTCCCGGGGGCTCGCCTCCGGGACCCTGTCAATCGCGCCAGCAATCACTGGCATGATTGGCAGGGTAGCCCTTGCTGACACCGGATGGAAGAAGCGCGACGGCTCCGGTTCGGGGATCCTTCCGAGCCGACGGTCCTATGCTGATCGCCGTGGACAAGGTCAGAGCTGCTGCGGGCGACAGAAAACGCGAGTACCGGGTGGAGGAACTGGCCGAGGCCGCCGGCATCACCACCCGCACCCTGCGCTTCTACCGCGAGCGCAAACTGCTTCAGCCGCCCCGCAAGGAGGGCCGCATCGCCTGGTACGGCGAGGAGCACCTGGCCCGGCTGCGGATGATCGGCGAGCTGCTCGAGCGCGGCCACACCCTGGGCGGTATCGCCGAGCTGATCGGCGCCGGGGAGAGCGGGCGGGACGTCGCCGGGCTGATCGGGCTGGAGGCGGCGATCGTCGCACCGTGGTCCGACGAGACGCCGGTGCGGCTGGACTGGGAGGAGCTGAAGGCGGCCTTCGGCGACCAGCTCACCGAGGAGAACACCGCCGAGTCGATCGCCCAGGGCTACATCACCGTCGAGGAGGACGGCATCACCCACGTCAGCCGCCGGCTGATGGACGCCACCACCGAGCTGGTGGCGGAGGGGGTGCCGCTCTCGGCGGTGCTGGAGGCGAGCCGCCGTACCTGGGAGCACGTGGACGCCATCGCCGAGATCTTCATCGAGGTGGTCACCGAACACCTGCTCAGCGCGCTCGCCACCGACACCCCGCTGCCGGCCGGCGAGGCGGCCCGGCTCACCGAGCGCATCCTGCGGGTCCGGCCGCTGGCGCGGACCGTCGCGGACGCCCAGTTCACCCTCGCGATGGACCGGCGGGTACACGTCGAGTACGCCGAACTCCTGCGCCAGCGACGGGAGAACGGCTCCGAGGCGTAACCCGGCCGCTGTCCGGGCAGGGATTCCGGCGCCCCGCCCGCACGTTGGAGGTGCCGCCGATGCCCCGACCGCTCAGCCGCCGCACCGCTCTCGGCCTCGCCGCCGGGATCGCCCCCGGGCTCGTGCTCGCCGCGTGCGGGGCCGGCTCCCCTGCCTCGGGCTCCGACTCGGCCGGCTCGTCCGGATCTTCCGGCACGGGCAGGACGGGCGGCACCGGCGGCACCGGCGGGACTCGGACGGTCCGGCACGCGCGCGGCGAGAGCACCGTACCGGCGCGGGCGAGCCGGGTGGTGGCCCTGGACAGCGACGCGCTGGACTCGGTGGTCACCCTCGGGCTCAGCCCGGTCGGCGCCACCACCGTCGCGGCGGGCGCCGCCTTCCCCGCCTACCTGCCCGCCGAGCGGCTGGCCGGCACGAAGCCCGTCGGGGCCATCGGCCAGCCCAGCCTGGAGACGGTCGCCGCACTGCGGCCGGACCTCATCCTGAGCAACCAGGTCCGCGACGACAAGCGGTACGACGAACTGTCGAAGATCGCGCCGACGGTGCTCACCCGGACCACCGGGCCGACCTGGAAGGAGAACGTCCGGCTGCACGCCGAGGCCCTGGGCCGGACGGCCGAGGCCGACACGGCGGACGCGGCGTACCGGGCGAAGCTGCGGGACCTGGTCACCGCGCTCGGCGGGCCGGCCAGGGCGGCGGCCACCCGGGTCGAGATGGCCCGCTTCCTGGCGGGCGCGCCGACCAGGCTCTACCTGAACGACACCTTCGTCGGCTCCCTGTTCAAGGACCTCGGACTCGGCCGGCCCGCCAACCAGGACAAGACCGGCTTCTCGATGGAGATCAGCCCCGAACAGGTCGACCAGGCCGCGGCGGACGTCGTCTTCTACTCCGTGTACGGGGACGAGGCCAAGTCCGACCAGGGGAAGATCACCGGAGGGGCGCTCTGGAGGAACCTGGACGCCGTGCGGAGCGGGCGGGTCTTCCGGGTGGACGACAGCCTGTGGATGCTCGGCATCGGCTACACCGGGGCCGGGCTGATCCTGGACGAGATCCGCAAGGACCTGGTGCCGGCGGTCGGGTGACGGGCGACAGGTGACGGGCGACGGATTTCAGATGTCAGCTGACAGCTGACAGCTGACAGCTGACAGCTGACAGCTGACAGATTTCATCATCTGTCAGCCGAACTCCGTCATCTGTCACCGACCGCCCGTCGGCGCCAGCCGCCCGGTGCACGCGAGGAAGGCCACGAACCCGCCGAGGACGATCCAGCCGGGCCAGCCCGCCAACGACATGGTGAGCGGGTCCAGCTCGGCGTCCGGGTCCGCGAACTCCCGGACCATGGACACGCTCATGCTGCTCGCAAAGGCGTGCGCCACCACCGCCGGGACGACCGACCCCGAGCGCAGCCTCAGCCAGGTGAAGACCGGCACGACGAGCACACAGCTCACCGTCAGCGCGGGCACCGCCAGGTACCAGGGCCGTCCCGGGTACTGGCCGCCCATCAGCAGTGTCGGCAGGTGCCAGAGCGCGAAGGCCGTCCCGGTGAGCAGGTACGCCCGCACCAGCGCCGCCGTACCGCCGCCACCCCCGTAACCGTGGACGCGGCCGTGCTGCAGCAGCCGGGGGAAGAGGAAGCCCTGCCAGCCGATCTCCTCACCGAAGAACAGTGGCAGCGACAGCACCATCCCGATCGACCCCCGGACCGCCCACGCTCCGACCCGCCCCGGGTCCAGCGAGCCGAAGCCGGCGAAGGGGTAGCTGCCCACCAGGGCGCCGAGCACCAGCGCCGCGGCCGTCAGCCCGCCGAGCACCCCGAGCGGCAGCAGGCAGGCCCGGACCGCGAGCCACCGCGGCTGCGGCAGGCGCAGCGCGAGCGCCTCCCGTACCCCGCCGCCGCGCTCGACGAAGCGGACCACGAGCAGCGCCGCCAGCGCCGGGGCCAGCATGGCGGCCCCGATGCAGAGTTGCTCCAGGGCGCCGGTCTCCTCCCGGGCGTCGGCCCGCCGGTACCCGTCGGCGAGCAGCGGCGCCATCGCCGCCCACATCCCGGCGTAGGCGAGCACGAGGTAGACCAGCAGGCCGCGCCGCCGGACGGCGCTCGTCGGGGTTCGCGTCAGTAGCGTCATGTCGGGGACGCTACGGAACCGCGCTCCACCCCGGAACCAAGTGCACTGCCGCCCCGGGTAGTTGTCCACTACCACCGCGATGGTCGAGTTTTCTGGGTGTACGGGAGCCCGGCAGAGGTGCTACTTCACGCCCCGCGCTCCGCCGCCCACCGCCCGTCGTGCCGCGAGCCACCACGAAAGCTGCACGAGAAGGAAAATTGACGTATCGTCAGGCGTCACACAGCGGAAGCGACGGTGGTCCGCTCACCGTCGCCCCCGCCGTACTCCCCCGCCGGCCGGCACCCACGGCCCGGCGGGGCCTCGACACTGTCCCGGGCCGGGCCTGATCGGCTCAGGCCCGGGCCTCGACCTCGGTCCGGATCAGTTGACGTTGACCGCCGTCCAGGCGGCGGCGACCGCGTTGTACTCCGCACTGCCCGAGCCGTACAGGTCGGCCGCCGCGCTGAGGGTGCCCGCGCGGGCGCCCGCGTAGTCGGTGGTGGAGGTGAAGTACGTGGTCAGCGCGCGGTACCAGATCTGCGCGGCCTTGTCCCGGCCGATGCCCGCGAGCGTGGAGTTGTCGTACGTCGGGCTGTCGTAGCCGAACCCGTTGATCGTCTTCGCGCCGCTGCCCTCGGACAGCAGGTAGAAGAAGTGGTTCGCCACCCCGGACGAGTAGTGCACGTCGAGGTTGCCGACGTTCGCGTCCCAGTAGTCCGCCGAGCCGCCGTCCTTGCTCGGCTGGTCCATGTAGCGCAGCGGGCTGCCGTCGCCGCGCAGGTTGATCAGCTCGCCGATCCAGTAGTTCGGCGGGTTGGAGGGCAGGTTGGCGTACCACTCGACCATCGTGCCCATGATGTCCGAGGTGGCCTCGTTGAGGCCGCCGGACTCGCCCGCGTAGTTGAGGTTGGCGGTCGCCGCGGTGACGCCGTGGCTCATCTCGTGGCCGGCCACGTCGATCTCGGTGAGCGGTGCGGTGTTGTTGCTGCCGTCGCCGTACGACATGCAGAAGCAGCTGTCGTCCCAGAAGGCGTTGACGTAGTTGGAGCCGTAGTGCACCCGGCTCAGGGCGCCGACGCCGTCGTTGCGGATGCCGCTGCGGCCGAAGGTGCTCTTGTAGAAGTCCCAGGTGGTGGCGGCACCGAACTGGGCGTCCACGGCGGCGGATTCGCGGTTGTTGACGGTTCCGTCGCCGAAGCTGTTGCTGGTGTTGGCGAACAGCGAGCCGGTTCCGTCGGTGCCGTTGTTGAGGTCGCTGGTGGACTGGCCGCCACGGCTGTCGTCCTTCAGCCGGTACTCCGAGCCGCTCTGGGCGGTGGTCAGCGGGACCTGGCCGACGAAGACGCCGTTGCCGGTGCCGGCCGCGGTCTGGACGGTCTCGTGGGTGGCGAGGGTGCGGCCGTCGGTGGCGTCGGTGACCAGGATCTGGCGGCTCGGGGTGCCGTCGGCGCGCAGGCCCTCGACCGTGGTGCGGTACGCCAGGCGGGGGTTGCCGTCGGTGGCCCAGACCACCAGCTCGGCCCGGCCGGCCTGGTGGACCTCGGTGAGCGGCGACTCGTCGGCGTCGGTGGTCACCCCGACGGTGGCCCTGACCGTCGCGGTGACCTGCGTGACGGCCTGGTCGACGGAGAGCTTCGGGGTCAGGTTCGGCAGCGTGATCCGTGCCGCGACCGCCTTGTCGACCGACTTCACCGAGCCGTCGGCCTTCTGGTGCACGACGAGGTCGCCGCCGATCACCGGCAGGCCGGCGTAGGTGCGCTCGAAGCGCAGGTGGCGGGTGCCGTCCTTGTCCAGCACGGCGTCCTTGGCGACCAGTTGCTCCTTGTCGCCGAGCTTGAGCACCTCGGCCAGCGGGCCGGCCTGACCGGCCGCCAGCTTGAGCACGGTCGCGTGCTGCTGGGCGGCCTGGGCCTGCAGCGAGGGGGCGGGAGCGGCCTGGGCGGCGGTGCTCACCTGGATCACACCGGTCAACAGGGCCGTGGCCGAGAGTACGGCGACGGCCGCGAGCTTACGCTTCACGTACGAGTCCTTCCGGGAAACCGCGTCATGGGCGCGGTCGTACCTCGTCCCGGGGGGCCGGGTCGGCACACCTGTGGGGCGGGACGGGCACTGACGTGCGGGAACCCCCGTGCAGTCGAGCGGCTCGCCACCGAGGGGTGGGGGTGGGGCTACCGCTGAGGGATGACCAGAAGCATGACAATCCAGCAGATGAATTGACAGGTCTGGCTCAGCTATTGGCCAGGTCCCGCCATTGGGTAAAGGGCGTCCAATCGACGGGCATACCGGGGCGATTCACCACATCCCGTCGCGGGTTTCGCCCCGCATGACGGCCGACCGCCTGCGCCTACGGGCACTCAGCCGCCGAACGCCGGGGGGACTCGCGCACCAGGCCGGCCGTCGATCGACTTTTACATGTGTGTAGAAGATTCCATACGGTCCCTTGACACCCGGGTGGCGAGGTCCCGCCACCCGAACCCCCTTGCCCGCCTGGAGGGTTCCTGCTAGCGGCGCGCGTCGGCCCGGGCCTGCGCCCGGGACCGTGGCCGGACCTGCGGCCGGGGCTGAACCCGGCCCTGAACGCGGGCCTGAAACCAGGTCTGTAACCGGGTCTGTAACCGGGCCTGCGCCGCCCGGGCCGTCACTGGAGCCGCCACTCCTGGGCGGTGTTCCCAGGGGTGCAGGCGACCATGGTGACCGCGTTGCCGGGGCCGTTGTTGGTCATGCAGATCTGGTTCTGGTAGTCGCCGAGCGTGTACGAGCCGGCCGAACTCCCCGTGCGGACCGTCCAGTTGGTGAGGAAGCTGAATCCGCTGTTCAGGACGACCTTCCCGTCCATCGTCTGGACCATCAGCGGGCCGCCGTTGTTGCAGGCGTTGAAGAGGATCCACGAGCCGGGGTTGGTCGATCGCACCCAGCCGTACTGCGGGTGGCCTCCGACCACGATCGGGTTGTCGCCGTTCAGGTTGTCGTCGCGCATGCCGATCGCGCGGCCGTCCTTCACGCTGACGATGCTGCCCCAGCTGTTGCCGCCGCAGGAGGCGGGCCGGCTCGGGCTCTGCGGGGCGCCGGTGGAGCCGCCACCGGTGGTCTGCGCCGGGGGCTGCGGGTTCTGGTTGGCGGGCGGGTTGGCCGGGTTGCCGCCGACGGGCTGGTTCGCCTGGCCGGCCGACGCCCCGCCCGCGGCCGTTCCCGTACCGCCGGTCCGGCCGGCGCCGGAGCCACCCGGGCCCCCGCTGCCGCCCTGACCGGCCGCCGGGACCTGGGCGGGCGGGAGTTGCGGCTGGCCCTGGGCGGCGCCGGGCACCGGCTGGTCGGGCCCCGGGGTGGCCGCGGGGGTGTCGGTCGGTGCCGGGGCGGCGGGCGCGGTCGTGGTCGCGGGCGTGGTCGCCGACGTGGCGCCGCCCGGGTTCGCGGGGGCGGTGACCACCACGGTCGACTGCGCGCCTGGCGGCAGGGCCGCGTCGGAGCCGCCGGCGCCGCGGTCGATCAGCAGGACGGTCGCCGTGCCCATCGAGATGACGACGGGGATGACGACGGGCACCAGCAGGGTGCGCCGCGAGCGCCGTCGGCCCGGTTCGGTGGGCGCCTGCGGCCCCACCTTCGCGACCTCGTCCGGCGCCGGGGCGCCGCCCTTCGCCAGGTCCACCGCGGCACCGCCCCCGGCCGGCTCCGCCGCACCGCCCTCGGGCCGATCCGCCGCACCGCCCTCGGCCCGATCCGGCGTGCCCCGCTCGGCCGGCTCCACCGCACCGGCACCGCCCGCGGCCCGCTCGCCCGCACCGGGCCGCAGCGGGATGGTCCCGCCGGCCACCGCGCCGGCCTTCCCGGGCCCCTGCGCGCCTACGGCGCCGCCCTCCCCCGCGAGCGCCGCACGGGCCGCACGGGCCGCCGACGCCATCGCGGCGGCGTCCGCGTACCGCTCCTCGGGCTTCTTGGCGAGCGCCCTGGCGACCAGTGCCCGCACCGACACCGGGAAGGTGTCCGGCAGTTGCGGCACTGGCTGGTTGACGTGCTTCAGCGCGATCTGGAGCGGCCCGTCACCGGAGTACGGCGGCCGGCCGACCAGCAGCTCGTAACAGACCACGCCGATCGAGTAGAGGTCGGTGGCCGGCCCGAGGTCCGCGCCCTCGGCCTGCTCCGGGGACATGTAGAGCGCGGTGCCGATGATCGCGAACGGGGCGGTGAGCTTGGTGCTGGCGAGCGCCCGGGCGATGCCGAAGTCGGTGACGGCCACCCGTCCGTCGGCGCGCACCATCAGGTTGGAGGGCTTGATGTCCCGGTGCACGATCTCCCGCCGGTGCGCGGCGTGCAGCGCGTCCAGCGCGCCGGCCACCAGGTCGAGGACGCGCTCGACGCCCATCGGGCCGGTGTCCTTGAGCACCCGGTCCAGCGGACGGCCGTCGATCAGCTCCATGACGATGTAGGCGCAGCGCTCCTCGCCGTCTCCGCCGCTCTCGCCGTAGTCGTGGACGCCCACCACGCCGGGGTGGTCGACCGCGGCGACCAGCTGGGCCTCGCGGCGGAAGCGCTGGGCCGAGGTCTCGTCCTCCAGCAGCTCCGAGCGGAGGATCTTGACCGCGACCCGCCGCGCCAGCACGGTGTCCTCGGCCTTCCAGACCGACCCCATCGCGCCGCCGCCGATCTTCTCGACCAGCTCGTATCGCCCACCGAGCACGGTGCCCGCGCCGCTCATACCCCTGCCCCCCGGTGTCATGACCCCGCCCCCGCGGGTTGTCGGCACACAGTGTGCCAGAGGGTGTCGAGGACTCAGTCGCACAGGTCCGAACAGGAATTGAGCATCAGTTGTCAGTCGACGAGGAAGTACCGAGCACGATCCGCGACTTCCCGGACGGCCGCGACGACTGCCCGCGGCCGGCCGGACCGGATGGCATGACCGGCGCCGCGGACCGTGCCATGCGTTCCCCGGACGGCGCTCCTCGCGATGCCCGCCTGCCGGGCGGTCCGCTGGGCGCGCATCGCCCGGGGGCAGCCCCCGGGTCGCGCTCAGGACCGCCGGCGGCACCTCGGGCGGGGCGGTGCCTCGGCGCGGTGACGGCGGATCTCGGGGACGGCGGTCGCGGTCAGCCGCTGCTCGGCGAGGATGGCCCGCCGCTGGTGCCGGTGCGCGATCACGGCCGTCTCGGCCCGGTCGAGCGGCTCGTCCGGTTCGATCGCCGTCGGTGACAGCGCCGCGCGCGACAGCGCCTTCCGCGACAGTGCCGCCCGGTACAGCGCGTTCCGCGACGGTACCGCCCGCGGCAGTGCCGCCCGGCACAGCCAGGGCCGGGTCAGCGCGGCCTCGGCGACCCGGACGGACCGGGGCTGGAACTCCTCGTACGCCGGGTCCACCAGAACCAGCCCGGCCACCGGCTCGGGCCGGCGCCAGGCGAGGAGTCGGGCCGGCCGGCCGCCCCAGCTGTGCCCGACCAGGATGGCCGGTCCCGCGTTCAGGTGCCGCACGAGGGCGTCCAGGTCGGCGAGTTGGCCGTCCGACGTCGGGACGGTGGCATGCTCGGGCTCACTGGCGCCCAGCCCGGCCCGGTCGTACGCCGCGTCCCGCCCGCACCGGACGAGTTCGGGCGGGACGGCCGACCAGCCGGGCGCCGTGCTGCCGCACCCCGCGATCAGGCCTACGGGGGCGACGCCGCCCCGACCGGCCTCCACCCAGCGCAACGTCCTTCCACCACGGTCCAGTTCGCCGGTGCGAACGCCGCCGGGCAGGTGCGCGCCGAGCGCCCGCGCGATGGCCTCCTGGATCCTCCGCAGCCTCGGCCCGGCGGGTGCCCCCCGCTCGCCCTGGCTGGTGTTCATGCGCCGCCCCTGAAGCCCTCGCTCGACCCCTCCCCCCGGGGCCCGGTGCCGACGGACCTGCGACCAGCCGGGCGGGCAACCGCCCGGACGTCTCCCCTGGCGGGACACCGGCCCGGCCGGGTAGCTGCCGCCGGATTGGTGTCCGGCCGACGGGTCGGCCGGGTCGGGAGCCGGCCTCAGGCCGGCAGGACCCGCTTCAGCAGGCCGAGCAGCGCCTCCCAGTGTCGTTCGGCGGCCACCGCGTCGTAGCGGGTGGTGTCGGCCTGGGTGTAGCCGTGCGGGGCGCCGGCGTAGACCTCGGCCCGGTACCGGACGCCGGCGGCGGTGAGGGCCTCGGCGAGCCGGTCGATCTGCTCGGGCGGCAGCGCGGGGTCGTCGTCCGCGTGGCCGAAGTACAGCTCGGCGGTGATCCGGTCGGCTCCCAGGTGCGGGCTGTCCGGGAGGTCGGTGGCGAGGCTGCCACCGTGGAACCCGGCCGCGACGGCGATCCGCTCCGGGTGGCTGGCGGCCGTGCGCAGCGCCAGCAGGGCCCCGCGGCAGTAGCCGGTCAGGCCGACCGGGCCGTCCTGGACCAGCGGGGACTCGGCGAGCCAGCGCAGGTACGCGTCCGCGTCGCGGGCGGTCGCCTCCGGGGTGAGCGTGTCGAGCAGCGGGACGAGCCGGCCGAAGAGTTCGTCGGCCTGGTCCAGGTCTATGAGTTCCGGCAGTTCGACGACCGGCGCGCGACCGTTGCGGTAGTAGGCGTTGGGGACGAGCACGGTGTACCCGGCGTCGGCCAGCCGGTCGGCCATGGCCTCCAGGTGCGGCCGGAGCCCGAAGGCGTCCATGTAGAGGATGACGCCGGGGTGGGCCCGACCGTCGTCGGGGTGGGTGAGGTAGGCGTCGGCGGTGCCGTCCGCCGTCGGGATGTCCACGAGGGTTCCGCGCACGGGCATGGTGAGGGGCGCTCCTTCCGGTTCGTCCGGCAGCGTATCCGGTGGGCCAACGGCCCGCCCATGCGCTTTTCGCCACAACACGGCCTCGCCCTCACGGTGTGACCGCCGCTCACAGCGCGGCCCCCGTGCACAGCGCGTCCTCGTGCACAGCGCGTCCTCGTACGGCGGCGCGGCCATGATGCACGGCCACGGCGTGCCCGGGGAACGCTGGGGCCCCGCGGGGGCGTTGAGCGGGCATGGGGTGGATCGTGGGTGTGACGGCGGTGGTCGCGGCGGTGGTGGGGCTGGTCCTGCTGGCGGCGTGGCAGGTCCAGGACGAGGCCTCGCCACGGCCGCGTCAGCGCGGGCCGGGGACGGGGCTGGGTGTCGGCGGGCTGGAGGAGCTGCACGCGCTGTTCAGTCCGGGCAAGCAGGTGCAGATCGAGCAGAAGCACGAGCGGCTCGTGCTGCGGGACGACGCGCAGGCCGGAGCGCCGCCGCACTTCGGCGTGGACCTGGACCGGGGCGTGGCGGTGCTGCCCGACGGCGCCGGCGGGCGGGCGCCCGGGGAGAAGGGGACTCAGGACTCCCAGGTGCGGGAGCAGAGCACCAACCGGTAGCCGTCCGGGTCGGCCATCGTCACGCCGTACTCCTCCCAGTACGGGTTGTGGGACTCGACCCGGGTGCCTCCGGCCTCCTCCAGCCGGGCGACCAGGGCCTCGTCCACCGGGGCGCCGAGGTAGACGACGAACAGGTCCTCCACCGTCGGGGTGGGCTCCAGCGGCCGTTCCGGGTCGTGGGTCAGCTCGAAGTGCCAGCTGCCGCCGGACGGACCGACCATCAGCAGGTCGTGCTTGCCGGACACCCGCTCGGTGCTGCGCCACTGCACGTCGAGACCGAGGCCGCCGACGTAGAAGCGCTCGGCCGCCGCGAGGTCACGCGAGGGGCGGGCGATCCGTACCCGCGTCGTGGAATCGATCATGCGGGTGACCATAGCCGATGCCACTGACAGTGAACGGGCCCGTACGGCAGCGCTGTGGACGGACCGTCAGAGACGGCCCAGCCGCTCCTCGTCGGAGGTCCGCGGGCAGGTCAGGCAGGCGGTCGCGGCGGGACCGACGGCGTAGTAGAGGCAGCAGCCGAGCCGGGTGCGGGTGTGGTGCGCGCGCCCGTCGGGGGTGCGCAGGCGGCGGAAGTCGGCACCGCCGGGGAGCGGCAGGGTGCCGCCGGGCAGGACGGCCTCGGCGGCGGCGACGGAGGCGTCCTCCTCGCCGAGCATCCGGCCGAGGTACCAGAGGGCGGAGGCCAGATCGTCCGTCACCATGCCCCAGAGCGCGCGGTCGCGGCGCCGGGTGGGCCCGGCGAACGCGGCGAGCACCGGTCCGAGGTGCGCGACCACGGCGGCCCGCAGTTCGGCGCGCAGCTCGTCGTCGCCGGGGAGGGAGACGTGCCCGCGCGGGCGCAGGGCGAGCGCACCGGTGGGGGCGTGCAGCCAGAGGTCGGCGGGGTCGACGACGGGGACCCGGCGGGCGAGGTGCCAGGGCCCGGCGATCAGCAGGCAGGCCGACCAGGCGTAGTGGTGGAGCAGCCGGGAGGCGGTGACGTGCGGTCGCGGGGAGCGGCCGTGCTCCTCGGCGATGCGGGCCTCCGCGCCGGCCAGGACGGCGGCCAGCGCCCGTTCGTCGGCGGCGAGTTCGGCTCCGGAGTACCAGCCGTCGGCGGCGCGCGGGTCGGGCTCGGCGGCATCGAGCAGGCGCAGTTCGAGCACCGGGCAGAGCTCCAGCAGCAGCCGGAAGTCGGCGACGAGCGCCGAGGACGCGACGGACACCGAGGACGCAGCGGGCGCCACGGGCATGGGTGTTCCGGGAACCATTGACACTCCCGTGATCGATTCTGCATGATCGATTAAGGTGAGGCTCACCTTACAACGCTTCGCGGCGTCGAGCGGCACCGGGCAGTCCGACCGGCCCCGGCCGGCCTCGACCGCTCCCGCCGGCCCGTCGCCCGACGACCCATCGCCCGACGGCTCGCTCCCACGGTCGAGCCGGCCGAAGCTTGACGAATTTAGGTAAAGCTAACCTAAGATATTGCTTCGTGCTGAGAACCGACCCGCCGGCCTCCACAGCCCCGGCGACGCCTCGTTCTCCGGCGATCCGGCAGCCCCTGCTGCTGCTCGCCGGCGTGTGCGCGCTCGTGCTGTGTGCCGCCCTGAGCCTCGCTCTGGGCTCCCGCTCCATTCCGCTCTCCACCGTGGTCGACGCCCTCACCGGTGCCGCCCACGGCGGTGACGCCGATGTGGTGACGGGCCTTCGGGTCCCGCGCACCCTCATCGGACTGGCGGTCGGGGCCGCGCTCGGCGTCGCCGGGGCGGTCGCCCAGGGCGTCACCCGCAACCCGCTGGCCTCCCCGGTCACCCTCGGCATCAACGCCGGCGCGAGCCTCTTCGTGGTCGCCGCGATCTACGCGCTGGACCTCGCCCGCCCGGTCGAGTACGTCTGGTTCGCCTTCGCCGGTGCCGCCGTCGCCGCCGTCGGCGCGTACGCGATGTCCCGGCGCGGCGGGGACCTCGACCCGGTCCGGCTGGCGCTCGGCGGCACCGTGCTCACCGTGGTGCTCACCTCCTGGACCTCCGCGCTGATGCTGGCCAGTCACCGCACCCTGGACGAGGCGCGGTTCTGGCTGGCCGGCTCGATCGCCGGTCGGCACCTGGACACCCTCGCCCCCGTCCTGCCCTTCCTCGCCCTCGGTCTGGTCGGTGCCCTCGCCATCGCGCCCGCGCTCAACGCGCTGGCGCTCGGCGACGAGACGGCGCAGGCGCTGGGCGTGCCGGTGGCCCGGATCCGGCTGGCCGGCGGGCTGGCCGTGGTACTGCTCGCGGGCAGCGCCGTCGCCGTGGCCGGACCGGTGGCGTTCATCGGACTGGCCGCACCGCACCTGGTCCGTCCGCTGCTCGGCAACGACCACCGCTGGCTGCTGCCCGGCTGTCTGATCACCGGTCCGCTGCTGCTGCTCGGTGCCGACGTGCTCGGCCGGCTGGTGGTCCGCCCGTCCGAGATCGAGGTCGGCATCGTGACCGCCTTCCTCGGCGCGCCGCTGCTCGCGGTGCTGGCCCGGAAGGTGGCCAAGTGAGCACGATCGCGCTGCCCGTCCGGGGCCTCGCCCGCCGCCGTGCCCGTACCGCCGCCTGGTCGCTGGTGGCCGCCGCGCTGCTGGTGCTGCTGACCGGGATCGCACTCGGCACCGGCCAGGTCGGCATCCCCGTCTGGGACGCGCTGCGCGCGCTGGTCGGGCAGGGCGACCCCGGGAACGTCCTGGTGGTGCGGCAGTTCCGCGCGCCCCGGGTGGTCTCGGCGCTGATCGCGGGTGCCGGGCTGGCGGTGGCCGGCTCGATCCTCCAGCGGCTGTTCCGCAACCCGCTCGCCGCGCCCGACACCATCGGCATCACCGGCGGCGCGTCCTTCGGCGCGGTGCTGATGCTCGCCACCGGCGCCTCCCAGCAGCTGATCCCGCTGGCCGCGGTCGGCGGCGGGCTGCTCGCGGCGCTGCTGCTCGGCGGCTTCGCCTGGCGCTCCAAGATGGCCGTCACCCGGCTGGTGCTGGTCGGCCTGGCGGTCCAGCAGGGCCTGGCCGCCGCCGTGAACCTGATGATCGTACGGTTCCCGGCCGAGCTGGCCTCCTCCGCGCTCCAGTGGACCACCGGCTCGCTCTACGGTCGCAACTGGACCGAGGTGTGGATCGGCGGCACCGCGATCGCGCTGACCGCCCTCGCCCTGCTGCTCTGCCAGCGGCGGGTCGCAGTGCTCGACCTCGGCGACGACTCGGCCGGCGGCCTCGGCCTCAACCCGGCCCGGGACCGGCTCTGGCTGCTGCTGCTCACCATCACCCTGGCCTCACTGGCCGCCGCGCTCACCGGGCCGGTCGCCTTCGTCGCACTCGCCGTCCCGCACCTGGTCCGGCTGCTCGCCGGGCCGCCGACCCTCGGCACGCTCGGCCTCACCGCGCTCACCGGCGCCGTGCTGCTGCTCTCCGCCGACCTCCTCGTGCTGCACGTGATCCCCGTCCACGGCCTGCCGGTCGGTGCCGTCACCGCCACCCTCGGCGCGCCCTGGCTCCTGGTGCTGATGATCCGCCAGGGCCGGCTTCCCCAGAGGAGCAGCTGATGACCTCCGTCGAGACGACTGCCGGGACGGGCCCGGCCGCACCGGCGGCTACCGGTACGGCCGCCGGTTCCGGTGCGACCGCCCGTGCCGCTGCTGCCCCCGGTGCCGCCGGTGCCGCTGGTGTCGCCGGTGCCGCTGGTGTCGCCGGTGCCGCCAGTGCCGCCGGTGCCGCCGCGAACCGGCTCGCCGCCAGAGGCCTCGGCCTGCGCTACGGCGACCGGACCATCGTGGACGGACTCGACCTCGAACTGCCCGGCAACGCCGTCACCGCGATCGTCGGGCCGAACGCCTGTGGCAAGTCGACGCTGCTGCGCGGCCTGGTCCGGCTGCTCGACCCGGCCGCCGGGACGGTCACCCTGGACGGCGCCGACATCCACCGGATGCCCGCCCGGGCGCTCGCCAAGCGGATGGGCCTGCTGCCGCAGCAGCCCGTCACCCCGGAGGCCGTCACCGTCGAGGCGCTGGTGCGGCTCGGCCGCTACCCGCACCAGCGGATGCTCAGCCCGTGGTCCAAGGCGGACCAGGCGGCGGTCGAGGAGGCGCTGGAGCGCACCGGCACCGCCGAGCTGCGCGACCGCCAGGTGGACCGGCTCTCCGGCGGGCAGCGCCAGCGGGTCTGGATCGCGCTGGCGCTCGCCCAGGAGACCGACCTGCTGCTGCTGGACGAGCCGACCACCTTCCTGGACCTGCGCCACCAGCTGGACGTCCTCGACCTGGTCGCCGACCTGCACGCCCAGGCCGGGCGCACCGTCGTGATGGTGCTGCACGACCTCGGGCAGGCCGCCCGGTACGCCGACCACCTGGTGGTGCTCAAGGACGGTCGGCTCGCCGCCGCCGGTCCGCCGTCGGAGGTGCTGACGGCGGAGCTGGTGGAAGCCGTCTTCCAGGTGCCGTGCCGGGTCGTGCCCGACCCGGAGACCGGGACTCCGCTGGTCGTGCCGCGTGCGCGCGGACGCGGCGGCGCCACTGCGTCCGCCTCGTGAACCCGGCCTCCTGAGCCCCGCCTCGTGACCTGCGGCCGCTGACCTCCGCCCTGCCGAACTCCCCCGTCCCGTCCCCTCCCCGTCCCCCTGCTCGGGCCGACCGCCCGAACCGATCCAAGGAACCCCGATGAACCGCCGACTCCCTGTCGCCGTCCTCACCGTCGCCCTCTCGACCACCCTGCTCGCCGCCTGCGGCAGCAACGGGGACGGCGCCGCGTCGGGCGGCGACTCCGCGTCGTCCGCGTCCTCCGCCTCGGCCGCAACCGCCGCCGGGTTCCCGCGCAGCGTCAAGCACGCCGCCGGAACGGCCCAGATCAAGAGCCAGCCCAAGCGCGTCGTGGTGCTGGACAGCGGCGAGCTGGACGACGTCACGCTGCTCGGCATCACGCCGGTCGGCGCGGTGTCCCCGCACATGAAGACCGAGGGCGGGTTCCCGAACTACCTCAAGGACAAGATCAAGGACACCAAGGACGTCGGCCCGATGAACGAGCCGAACCTGGAGCTGATCGCCTCCCTCAAGCCCGACCTGATCCTCTCCTCCAAGGTCCGCCACGCCAAGGTGTACGACCAGCTGAACGCGATCGCCCCGACCGTGCTGGCCGAGACCACGGGCTTCCCGTGGAAGGAGAACCTCGCGCTGTACGCCCAGGCGCTCGGCCGGGAGGACGACGCGAAGAAGGCGCTGGCCGACTACGAGGCGCGGGCGAAGAAGCTCGGCGAGGAGATCAGGGCGAAGAACAACGGGACGATGCCGACGGCTTCGGTGGTCCGCTTCGTGGCCGGCCCGACCCGCCTGTACGCCAAGGCCTCCTACAGCGGCGTGGTGCTCAAGGACGTCGGCCTGGCCCGTCCGGCCTCGCAGGACGTGGAGCAGAACATCGTCGAGGTCAGCGCCGAGCAGATCAGCCAGGCCGACGCCGACCTGGTGTTCGTCACCACCGCCGACGACCCGAGCAAGACCAAGGAGAGCGAGGTCCAGCAGACCCCGGTCTGGCAGGGCCTCAACGCCGTCAAGAACAACAAGGTGTTCAACGTCCCGGACGAGACCTGGATGTCCGGCATCGGCGTCCAGGCCGCCGACGCGATGCTCGTCGACATCGCCAAGGCCGCGGGCGTGGACGCGCCGAAGTAACCGTCGACAGCCGGGGCGAACAGATGACAGCCGTCGGACGACCGACGACAGATGACAGATGACGGATTTCGGATAACAGATTTCGAAAGTTGTCAGCTGTCATCTGTTCGCCCTCCCGCCTCCGCCAGCCCCCGAGGACCCTCCATGCGGCTCTACCTGCTCGCGCTCAACCCCACCGACTCCGTCACCTCCGGCTTCCTGCCCGCCGCCGCCCGGCTCGGGCTCGACGTCACCGTCCTGACCGACGGCGCCGAAGCCCACCGTCGGGCCTACGCCGAGCTCCCCTTCCCCGCACCCGAGGTCCTGGAGTGCGACGTCCGCGACTTCCGCGCCGTCATCAGCCTCGTCTCCCGCCGTGCCCTGGCCGCCCCGGAGCACGCGCCCGACGCGGTGTTCAGCAACAGCGACCACCTCCAGACCCAGACCGCGCTGGCCGCCGAGTACTTCGGCCTCCCGGCCAAGGACTGGAAGGCCACGCTGCGAGCCAAGGACAAGGGCCAGCTGCGCCGCCACCTCACGCTGACCGGCCTGGACACCGTCCGCTCCGCCGAGCTGGCCCCCGGCCAGGACCCGGCCGAGCTGGACGTGCCGTTCCCCTGCGTGGTCAAGCCCCGTGAAGGGGTTGCCAGCGAGGACGTCACCCTGGTCGCCGACGCCGCCGAACTCGCCGAGCGCTGCGCGGAGATCCGGCACCGCAGAGCCGGCGCCACCCTGGTGGTCGAGGAGTTCCTGGCCGGGCAGCTGTGCACCCTGGAGACCCTCGGCGACGGCCGGCGACGGCACGTCCTCGGCGGCTTCCGCACCCGGCTCTCCCCGCCGCCGGACTTCATCGAGGAGGTGCTCACCTTCGTCCCGGCCCACCCGCGGCCGGTGGTCGACCAGGTACTCGCCCAACTCGACGCGCTCGGCGTCGGTTTCGGTGCCTGCCACACCGAGTTCGTGGTCCAGCCGGACGGCCGGGCCCGCATCATCGAGGTCAACTACCGCGCCATCGGTGACCAGTGCGACCTGATGCTGGCCGAGATCCTCGACATCCCCCTGTTCGAGCTCGTCCTCGGCGTCCACCTGGGCCGCGACCTGCCCGCCGACCTCACCGAGCGGTGCGCCGCCACCCCCCGCCGGGCCCGCAACGAGGTGGTCTGCGCCGACCGCGCCGGCGTCCTCACCGCCGCACCCGGCGCGTACGACGAGGAGCGCGACGGCGTCCGGCTCGCCTACCGGCCCCTGCGTCCGCTCGGCGAGCGCCACGAGCACTACCGCACCAACCGCGACTACCTGGGCGTCGTCTGGACGATCGGCGCCGACCAGGACGCGGTGGACGGCGCCGCCGCCCGCTTCCTCGACGCCAACCGCTGGGAGATCACCCCATGACCGCCGGACAGCCGTCGACCGGTGCCGCACAGCGCTGGACCCCGGCCGAGCAGCTCACCCTGCGCGTGCTCTCCGCCCTGCTGCGCGAGGACGTCCTCGGTCTGCGCACCCTCGGCCGCGTCGAGGAGCGCCCCGACGGCCGCTGGCTGACCGTCCCCGGGCTTCAACTGGCCCTGCCCGTACGACCGGAGGGCTTCCAGAGCGAGTACGCGGCCCGGCTGCCGGTGCTGGAGCTGGCCGGTCGGCGGATCACCGGCCCGGACGCCGCCGTGGCGGCGCTCGCCGAGTCGGCCGAGGCCGAGGACCGGCCCGGCTGGGCGGCCTTCGCCGAGGAGTGCCGGCAGACCCTCGCCACCATGGAGCTGCACGAGCGGGTCCGCCCCGAGGTGCACGAGCGGCTCGTCGACCTGTACGGCGAGGACCCGGCCGACTGGACCGGCCCCGCCGCCGCCCTCGGCCACGACACCCTGGCCGCCTACCTCGACCACCCCGTCTACCCCACCGCGCGCGGCCGCTCCGGCCTCACCGAGCCACAACTGCGAGCCTACGCACCCGAGTTCCACTCCCCCTTCGAGCTGCGCTGGCTGGCCGTGCCGGCCGAGGCGCTGACCGTCCACGGCGGGCGGCCGCTGCCGAGCTGGTGGCCCACCCCGGCCTGGCTCGGCCTCGGCGACCGGTGCCCCGGCGAGGGCTGGGCCACCCTGCCGGTCCACCCGCTCACCGTCGGCGCACCCCTGGACGAGGCACTGGCCGCCACCGGCCTGACCGGCCGCGCGGTGCTCGCCGAACGGCCGTACCTGACCGTCGTCCCGACCCTGTCCATGCGCACCGTCGCCGTCGTCGACGACCCCACCTGCCACCTCAAGCTCCCGCTCGCCACCGCGACCCTGGGCCGCCTCAACCGCCGCACCATCAAGCCCGGCACACTGCTCGACGGGGCCGCCGGCCAACGGCTGATCGAGGCCGTACTGGCGCGCGAGCCGCGTTTCGCCGGCCGCGTCCTGCACGCCGACGAGCAGTCCTGGGCGCACGCCGGACACGAGCTGCTGGCCGTGCTGCTGCGCCGCCACCCGGCAGGGCTGGAGCACGCCGCCACCGTCCCGCTGGCCGCCCTGCTGGCCCCCGCGCCCGGCGGCCGCCTCGTCCTCGACCACCTCGCCGACCGCTACTACCGCGGTGACGTCCTCGCCTGCTACGACGCCCTGCTGGAGCTGCTGCTGGACTGGCAGACCGCACTGTTCGGCCACGGTGTCGCCCTGGAGTCGCACCAGCAGAACACCTCGCTGGTGATCGACCGGGACGGCCTGCGGCTGCTCTACAAGGACGACGACGGCCCGCGCGTGCACACCGCCCGGATGACCTCATCGCTCGGCGAACTCGCCCCTGCCCGCGACGAGTTCGACGACGCACGGATATTCGGCGAGGACGACCGGGCGCTCACCGACCTGTTCGCCACCATCACCGGCCACCTGTGCACCGGCGCCCTCGCCTTCGGTCTCGCCGACCACGGCCGGGCCGAACTCGCGGACACCCTGGCCCTGTTGCGCAAGCGCACGGCCGAGGCCGTGGAGCGGATCGGACCGGTGGGCGCACCGCTGCGGGCCGCGCTGCTGGACGCCGAGCGGCTGCCGGTCAAGGCCATGGTCACCGCCGGGACACTGCTCAGCAAGCAGCGTTCGGGCGCCGCCGACATCAACAAGCACTACACCAGTGGGCCCAACTACCTGCGCGAACAGGCCCAAGAGCCCCCACACGACCGGCCGAACGGCGTACCGGACGGCGTTCCGGATGACCATCCACACGACCGTCCGCACGACCACCCGGTCGGCCTTCCGGCCGGCCGGCGACGCGCGGACGGGACCGTCCGGTGACCGCGGAGACCCTGTCGCAGCAGTCGCAGCCCTCGGCCGACCGCTCCGGCGGACTCGGCCGGCGCCAGGTGCACGCCGTCGCGGCCTGCTACTTCGTCGCCTCCTTCGCCGCGCTCGGCCTGCCGCCCTACCTGACCACGATCCTGCCCTCGCTCGGGGACCCGCAGGCCCGCTGGGCCGGCGTGCTGTACATCGTCCCGACGGTGTTCAGCGCCCTCGGCGCACCGCTGTGGGGCCGGCTGGCCGACCGCTTCGGCCGCAAGCGGCTGCTGCTGCGCGCCCAACTGGGGCTCACCGTCTCCTTCCTGCTGGCCGGAGCCGCCGACAGCCTGACCGCGTTCACCCTCGCGCTGGTCCTCCAGGGCTTCCTCGGCGGCACCTTCGCCGCGACCAACGGCTACCTGGCCGCCGCACTCGACGGCCCCCGGCTCTCCCGAGCCCTCACCCTGATGCAGGGCAGCGCGCGGGCCGCACTGGTGGCCGCGCCGATCCTGGTCGGGGCGCTCTCCCCGTGGATCGACCCGCACCGCCAGTACCTGGTGATGGCCGTGCTCCCGCTCGCCGCGGCGGTGTTCCTCTCGCTGCTGCCCGAGCCCGAGCGCCCCGAGGCGGCCCCGGCAGCCGGCGGCCGGCCCGCCGAGCGGACCGCCACGGTGTCCCTGCTGCCGCTCTACGCCTTCGAGTTCACCTTCGTCTTCGCGACGGTGATCTCCTTCCCGTACCTGATCGCCCTCGCCGAACAGCGCCTGCCCGGCGTGGACGGCACCACCACCGGCGTGCTGTTCGCCCTCCCGCACCTGTGCTACCTGGTGTTCGCCGCCCGCACCCACACCGTGTTCCACTCCCGCCCGCACGCCGGCATCGCGCTCGGCTTCGGCTTCGTCGCGCTCGGCCTGGCCGGGCACGCGGTGGCGTACTCGCTGCCCGTGTTCGTCGCCGTCCGGCTGCTGCTCGGGGCCGGGCTCACGCTGGGGCTGGTCTGCCTCGCCGTGCTCGCCGCCGGTGCCGCCCAAGGGCGCCAGCCCGGGCGGATGTTCGGCACCCTCGAACTCGTCTCCAAGGGTGGCGCCGTCGCCGCCGGCGCCGTCGCCGCGCTGGCCAACGGACGGTTCGGCGCCGCCGCCCCCGTGGTGGCCGGAACCGCCGCCGCCCTGCTGGCCGCCGTCGCGGCCACCACCCTCACCCTCCCGTCCCTCCGCCAGCGCTGGAGTCGCCGATGACCGCCGAGCAGTCCCCCCACTCGCCCAGGACCGACGACCCCCGCGGCACCGACGGCCGGCCCTTCGAGTCCGGAAGCCGAGCCGGCGGCACCGACGAACTGCCCACCCCCGACGAGGCGGTGGTCCACACCCTGCTGAACTGCCTGCTGCGCGAGGTCTCCGCGCCCGAGCACCAGACCGCCGCCGACGAGGGCCGTCTGCTGCTGCGCCTGCCGCGCCGCGGCGTGCTGCTGCGGGTCGCGCTGCGCCGCACCTCGCTGCTCGGCGCGCACCGCTTCACCGGCCCGGTCGAGGTCGAACAGGACGGCGGCTGGTCGGAGTTGGAATGGCGGGAGCTGGCCGAGCACGTCCGACACGAACTGGAGCTGCGCACCGGCACGGTGAACGAGGAGTTCCTCGACCAGGTCGCCTCCAGCCACCACGGCGTCCGCGAGGGCCTGGCGGACCGACCGGCCGCCGGAACCGACCGCTACCTGGAGTCCGAGCAGGCGCTGCTGTTCGGCCACCGCTTCCACCCGGCCCCCAAGTCCCGCTCCGCCGCCCGCGGCGACTGGCGCAGCTACGCCCCCGAGTCCCGCGCCGCGTTCCCGCTGCGCCACCTCGCCGTCCGGGCCGACCTGCTGGCCGAGGAGTCGCTGGACGGGAGCGCGACCGCCCTGCTGGACGGGCTCGGCGAGGTACCGGACGGCTACCGGCTGCTGCCCGCCCACCCCTGGCAGTACCAACTCATCGGCGACCACCCGCTGTTGCGCGCCGCCCTGGCCCGGGGCGACGTCCTCGACCTGGGTCCGCGCGGCGAACGCTTCACCGCCACCGCCTCGGTGCGCACCCTGCACGGCGCCGACGCCTTCCTCAAGTTCAGCCTGAACGTCCGCATCACCAACTGCCTGCGCAAGAACGCCGCTTACGAACTCACCGGCGCCGTCGCCCTCACCCGGCTGCTCGCCCCGGCCCTGGCCGACCTCGCCCGGCGCTTCCCCGCCTCGGCCATGCTGCGCGAACCGGCCTTCCGCACCCTCGCACTGCCCGGCGCCGACGGCCACCCCGACCGGGCACTGTACGAGGGCTTCGGTCTGATCGTCCGGGAGGGCTTGGGCGGTGTGCTCCGGCCGGGCGTCACCCCGCTGCTGGCCGCCGCCGTCGCCGACGAGCACCCGACCAGCTCCGCGCACGTCTCCCGGCTGCCGGCGGGCGGTTCGGACGGCGCGGCGGCCCTCGGCTGGTGGCGCGACTACCTGCGGTTGCTCGTCCCGCCTGTCCTGGCCGCCTACTTCGACCACGGCGTGGTGCTCGAACCGCACCTGCAGAACGTGCTGATCGGCGTGGACCCCACCGGGCACCCCGTCCAGGTGCTCTTCCGCGACCTGGAGGGCACCAAGCTCGTCCCCGAGCAGAACGAGGACATTCTCGCCGCCCTGCCGCCCGAGGTGGCCGGCCCGATGACCTACGACGCGGAGCGCGGCTGGGACCGGGTGGTCTACTGCCTGCTGGTCAACCACGTCGCCGAACTGCTCGCCGCACTCGCCGACCGCCACCCCGACCTGGAATGCGCGCTCTGGCAGGCCGTCCGGGACAGCCTGGAGGAGTATGCCGCCGCACACGGCTGCCCACCCCGGCTGCGCGCGCTGCTCGCCGGTGTCCCGCTGCCCGCCAAGGCGAACCTGCTGACCCGCTGGGAACGCAAGGCCGACCGCGAGGCGGGCTACGTCCGGCTGCCCTCCCCGCTGGCCGGCTCCGTCCTCGCCGAGGCCGCCCGGATGCCCACCCGCACGCCGGCCCGCGCGTCCGGCCACGCGCCCACCCACACGCCCGTCCGCCTTCCCGCCGCGAGCACCGCCCGATGACGAACCAGACCGTCCGGCCGACCCAGCCCCTCCGGGCGACCGGGGCGGCCCGGCCGACCGAGGCCGTCCGCCGCTTCAGCGCCGCCCTGGCGCCCGGAGAACTGCCCGCCTACGTCTACGACTTGGCGGCACTGCGGGAGCACGCCGCCGCCGTCCGGGCCGCGCTGCCCGGGCGGGTCGAGCTGTACTACGCCGCCAAGGCCAACCCGGAGGCGCCACTGCTGACCGCGCTGCGCGACTCGGTGGACGGCTACGAGGTCTCCAGCGGCGGGGAGTTGGCCCACGTCCGGGCCGCCGTGCCGGGCGCGCCGCTGGCCTTCGGCGGCCCTGGCAAGACCCCGGCCGAGATCACCGCTGCGGTGGAGGCCGGGGTGCACCGCTGGCACGTCGAGAGCGAGCAGGAGCTGCATCGGCTGGCCGCGGTCCTCGCGGACCGGCCGGGCACGGTCGTGGACGTGCTGCTGCGGGTCAACCTGGCGGTCGAGACGGAGGCGCTCGACGCGGTGCCGCTCGCGATGGGCGGACGTCCGACGCCGTTCGGCCTGGATCCGGACCGGGCCGAGGAGTGCGTCCGGCTGCTCACCGGGGACGGCCCGCTGGGGCGGCAGCTGCGGCTGCGCGGCGTGCACGCCCACCTGGCCAGCGGGCTCGCGGCGGCGGAGCAGCTGTCGGTCGCGGCGCGGATCGTCGGCTGGTCGGCCGCGCTGGCCGAGCGGCACGGCTTCCCGCTGACGGAGGTCAACATCGGCGGCGGAATGGCCGTGGACTACGCGGACCCGTCCGCCCGCTTCGACTGGACGGCCTTCGGCGAGGGCCTGGCCAAGCTGCTCGACGCCCACCCCGGGCTGACGCTGCGGATCGAGCCGGGCCGGGCACTGACCGCCTACTGCGGCTGGTACGCGACCGAGGTGCTGGACGTGAAGGCGAGCCACGGCGAGGACTTCGCGGTGGTCCGCGGCGGCACCCACCACCTGCGCACGCCCGCGACCCGGGGGCACTCCCAGCCCTTCGCGGTGCTCCCGGTGGACGCCTGGCCGCACCCGTGGCCGCGCCCGGCCGTCACCACCGGCCGCGCCACCCTGGCCGGGCAGCTCTGCACCCCGAAGGACGTCCTCGCCCGCGCCGCCGAGGGAGCTGACGGCCTGCGGGCGGGCGACCGCGTGCTGTTCGCGATGGCGGGCGCGTACGCATGGAACATCTCGCACCACGAGTTCCTGATGCACCCTCGCCCGGGCTTCCACCACCTGGACGGCGACGGGCCGGGCGCGGCGGAGGAGTGACGGAGGAACCGCCGAAGGACCGCCGACAGATGACAGCTGACAGATTTCGAAATCTGTCAGCTGTCATCTGTCGGCGGTCGGTCATCCGCTGTGATCTGTCGACTGTCGGCCGTCGGCTGTTGTCCGTCGGCCACCGATAGCCACCCCGCCCGCCACCTGAACCGGCGCCCCCTTCCGCCACCTGGACCGCCGCCGCCCCCTTCCGCCACTCGTGGGAGAGTGGTAGGCAGCGAAGGGAGCGCGAACGTGCTGATGGACAAGGTGGCGGAGATACTCGCCGAGGCGTCGGCCGAGGCGGTGGAGCCGCGCTTCCGGGCGCTGACCGCCGGCGAGGTGATGGAGAAGGCCCCCGGCGAGATCGTGACGGTCGCCGACCGCGAGGCCGAGGCGATCATCGCCCGCCGCCTGCACGAGCTGCTCCCCGTGCCCGTGGTCGGCGAGGAGGCGGTCGCCGCCGACCCGTCGCTCGCCCTGGCCCTCCACGACGAGCCCGCCGTCTGGCTGGTCGACCCGGTGGACGGCACCGCCAACTTCGTCGCCGGCAAACCCGAGTACGCCGTGATGTGCTCCCTGGTCCGTTCCGGCCGGACCGTCGCCTCCTGGATCTGGCAGCCCGCCACCGCCACCGCCTACCGCGCCGAACTGGGCTCCGGCGCCTGGCGCGACGGCGTTCGCCTGACCCGTCCCCCGGCGCCGAAGGACGTCGCGAAGCTGCGCGGCTCGGTGAAGAGCCGCTACCTCGACGCCGAGCACCGCCGCCGGCTCCAGGACAACATCGCGGCCTTCGGCGAGATCTCCCCCGGTCGGCACGCCGCCGGCATCGAGTACCCGGACGTCGTCGAGGGCCGCTTCGACTTCGTCCTCTACTGGCGCACCCTCCCGTGGGACCACGCCCCCGGCTCCCTCCTGGTCACCGAGGCCGGCGGCGTCTCCGCCCGCCCCGACGGCTCCCCGTACCGCCCGGAGGCCCCCGGCTGCGTGGACGGTCTCCTGGTCGCCGCCGACCCCGAGACCTGGGAACTCACCCGCTCGATCCTGCTGGACGGCTGACCCCGCGGCCGCGCCCCGCCTGGACCCTTCCGGCCGCGCACCGCGGGACCCGCGCCTACCCCGCCCGCTCGCCGGCCACCTCGCGGCCGGCGCCCACCACCTCCCGCAGCAGCGCGCCGACCTCCTCCACCGTGGTGTGGGGGTTCAGCAGCGTGAGCTTCAGCCGGACCCGGCCCGGGCCGTCGCCCGGCAGCTCGGTGCGGCCGACCACCGCCCGTCCGGTGCGCAGCAGCAGGCGCCGCAGCCGTCCGTTGACCTCGTCCAGCGCCGCCTCGTCCGTCACACCGGGCGGCCGGTAGCGGAAGAGCAGGACGGTGAGCACGGGCTCGGTGTGGAGTTCGAGCGCCGGGTCGGCGCGCACCGCGTCGGCGGCGGCGCGGGCGAGGTCGTGGCAGGCGTCGACCAGCCGGCCGAGTCCGTCGCGGCCGAGGGTGCGCATTGTGACGGCGAGCTTGAAGGCGTCGGCCCGGCGGGTGGTGCGCAGCGAGCGGCCGAGCAGGCTGGGATACCCGGCCCGCTCGTCGTCGGCGGGGTTGAGGTACTCGGCCCGGCGGGCGAGCGAGACGTAGGTCTCGGCGCGGCCCACCAGGAAGATCCCGGCCGCGGCCGGCTGCCAGCCGAGCTTGTGCCAGTCCAGGGAGACCGAGTCGGCGCGGGCGAGGCCGTCGAGCAGCGGGGCGAGCCGGTCCGAGAGCAGCGCCCCGCCGCCGTACGCGGCGTCCACGTGCAGCCAGGCGCCGTAGCGGCGGGCGAGGTCGGCGGCGGCGTGCAGCGGGTCGACGGCTCCGGTGTCGGTGGTGCCGGCGGTGGCGACGACGGCGATCGGGGTCCGTCCGGCCCAGCCGGCCTCGGCCATCACCCGCTCGAGTGCGTCCTCGCGCATCCGCAGCCCGCGGTCGACCGGGACGGGGATGACGGCCCGCTCGCCGAGTCCGAGCAGGGCGGCGGCACGCTGGACGGAGAAGTGCGCGGCCTCGGAGGCGAGGATGCACGGCCGGACGCCGGCCGGGAGGCCGTCCAACTCGACGATGCCGTCGAGTTTCTGGTCGCGCGCCAGCATGAGCCCCATGAGGTTGGACTCGGTGCCGCCGGAGGTGAGGACGCCGGCGGCGCGGTCCGGGTCGTAGCCGACCAGTCCGGCGATCTCGGCGAGCAGGGCGCTCTCCAGGGCGGTGGCGGCGGGGGCCTGGTCCCAGGAGTCCTGGGAGGGGTTGAGGGCGCTGACCGCGAGGTCCGCCGCGGTGGCGACGGCGAGCGGCGGACAGTGCAGGTGTGCGGCGCAAGCCGGGTCGGCGGGGTCGGCGGCGGCGTGGGCGAGCAGTTCGGTGAGCCGGGCGAGCGCACCGGGTCCGTCGGCGGTGGCCAGCGCGTCGTCGACGAGTGCGGCGATCTCGGCCGGGGTGCCCTTCGGCAGCGGTCCGGAGCGCTTGGCGGTGCCGCGCTCCAGGGAGTCGAGGACAGTGGCCAGCAGTGGTCCGAGCGCGCCCGGCCCGGCCGTGCCGCCCGCCAGGGCGTCCGTCGCGACGCCGTCGTCAGGGAGCCCGACGGGGTCGGGTCCGGCCCCGATCACCGCTTCTCCCGAGCCGCCGGACCGCCCGCCGAACCGTGAACCAGCGCGCCCGCCGAACCGTGAACCAGCGCGCCCGACGGCCCACCGCCGGGCCCGCTCGCGGACACCGCCGCGATCGCGTCCGCCAGCCGCTCCAGTACCGCCGCCACCTGTTCGCCCGTGATGGTCAGTGGCGGGAGCAGCCGCAGCACCGCGTCGTGGCGTCCGCCGAGTTCGACGATCAACCCCCGGGCCAGGCACGCCTCCCGGACCCGCACCGCGAGCGCCGGGTCGGCCGGCCGGGCGCCGCACGCGTCGGGCTCGGCCTCCGGGTCGACCAGCTCGACCCCGAGCATCAGTCCCCGGCCGCGCACGTCGCCGATCACCGGCAGCTCGGTCGCGAGTTCGCGCAGCCGGGCCGCCATCCGCTCGCCGACGGCGGCGGCCCGCTCGGCCAGCCCGTTCGCCGCGACGTGGCGCAGCGTCGCGGCCCCGGCGGCCATGGCGAGGGTGTTGCCGCGGAAGGTGCCGGTGTGGGCGCCGGGGCGCCAGCCGTCGTAGTCCTCGCGGTAGACGACGACAGCGAGCGGCAGACTGCCGCCGATGGCCTTGGAGAGGACCATGGCGTCCGGGACGATGCCGCTGTGCTCGATCGCCCACATCGCCCCGGTGCGGCCGACTCCGGTCTGCACCTCGTCGACGATCAGCGGGATGCCGCGCTCGGCGGTGATCCGACGCATCGCGCGCAGCCACCCGTCGGGCGCGGGGACGACGCCGCCCTCGCCCTGGACGGCCTCCAGGATCATCGCGGCGGGCGCCACCACACCGCCCGACGGGTCGTCCAGCAGCCGCTCCACGTACGTCTCGGCGAGTTCGGCACCCGCCTCGCCGCCGACCCCGAACGGGCAGCGGTAGCCGTACGGGTAGGGCAGCCGGGCGACCTCGCCGCCGCTCGGCAGCGGCTCCTTGACGGCGACGTTGCCGGTGAGCGCGAGGGCGCCGGCGGTCATGCCGTGGTAGGCGCCGGTGAAGGCGAGCGCGCCGGAGCGGCCGGTGGCGGTCTGCATCAGTTTGAGGGCGGCCTCGACGGCGTCCGTCCCGGCCGGTCCGCAGAAGTGCACCCGGGCGCGGGCAGCGAACTCCGCGGGCAGGCTCTCGAACAGCGCGCTGGTGAAGTCGTCCTTCTCCGCGGTGGCGAGGTCGAGCAGGTGCAGCGGGGCGCCGCTGTCGAGGGTGCGGCGGATCGCCTCCAGCACCACCGGGTGGTTGTGGCCGAGGGCGAGCGTGCCGGCGCCGGAGAGGCAGTCCAGGTAGCGCCGCCCGTCGGCGCCCTCGACGGTCATGCCGTGGGCGCGGACCGGGACGATCGGGAAGGAGCGGGCGTAGGTTCTGGCGGCGGACTCGCGAACGCGCTGACGGCGCAGGATGGCTTCACCGGCGGCCGGGGTTCCGGAGGTGGCCTGGACGGGTACGGCAGCGAGCGACACGAGAAACCCCCAGGAGAAGTTAGGTAAGCCTAACTTTACTGGCCTTGACCTGGCGGAATGCCCTCGGGCCCCCAGAACCACCCGCGCGAGTGAACCTCCCCTGGTTCCCCCAACGAGCGCCGCGCGGAAAGGTCACGGCCCGGACCCCTCCCCCTCCGACCGACGGTCCGGGCCCGCATAAGGCCCCGACCACGGTCCGGGGCTCGGGCTCGGGCTCAGACTCGGGCTCAGGCTCGGTGAACCGTCAGGCGCGGCTCCTCCACCGGTAGCAGAGTTCCGGCCGCCCGACGCTGCCGTACTGCGGCTCCCGCACCGCGCATCCGGTCTCCACCAGGTGCTCCAGGTAGCGCCGCGCGGTGATCCGCGAGACCCCGGCGGCGGCGCCGGCGGCCGCGGCCGACAGCCCGGTGGCCGCCTCGCGCAGGACCGAGGCGACGGAGTCCAGGGTGGGCGCGCTCAGCCCCTTGGGGAGGGTGGTGCGCTCCGGCGTGCGGAGTAGCGCGAGCGCCTGGTCGACCTCCTCCTGGCCGGTCGCCTCGCCGGTGCGCCCGAGGCTGTCGCGGTAGCGGGCGTAACGCTCCAGGCGGTCGTGCAGGGCGGCCGCGCTGAACGGTTTCAGCAGATACTGCACGACGCCCGCGGAGACGGCCTGCCGGACCATGGCGAGGTCACGGGCCGAGGTCACCGCGATGACGTCGGTGCTGTGACCGGCCGCGCGCAGGGTTCGGCAGAGCTGGAGCCCGTGACCGTCCGGCAGGTAGAGGTCGAGCAGGATGAGGTCGACGGGCGTCCCGGCCGCGCGGGCCCGGTCCAGGAAGCGCAGCGCGTCGGCGCAGCTGTGGACCGCGCCTGCGGCGTGGAAGCCGGGCTCGCGCCGCACGTACAGGGTGTGCGCGGCGGCGGCCACCGGGTCGTCCTCGACCACCAGGACGGAGATCTCCTTCCCGGCGGGGGCGCCGATCGCGGTGTCGGCCGTGCTGTCGGCGGCGCCGCTCATGCCAGGGCCCCTTCCTGCTCCCGACCGGCGGACTCCTCCGGCCCGCCCGCCGACCTGCCCGGCTCCCCCGGCTCCCCCGACCCGCCCGGTCCTCCCGGCTCCCCCGCCCGGACGGCCAGCGGCAGCCGCACCGTGAGCACCGCGCCGCGCTCCCGTCCGACCTCGACGGTGCCGCCGTTGCGCCGGGCGGTCTGGGCGACCAGCGCCAGCCCGAGCCCGTGCCCCCGGCCGTCCTGCTTGGTACTCCAGCCGCGCCGGAACACGTCCTCGACCGCGCCCGGGTCGATCCCCGCGCCGGTGTCGGCGACCCGCAGCAGCAGGCACTCGCCGGGCGCCTCCGCGTCCCCGTCGCCGCCCCGGCCGTCGCTCCCGCGGTCCCGGCCGCCGCCGTCCCGACTGCCACCGCCCCGAACACCACCGCCCCGAACGCCGCAGTCCCGGCCGTCGGCGATCCGCGCCGTGACGGTGACCTCGGGCGGGACGGGGCTCTCGGCCGCTCCGGCGATCGCGGCGTCCACGGCGTTGTCGATGAGGTTGCCGAGCACGGTGATCAGGTCCCGTGCGGAGAGCCCGGGCGGCAGCACCCCGTCGTCGATCCGGCTGTCCTCGGTGAGGGTCAACTCCACCCCCCGTTCGGCGGCTTGGGCCGCCTTGCCGAGCAGCAGCGCGGCCAGCACCGGCTCGCTCACCGCCGCGACCACCCGGTCGGTGAGCTGCTGGGCGAGTTCGAGTTCGGCGGTCGCGAACTCCACCGCCTGTTCGTGGCGGCCCAGTTCGATCAGCGAGACCACGGCGTGCAGGCGGTTGGCGGCCTCGTGCGCCTGCGCGCCGAGCGCCTCGGTGAAGCCGCGCACCGAGTCCAACTCTCCGCTGAGTGCCTGGAGTTCGGTGTGGTCCCGGAGGGTGACCACCCGGCCGAGGCCGGCTCCGGAGCCGATGGTGGAGGTGTTCAGCACCACGACCCGTTCGGCCGTCAGGTGCACCTCGTCCCGGACCGGCTCCTTCCCCAGCACGGCCGCGACCAGCGCCTCCGGCAGGCCCAGCTCCACCACCGGACGTCCCTCCAAGTCACCGGCCAGTCCGAGCAGTTCACGGGCGGCGTCGTTGCACAGCACCACCCGGTGCGAGCGGTCGACCAGGATCAGCCCCTCGCGCACCGCGTGCAGGGTGGCCTGGTGGTACTCGTAGAGGTGGCTCAGCTCGTCCGGTCCCATCCCGTGGGTGTGCCGCCGAAGCCGGGAGTTGGCGAGGTAGGTGCCGACGCCGCCGAGCGCGAGCGCGGCCACCGCCACCCCGACCAGGGCGAGCAGCGGACCGCTCAGCTGCGCGGAGATCGAGTCCACCGTGAGGCCCGCGCTGACCAGCGCGACCACCTGGTGCCGGTCGTCCCAGACCGGGGTGACCACCCGGACGGACGGGCCGAGCGTTCCGGTGTACGTCTCGCTGCGGGTCTGCCCGGCGAGCGCCCAGTCGATGTGCCCGAGGTAGGTCCGGCCGATCTGCTCGGGCAGCGGGTGGGTCCAGCGCACGCCGTCGGTGTCCATGACGGTGATGAAGGAGACCCTGGTGTCGGCCCGCACCTGCTCGACGTACGGCTGGAGCGCCGCGGTCGGGTCCGGGCCGCCGACGGCCGCGCGGACGGACGGCGAGTCCGCGACGGCGTGCGCGACCGCGGTCACCTGGCGGCGGGCGGCGTCCTCGGTGCGGCCGGCGGTGAAGAGGTACGCGAGCACCGCGCCGCCGGCGACCACGGCGGCGACGATCACCACCTGGACGACGAACAGCTGCCCGGCCAGGCTGCGGACCAGCCGCCGGGGCCCGCGGCCCGTCGACCGGTGCGAACGGCGGCGCGGGGCGGTGGGGGCGGTGCGCTCGGACATGCCTGCCAGTGTGCACCACGCTCCCGGACGACCCCAGGGCACGGCGACGGGCGACCGCACCCCGCCCGCGCCCACCCGGCCCGCGCCGACGTTCGCGGCCGCCCGGCCCACACCGTTCACGACCCCCGGCCCGCGCCGTTCACGACCCCCGGCCCGCGCCGTTCGCGGCCCCCGGCCCGCGCCGTTCGCGGCCCGGACATCCGGGCCACCCGTACCGTTCATGAACTCTATGAACGCAAACGTGACCTCCGTCACCTCCGGGCCCATAGTCAGAGCGGCCCATCCCCCGGGGCCACCAGGACTGCACGGCAAGGGAGCCGCAGATGTCGATCACCGGAGCCGCCACGGCGGCGGGACCCAGACGCAAGGACCGGACCCACTACCTCTACATCGCCGTGATCGCCGCGGTGGTCGCGGGTGTGGTGGTCGGCCTGGCCGCCCCCGGTTTCGCCGTGGGGCTGAAGCCGGTCGGTACGGGCTTCGTCAACCTGATCAAGATGATGATCAGCCCAGTGATCTTCTGCACCATCGTCCTGGGCATCGGCTCGGTGACCAAGGCCGCCAAGGTCGGCAAGGTCGGCGGCCTCGCCATCGGCTACTTCCTCGCCATGTCGACCGTCGCGCTGGGCATCGGCATGGTCGTCGGCAACCTGCTGGAGCCCGGCGGCGGCCTGCACCTGACCGCCGCGCTCGCCAAGTCCGGCCACGCCCAGGCCGCCGCCGGCGGCGCCCAGTCGACCACCGACTTCCTGCTCGGGATGATCCCCGAGACCCTGTTCTCGGCCCTCACCCAGGGCAAGGTGCTCCAGACCCTGCTGGTCGCCCTGCTCGCCGGATTCGCCCTCCAGGCGATGGGCACGGCCGGCGCGCCGGTGCTGCGCGGGATCGAGCACCTGCAGCGGCTGGTCTTCCGGATCATGTCGATGATCATGTGGGTCGCGCCGATCGGCGCCTTCGGGGCCATGGCCGCCGTGGTCGGAGCCACCGGCACCGCCGCGCTGAAGAGCCTGGCCGTCATCATGATCGGCTTCTACGTCACCTGCGTGCTGTTCGTCGTCGTGGTGCTGGGCACGCTGCTGCGCCTGGTCGCCGGGGTCAACGTGTTCTCGCTGCTGAAGTACCTCGGCCGCGAGTTCCTGCTGATCCTCTCGACCTCCTCCTCCGAGAGCGCGCTGCCCCGCCTGATCGCCAAGATGGAGCACCTGGGCGTCAGCCGCCCGGTCGTCGGCATCACCGTGCCGACCGGCTACAGCTTCAACCTCGACGGCACCGCCATCTACCTGACCATGGCCTCGATCTTCATCTCCGAGGCGATGGACAAGCCGATGTCGCTCGGCGAGCAGCTCTCGCTGCTGGTCTTCATGGTGATCGCGAGCAAGGGCGCGGCCGGGGTCACCGGCGCCGGACTGGCCACCCTCGCGGGCGGGCTGCAGTCGCACAAGCCCGCGCTGGTGGACGGGGTCGGCCTGATCGTCGGCATCGACCGCTTCATGTCGGAGGCCCGCGCCCTCACCAACTTCGCGGGCAACGCCGTCGCGACCGTCCTGATCGGGCACTGGACCGGCGAGCTCGACACCGAGCGCTCCCGGCGGGTGCTGGCCGGAGAGCTGCCGTTCGACGAGCAGACGCTGGTCGACGTCCACGGCGCGCCCGCCGGCCCGGCCACCGCGGCGGACGGTTCCGCGGCTGCCGCCCCCGAGGCCGTTCCCGCCCAGGGCGCCGCTCCCGCCGGCGCCTGAGCCCGGCAGCGGCCCTCACACTCCCCCGGCCCGGCGCCTCCACCAACCCCGGAAACGGCGCCTGGCCGGGGGTTTCGTCTTCCCCCGGCCAGGGGCTTCGTCTTTCCCAGGCCGGGGGTTTCGTCTTTCCCGGGCCGGTCGGTCAGCCCGGACGGGCCTACCGGCTCGCTCGTCACAGCTCCTGCGAGCCGCTGACCACCCAGGCCACCCCGCTGGCCGGATCCTCCAGCGCGACGTGCAGATGGTGCAGCCCGGCCGACGGCTCCTGCCAGGTGAAGCAGCGCATCCGGGCCACCAGCGCGTTCACCTCGGCGCGGTCCACTCCGCCCGTCCCGGCCGTCCCGGCTGCCCTTTCCCGAGCGTCCGCTCCGTCCGGCCCGTCCATCGCGGCCATCGCGGCCAGCGCCCGCCACAGCGCCAGCCGCCCGTGCGCGCAGCCCTGGTCCCGTCCCACGGCGGCGGCCCGCACCAGCGCCGGGTAGGCGAGCGGGAACGGCAGGTACCCGCCGACCACCCGACGGTCGCGGGCGAGCAGGGCGGCCGCGGCCGCGGCCGGACCGCGGACGCAGGCCGTCGCCGCCCACGGCGCGACTGCCCCCAGCCCGGCCAGCGCCCGGGTGACCCGCGGCCCGTCCGGGCGTCCTGCCGACTCCGCCGTCAGCGGCAGTTCCACCTCACCCAGGCCCTCCCGGCTGGCAGGCAGGGTCAGCAGCGCGCTGCGCGCACCCCCGCCGGGCAGGTACTCGCGCACCCGGGCCGCCTCGTCCCAGCCCGACGCCTCCCACGGCTCCAGGCGCAACGGCACGCCCTCGGGGTCGGGCTCGGGCCCGTACGGCCCGGAGGCCGACCCCGGCTCGTACCGGTGCGGATCGGACCCGTGCGGATCGGACCCGTGCGGATCGGACCCGTGCGAGAGGTCCTCGCCGAGCAGTGCCCGGGTGTGCGCGACCAGCCGTCGCACCGGGGCCGGGCCCAGCAGCGGGGCGAGCCGCGACCAGGAGTGCCTGGTCGCCAGCACCTCCCAGAGCGGGCCGGCGTCGTGATCGGCCACCCCGGCGGCCGTCCCCGCGCCGCCGTCCCCGTCGAACAGCCGGACGGCCAGCTCGGGCGGCGCCGCGTAGGCGATCAGGTGGCCGAGCGGTGCCGTCAGCACGGCCGCGGCCTCCTCACCGGCCTCCGCCACGGCGGCCGCCCGGCCCTGCCGGTAGGCGGCGAGCAACTCTGGCCAGCGGCCGTCCTCGGCCAGTGCGCGCAGGCGGCCGTCCTCGTACGTGATCACGATTCGCAGGGTACGGGCCGGGGCGCCGCATCAGTTCGACTTGCCGTCAGCCCGGTGCGTCGGAGCGGCGACCGCACACCCGTCCCGACCCCCTCGGCCGCGCCCACGTCCGCGTCCGCGAGCGCGTTCCCGGTCGCCCTGCCGATCACACTCCCGGTCGCATTCCCGGTCGCATTCCCGGTCGCGCTCCCGCTCGCGCTCCTGCTGGAGGATCGCGCGCAGCCGACCGTGGGCGCGGCGCCGGGTGACGGCGAGCGTGCTGCGATGCAGCCCGAGCAGTTCGGCGGCCTCGTCGATGCTGTAGCCGTCGAGGTCCACCAGCACCACCGCGCGGGCCTGCTTGACCGTCAGGAAGCCCAGCAGACGCAGCACCTCCCAGCGGGCCTGCGACTCGGCCATCCCGCCGGCCCAGGAGTCGGCGGCGCTCCGGCCCCGCTCGCCGGCGTCGCCCGCCTCCGGCACCTCGGGCATCGGCACCCGCCGGCGCTCCCGGCGCCACTGGTCGCGCAGGATGTTCACCATCGTGGTGAACGCATAGGCGTACGGCTGCGGATGGCCGAGGAAGCGCTCCGGCCGGCGGGCGATCCGGAGGTAAGCGTCGTGGACGACGTCCCCCGCTCCGATCGGGCCGCCGGCGAGGACGGCCGCCGCCTGCTGGAGTCTGGGCAGCAGATCCGTGAACACCCGGTTGAACTCTGACGATTGACCGCCGCTCCCACTCGGAGCGCAGTCCGCTTCCCGTCCGCCGCCCGCATTCCGACCACTGCAATCCGCCATGCCGCTCTCCCCGGAAATCGGCACCCCGAGCACCCGGCCGACCCTGGGCACGGAGCGCCGTAAGCCAACCGGATGACTTGTGACACAGGTCACATCATAGTTCGTCGTTTCACTGTGCGCAGTCAATCGTGTGCAACATGTCACCGATCGCGCGGGGGGCGGGAGTTCACCTCCCGGCGGACCCCCGGGCGGTCGGGGCGCTCCGCCCGACGAGAACCCCCCAGCAAGGAGAACCACCGTGCGAGGCTGCATCGCCAGGAAGTTCGCCATGTTCGGACTGGCCGCCACGGCCGCCCTCGGCGCACTCGGGACCACCACCCTGCCGGCCGCCGCGACGCCGGGCCGGATCCGGACCGCGACCCCCGACGCCATCCCGGCCTGGAACACCGTTGCGACCGACACCTACCGCTGCGTCATCACCGGCAACTACGGCTGGCGCTGGGAGGGTCGCTGCAACGTCTACTCCGGGCGGCTGCGCACCATCACGTACTGCGCCGACGGCTCGTACAGCACCGGCCTGTGGGTCGGCGCGCGACCTGAGGCCTGGGCGGTCTGGGGCAACTGCCCCGGATCCACCTGGACGCGGGTCGTGTTCCAGTGGCACAGCTGAACCGCTGACACCCTCGGCGGCACGACTGGAGCACCTCCGGCCGAACGCGGACGACCGACCGCCGACGACGACCGACCGCCGACGACCGACGGCGGACAGATGACGGAGAACAGATGACAGCTGACAGATTTCGACATCTGTCAGCTGTCATCTGTTCTCCGTCCGCCACACACTGTCCGGCCATCGGCGTCTCGGCCCGCCTCCGTCCGCCCGTCTCAGCCCACCGGTGCGACGTCCGCGAGCAGCCGGGCGGCGTGCACCCGGCCCGCGTGCTCGACCAGGTTGATCAGCACCTCCTTGCCCGAGGCCCGGTGGCGCGCGTCGCACAGCAGCACGGGTGTGCCCGCGTCCAGGTCCAGCGCGCGGGCGACCTCCTCCGGACCGAACTCCCGTGTCCCCGCGAAACGATTCACCGCGACCACGAAGGGAATTCCCCGGTGTTCGAAGAAGTCGACGGCCGGGAAGCAGTCCGTCAGTCGGCGGGTGTCTGCGAGCACCACCGCACCGAGCGCCCCCTGGGCCAGCTCGTCCCAGAGGAACCAGAACCGGTCCTGGCCCGGGGTGCCGAACAGGTAGACCGCCAGTCCCTCGCGGATGGTGATCCGGCCGAAGTCCATCGCGACCGTGGTGGTGGACTTCCGCTCCACGCCGTCCAGGTCGTCCACCTCGCGCCCGGCCTCGGTCAGCCGTTCCTCGGTGCGCAGCGGCCGGATCTCGCTGACGGCGCCGACCAGTGTCGTCTTCCCCACCCCGAATCCCCCCGCCACCAGGATCTTGAGCGCGAGCACCGCGCCGTCGGGATCCTCGGCGTCGAACGGATCCGGTCCGTCGTACGGCGCGGACGGGGCGGGCAGGGCTGCCGACGCGGACGGCGTGGACGGGGCGGGCGGGTGGTCAGAGTGCGCGGAGTCCACGGATGACCTCCTGGAGGATGCGCTCGTCGGGGAGCAGGGCGGGCGGGACGGGGCGGCGGACCCGGATGAGCCCGGCCGCCAGCAGGTCGCCGAGCAGCACCCGCACGACACCCACCGGCAGGTCGAGGTCGGCGGCCAGCTCGGCGACGGACAGCGGGGTCCCCCGGCACAGCGCGAGGATCCGCGCCTGTTCCGGGCCGACCGGCGGCTCGGGCGCGCCCGGCACGAGCGCCGGGTCGGGCAACTCGGTGACCACCACGGCGATCAGGTCGAACTGCTGCTCCCCGGCCCCGGTGCGCCCCCGGGTCATCGCGTACGGCCGGACCACCGGCCCGGCGTCGTCGTCGTACCAGCGGGCCCGGTGGGCGGCGGCGAGCGGATTGCGGGGGTGCCCGTCGGGTTCGGCCCTCGGGTGCTCCGGATGTCGCCCCCGGTACGGGCGGGGCACCGGACTCACCGGCCGCCCACCGCCCGCGGCGGGGCGCTCAGGTGCTCGCCGACCCGGCGGACCAGTCTGGCCATCTCGTAGGCGATCAGGCCGAGGTCGGCCCTGGCGGTGGCGAACACGGCGAGGCAGGTGCCCTCCCCGGCCGCCGCGACCAGCAGGTAGCCACCCTCCAACTCGACCATGGTCTGGCGGACTTCGCCCGCGCCGAAGTGTCGGCCGGCGCCCTTGGCCAGGCTGTGGAAGCCGGAGGCGACGGCCGCCAGATGCTCCCCGTCCTCGCGGGCCAGGCCGGCCGAGGTGCCCATGGCCAGGCCGTCGGCGGAGAGCATCACGGCGAAGCGGAGCTCGGGGGCGCGCTGGACCAACTCGTCGAGGAGCCAGTTCAGCTCCCCCGCGCGGTGGGTGGTGGCGATCACGGACGCTCTCCTTCGGGTCGGGACGGGTGTCGGGGGTGGCGCGCCCGCGGCGGCTGCGGAGGGTCGGCGGGTTGGCGGTCCGGCCGGCCCTCCGGGTACAGGCCGCGCGCCCATCCGTTCTGGAAGGCGGACATCGCCGCCCGCGCCTCCTCGAGGCTGCGGCCCGCGGCGCCGAGGCCGTCGCCGGCTCCGGGATCGGCCGAGGAGGCGGCAGCCGTACGGCGACCGCGCGCGGCCGGGCGGGCCGGGGCCTCGCGCAGCTGCGGCGCGAGGCTCGCCTGGCGGGTCCTGCGCGGCAGCTCAGCGGGGCCCGGGTCGGCCGGGTGACCGTCCGGTACGTGGCCGCTCGCGGGTCGGGCCTCCGGTCGCCGGGCCTCCGGTCGGTGATCGTCGAGTCGGTGACCGCCCGGTCGGTGGCGCTCCGACCGTTGGCCGCCCGGTCGCCGGCCCTCCGGCCTGGCGTCGTCCGCGCCGCCGGGCCCGGGTACCGGTTCGGCCCGGGGTTCCGTACGGTGCGGCGCCGCGCCGTACGGCTGTGGCGGTCCGGACTGCGGACGGGCGGTCGCACCCGTACCCCCGCCCGCAGCCGGACCGGCCACCCGGGCGCCGTCGGCCCGGAAGGGGGTGCGGCGCACCGGCCCGGGGTCACTGCCCCGGACGCCGAACGCCAGCAGAGCCCCACCCTCCGGCGGTGGCCCACCCACCGCCGGAAACCCGTCGCCGGTCCTGCCCCGCGGGTGCTCCCGGCGCCTCGGACCGCCGCTCGGACCGCTGCTCGGACCACTACTCGAGGCGTTGCCCATGGCGCTGCTGCCCGGATCGCCCGCCGCCCCCTCCCCGCGGGCGTGCACCGCCGTGAACTCCCGCTCCGGGAGACCGGTTTGTGCCCACTCGGCGGGCAGCGGCCCCACCGGCGCCTCCCCGGCCGCCGCACTGCCCACCGCGCTGCCCGCCACACCGCCCGCCGCCGCTGCGGACGGCAGGGACGCCACCGGCTCGAAGTCGTGTCGCACGTCCTCCGCCTCCATCGCCTCCGCCGCCGCCTCGTCGGCCAGCAGCGTGGTCGGCAGCAGGACCACCGCCGTGGTGCCGCCGTACGCGGAGGTCACCAGCGAGACCTTGACGTCCTGCCGCCGGGCGAGCCGACTGACCACGAACAGGCCGAGCCGGTCGCTGTCGAAGAGGTCGCTCTGCTCTACGGCGGCGATCCGGCGGTTGGCCGAGGCCAGCACCTCCGGGCCCATGCCGAGGCCGCGGTCCTCGATCTCCAACGCGAAGCCGTTGCCGACCCGTTCGCCCCGGATGTGCACCCGGGTGTGCGGCGGGGAGAACCCGGTGGCGTTCTCGACCAGTTCGGCCACCAGGTGGGTGAGGTCGGCGACGGCATGGCCGACCAGGGCGGCGCGCGGCAGCGGGTGGACCTCGACCCGGGCGTACTCCTCGACTTCCGAGACGGCCGCGCGCACCACGTCCACCAACGGGACGGGTCGGCGCCAGCCACGCCCGGGAGCGGCCCCGGAGAGGATGATCAGGCCCTCGGCGTGGCGGCGCATCCGGGTGGTGAGGTGGTCCAGCCGGAACAGGTCGGCCAGCTCGGACGGGTCGTCGGTGCGACGCTCCATCGCGTCCAGCAGGGTGAGTTGGCGGTGCACCAGGACCTGGCTGCGGCGGGCGAGGTTGACGAACACCCCGGAGACGCCGGAGAGCACCTCGGCCCGCTCGACCGCCGCCGTGACGGCCGCCCGCTGGACGGTGCCCAGCGCCCGGTGCACCTGGCCGATCTCGTCGTCCCGCCCCACCGGCCGGGGCGCCTCGGCCTCGATGTCCACCTCCTCTCCCGCACGCAACTTCCGCATGGTCGCCGGGAGTTTTCGTCCGGCCAGCTCAAGTGCCGAATTGCGCAGGCCGATCAGCTCGGTGACCAGCCCGCGACCGATCTGCACCGAGATCACCAGCGAGGCCACCACGCCGACCAGGCCGAGCAGCACGGCCATCCCGGCCGGGGTGAACAGGCCCAGGGCATAAGGGTCCTGGCGCTCGGCGGCGACCCGCCCGGCCCGGTCCTCGACGGTCCGCAGGGCGCCTGCCACATTGCCCGCGACCATCGCCCAGCGGTCGGCCGGCACCGCGGCGACCGCGGTCCGCCCGTCGGCGGCCGTCCGTATCCTGTCCTCGTACCCGGCCAGCTCGCGGTGGTCCTGGCCACCGGTGACGGCGAGCAGCGACTCCCGGTCGGCGGGGCGCAGGTCGGCGGCCGCACCCCGCTCGAACTCCCGCCGGGCGAAGGCCGCGCCGGCGAACTCCCGCAGCTGGTCGTCACCGAGCCCGCCGGACAACTGGGCGGCGCGCAGCAGCGCGTCCTCGCGGGCGAGCAGCTCACGGGAGCGGGCCAGCTCCAGCAGTACCCGGGCGTCGGCGGCCACCTGGCGGTCCTGGAAGGGCGCGACGGCGCCGGCGGCGGCGAGCGCCCGGTCCACCGCCTCACCGTAGGCGGCGTACGCCTCGGGCCAGCCGACGCTCCTGGCCAGGACCCGGTCGCGCAGGACGGGCAGGGCGGCGAGCGAGCTGCCGAGGGCGTCCAGCCGGGCCGCCGCCTCGCCGCCCAGGCCCTGGGCGTCGGCGCGGTTGTAGCCCCGGTCGGGGCGGTGGGCGTCCGGGAACAGCGGGGTGAACGCCCGGTCGGTGGCCGCCGCGGCCTCGCGCAGGGCGCTCTCCCGGACTGCGGTGGGGGCCGTCGCCGGGGCGGCCAGCAGCTGACCGACGGCGGTGCGTTCGGCCTGGAGCCCGGCGGCCGTCTCGGCGACGGGGGTGAGCAGCGTGCGCTGGGCATCGCGCTGGCGCATCAGGCCCCAGACGCCCTGGGCGGTGGTGACGGTGGCGAACCCCCACAGCGCGATGACGGAGACGACCGGGACCATCAGCAGCGCGATGATCCGGGCGCGGACGCTCCGGGGGCGCAGCCCGCGCAGCCACGGGCCGGGGCGCGGCGGACGGGCGGGCGGCCCGGCATGGGCACCCCGACGGGTACCGGGGGCGGTACCGCGGTCTTCTCGCATCGGTGAGGGGCCTTTCGGGCGGGGAGGGCGGGGAGGGCGGAAAAACGGGATAGCGGAGGGCGTGCGGCACGTGCGGCTCATGCGGCACGTGCGGCACAGAGGGCGCGCCGCGGCGGACGCGCAGCTCAGGCGCTGCGCTGCCCGGCCCCCGCCTCGGCCGGGGCCGGCCCGTGCGGGGCGGACCCGGGGTGCGGGGGCTCGCCGGAGTGCTCCCCGCCGGAGTGCTCCCCGCCGGACGGCTCGCCGGCCGCCCGGTAGCCGGCCCGCTCCTGGGCGGTCGGCGAGAGCGCCACGAAGGCGGAGGCGAGGAAGAGGAACGAGCCGAGGCCGACGGCGAGCGGGAAGACGAACTCCATCGGGCTGACTCCGCCGAGCTCCGTGCGGGTCGGCTCCAGCCGGACGTGGACGGCGGCCATGCCGGTGTAGTGCATGCAGCTGACGGCGAGGCCCATGGCCATCGCGGCGGCCGCGGCCGCGTACACGTTGCGGATGGTGACGGCGGACCAGAGCGCGGCGGTGGCGGCACCGACGGCGACCAGTACGGAGAGCGCGACCGTTCCGGGGTCGTAGTGCAGTCCGCCGTGCATCCGGAGGGCGGCCATGCCCAGGTAGTGCATCGCGGCGACGCCGAGACCGGTGGTGACGCCGCCGGAGAGCAGGGAGAGGCCGCGGTGCCGGCCGTAGCAGACCACGGTCAGGCCGAGGCCGGTGACCAGCACCGCGACCCCGAGGCTGAGGAGGGTCAGCGGCACGTTGTAGCGCAGCTCGGTGCCGTCGACGTTGAAGCCGAACATGGCGACGAAGTGCATGGTCCAGATGCCGGAGCCGATCGCGGCGGCGGCCGTGACCAGCCAGTTCCGCCTGGCCGGGCCGCTCGCGGCGAGGCCGCGCAGCGTGCAGCGCAGCCCGAGGGCGGCGCCGGCGCAGGCCATCAGGTACGAGAGGGCGGGGGTCAGCCAGCCGAGGCTGAGATTGGTGAGGGTGCCCATGGGACCTCCGGTCGACCGGTCGGGCCCGGGGCGGTACACGGTGCGCCCGGGCTCCCCTGGCCGGGCGGACTGCACACGAATGGCATATGCCAGCCGCATGTGCGCTTCCGGTCCGGGGTGCGTGGGACGCTACCGAGCGGCCGGAATCGGTCAGACAAAGATCTGAAAAGCTGCCCGTGACACACGGGTGGTGTGTTCGAATGGCCCGGTCGTGTACCCAGCGGACGGCCGACGAGCGCGCGGCGGGCGACGTACGGACGACAGCGGACAACCGACAGCGGACAGATAACAGAGTTTGAAATCTGTCATCTGTCCGCTGAACCCCGTCGCCTGTCGCCTGTCAGCTGTCGCCCGCCAGCCGCCCGTCAACCGCCCGGCGTCACCCGGATCCGCATCGGGCTCGCCGCCCGCAGTGTGATCCCCAGCGCCAGCGCCACCCGCCGGTCCACGGCCTCCAGCTCGAAGTCCCGCAGCAGCACCCCCAGCGCCAGCACGGCCTCCAGCATCGAGAAGTGCTGGCCGATGCAGGCCCGCGGACCACCGCCGAACGGGAACCAGGCGTACCGGTGCCGGGCCCGCTCCGCCTCCGGCAGGAAGCGGTCCGGGTCGAAGCGCTCCGGCTCCTCCCAGTGGTCCGGGTGCCGGTGGGTGACCAGCGGCGCGACGACCACCTGTGCCCCCGCCGGGATCACGTACCCGTCGATGACGGTCTCCTCGACCGCCCGCCGCCCGCCCAGGGCCGCCGACGGGTAGAGCCGCATCGCCTCCTTCAGCACCCGGGTGATGTACGGCAGCGCGTCCAGGTCCGCCGCCGTCGGCGCCCGCCCGGCCAGGACGGTCCGCGCCTCCTCCCGGGCGAGCCGCCGCTGTTCGGGGTGGATCGCCAGCAGGTGCAGCGCGAAGGCCAGTGCGGTGGCCGTGGTCTCGTGCCCGGCGAGCAGGAACACCAGGACCTGGTCGCGGAGTTCGGCCGGGTCGAGCCGCTCGCCGTCGTCGTCGCGGGCCCGCCCGAGCAGGGTGAGCAGGTCGTCCGCGTCCTCGTCGTCGCCGCGCGCGGCCCGTTCGGCGATGATCCGGTCGCAGACCCCGTACAGCGCCCGCTGGGCCTCGGTGCCGCGCCGGTTGGCCGGGGTCGGCCAGGTGCGCGGAAGGCGGACCGGGGCGTAGCCGCGCTCCTTCACGTAATCGCCGAGCACCGGGAAGCTGTGCTGCACCACCGCGATCGCCTCGTCCACGTCGGCGCCGAAGAGGATGCGCGCGACCGCCCGCAGCGCGAACCGGGACGTCTCCTCCGCCGCGTCCACCACCCCGTCGGGCACCGCCCGCCAGCGCTCGACGAGCGACTGCGCCTCCTGCGCCAGCGCGTCCGCGTAGCCGTCCACCCGGCGCCGCGTGAACAGCGGCTGTATCATCCGCCGTTGACGCTGGTAGTCGGCGTCCTGGCTGGTCAGCAGCCCGTTGCCGACGCTGGTGCGCAGTTCGTCGTAGAAGGAGTTCTCCTTGCGGAAGTTGGCCGCGTCGCCGGCCAGCACCTGGCGGACGCCCTCCGGCGAGAACACCCCGTAGAAGTCGGCCCGCAGCCCGGGCGGCCCGGCCTGGAAGCGCACCACGTCGCCGTGTTCGCGGTGGGCCGCGAGGTAGCTGCGCAGCGGGCGACGGGTGAGGTCGAAGAGCGATCCGACCAGACGGTTCCCGGACGGTACGGGTATCGCGGAGGTGGGGGCGGGCACGAGCCCGGGGGCGCGCGCGGGGATGACGTCGGTGGCCATCGGCACTCCTTCTGCACAGGGATGCGCCCGCCGTCTCTCCCGACGGGCAGTCAGCACCGAAAGGAGGCGAGCCCGGACCCGCCCGACCGGGCTGATCCGCCCGGTCGGTTCCGGACCCGTCTCACTCGTATTCGGTGCCCCCCTTGCGGGTCAGGTAAGCGTCACTGACCACTTTGGCGATCGCCCGCCCGCCGAGCACCGGGCTCCACCGCTCGGTGACCGGCCGCACCACCACGCCCTCGCGCAGGTGCAGTTGACGTCCGGAAACGGTCTCCTTGCCCCGGGCGAACCCCAGCACGGTCTCCGGGTCGAACGGCCCGCGCCACAGCTCGGGAACCAACGGCAGCTCACCGTCCAGGAGTTCGACCGCCGACAGCCAGTTCAGCTGCCCGTCGATCAGGGCCGACACGTCGAAGGCCGCGTAGCCGGGGCGCTCGGTGCGCGCCGAGGCGCCGTAGCCCAGGTCCTGCACCCCCTCGCCGAAAACCTCGCCGAAGATGCCGACCCGCTCGGCCCCGAGGCGCTCGGCCAGCCGCGCCGCCACCTCCGGGATGCCGTAAGCCCGCACCGCCCGCCAGTACAGGTTGCGCTCGTCCTCGGCCAGCGCCAGCCCCTGCGCGCCGATGCCCTTGGAGGACACCTGCACCTCGCCGGTGGCGGCGAAGTACGTGACCAGGCAGCAACTGCCGTGCAGCTTCTCGGTCAGCACCACGGGCTCGCCCGGTTCGAAGGCGTCGGGGTAGCGCTTGAGGTTCTCGACGTCCACCCAGGGCAGCAGGTCCGGCGCGCTGACCACGTCGCCGCTCATCGACGTCGGCACCGGCGGCTGCCACTTGACGATCCCGAGCAGCTCGGCGTAGTCCTCGCCGCGCTCGGCCGCGGCGGCCAGGTCGGAGCCGGCGAGCGCGGCGGGCCGGCAGACGATGCCCTGGGACAGCTCGCCGCGCAGCCGTACCGCCTTCACCCGGTTCGCCCGGGCGCCGGCCAGCTTGCCGGTCAGCCCCAGCTCGTCGATCAACCCCTCGGGGAGGACGGCCTGTTCGGGGATGTAGACGGCGTGGTCCCCGGTCCGGTACGCACCCTTCGCGACCACCGCGCGGTAGAGGCCGACCTGGGCGAGCTCCAGGGCATCGGCGTTCGGGTGCTCCAGGATGACCAGCTTCTCGGCGGTGACGCGCAGCGTGGACACGGACGGACTCCTCCCCTTGGTTCGGCCGCGGCGGCGCCTCCGACCGCCCCCGGCCGCATGTACGGACGGCGACCACTGTGACCGTCCGACCCTTCACGGCGCGACACAATTTCCGCGCGCCCCTTCCGGCGCGCGCACGCCAGGCACGCGCTTACTCACGCACGCCAGACGCGCAGGCCGGGCACGCACGGTCCCGGACGCGCCGTTCCACGACAGTCCGAGGGCCGCCACCCGGCCGCCACCGGCCGTCTTCGGCCTCCGCCCTGCGAACCGACAGGGGCTTCATCGCTCGCATCTGCGGCACTATGATCGCCGTAATGGCCGCACCTGCGATCAGGACCCCGCGCCCCTTCCGGCGCGCACCCCGGAGGGGAAGCACCGATGAGCACCCGCACGCCGACCACCCGCAGACTCGCCGTCGCCACCGCCGCGGCCCTCGCCCTCGGCCTCGGGGTCACCGCCTGCGGCAGTGGCGGTGGCTCGTCCCCCGGTTCCACGGCCTCCTCGAACGCCTCCCCGAACACCGCCGCGGACGCGGACGGCACGGGCGGTGGCGTCCCGAAGGCCTCCGGCACCGTCACCGTCTTCGCCGCCGCCTCGCTGAAGGAGACCTTCACCGCACTCGGCCGGAAGTTCGAGGCCGCCAACCCCGGCAGCAAGGTCACCTTCAACTTCGGCGGCAGCTCCGGCCTCGCCACCAGCATCAACTCCGGTGCCCCGGCTGACGTGTTCGCCGCCGCCAGCCCGGCCACCATGAAGACCGTGAGCGACGCGGGCGGCGCGAGCGGACAGCCCACGACCTTCGTCAGGAACGCCCTCACCATCGCCGTCCCCAAGGGCAACCCCAAGCACATCGCGGGCCTCAAGGACCTCACCGCCTCCGGCGTGAAGGTCGCCCTGTGCGCGAAGGAGGTGCCGTGCGGCGCCGCCGCCCAGACCGCGCTCAAGGCCGCCGGCGTCGACCTCACCCCGGTCACCCTGGAGCAGGACGTCAAGGGCGCGCTCACCAAGGTCGAACTCGGCGAGGTCGACGCCTCCCTGGTGTACCGGACCGACGTGCGGGCCGATGCTGCGAAGATCGACGGCGTGGACTTCCCCGAGGCCGACAAGGCCGTGAACGACTACCCGATCGCCGCCCTCGCCAAGGCGCCGAACAAGGACGGCGCCGCCGCCTTCGTCGCGTACGTCCGGACGCCCGAGGCCAGGCAGGTGCTGACCGCGGCGGGCTTCCAGGCGCCGTGAACGACCGCACCGCCGGCTCCGGGGCGAACGACCACCCGGGCCGGGACCAGCAGGCCCGCACCGTCGGCGGCGGCCCGGCAGGACCCGCGCAGGCCCTGCCGGGCGGCCGCCCGCGAGGCCGCCGTCCCCGAAGCCGCCCCCGGAGCCATCCGCGAAGCCGCCCCCGGAGCCGTCACCCGCGCACGCAGCGCGTCCCGGTCGCACTGCTGCTCCCGGCTCTGCTCGGACTGGCCTTCCTGACCCTGCCGTTGGTCGGCCTGCTGATCCGGGCGCCCTGGAGCAGCCTGTCCGAGCAGCTCACCAGCGCCGCGGTCTGGGAGGCGCTGCGCCTGTCGTTGATCAGCGCGACCGCGGCCACGGCGGTGTCGCTGGTCCTCGGTGTCCCGCTGGCCTGGCTGCTCGCCCGCACCGAGCTGCCAGGCCGGCGGGTGATCCGGGCGCTGGTCACCCTGCCGCTGGTGCTGCCGCCCGTGGTCGGCGGCGTGGCACTGCTGCTGGTGCTCGGGCGGCGCGGCATCGTCGGTTCCTGGCTGGACTCGGCCTTCGGCATCACCCTGCCGTTCACCACCACCGGGGTCGTGATCGCCGAGGCGTTCGTGGCGATGCCGTTCCTGGTGATCAGCGTCGAGGGCGCGCTGCGGGCCGCCGATCCCCGCTACGAGGAGGCCGCCGCGACCCTGGGCGCCTCCCGGCTGACCGCGTTCCGGCGGGTCACCCTGCCGCTGATCGCCCCGGGGATCGCCGCCGGGGCCGTCCTCGCCTGGGCCCGGGCGCTCGGCGAGTTCGGCGCGACGATCACCTTCGCGGGCAACTTCCCGGGCCGCACCCAGACCATGCCGCTGGCCGTCTACCTGGCCATGGAGTCCGACCCCCAGGCGGCGATCGCGCTGTCGCTGGTGCTGCTGGTGGTCTCCGTGGCCGTCCTGGTCGGCCTGCGCGACCGCTGGCTGTCGACGCCGTGACCCCGCCCGCACCGGAGACACCCGCCACACCGGCCACACCGGAACACTTCGAACGCCCTGGACACCTCCAACGCCCTGGACAACTCCAACGCCCTGGACACTCCGGACACCTGGAGCCGCACCGATGAGCACCGACAGCCGCCCCGGCCCCGCCCTGGACGCCCGTCTGCGGGTCGAGCGCCCCGGGTTCACCCTCGACCTCGACCTCACCGCCGCCCCCGGCGAGGTGGTGGCGCTGCTCGGCCCCAACGGCGCCGGCAAGTCCACCGCCCTGCGCGCCCTCGCCGGACTGCTCCCGCTCACCGGCGGCCACCTGCGCCTGGACGGTCACCTCCTGGAGGAACCTGCGCAACGCGCGTACACCCCCGCCGAGGAACGGCCGGTCGGCGTGGTCTTCCAGGACTACCTGCTGTTCCCGCACCTCAGCGCGCTCGACAACGTCGCCTTCGGCCCGCGCTGCCAGGGCCGCCCCAAGCGCGAGGCCCGGGCCGAGGCGGCGGCCTGGCTGGAGCGGATGGGCCTGGCCGACCACGCCTCGGTCCGCCCCGGCCGGCTCTCCGGTGGCCAGGCCCAGCGGGTGGCGCTCGCCCGCGCCCTCGCCGTACGCCCCCGGCTGCTCCTGCTGGACGAGCCGCTGGCCGCCCTGGACGCCCGCACCCGGCTCGACGTACGGTCCCAGCTGCGGCGCCACCTGGCCGAGTTCGAGGCGGTGGCGGTGCTGGTGACGCACGACCCGCTGGACGCCATGGTGCTGGCCGACCGGCTCGTGGTGATCGAGGACGGGCGGGAGGTGCAGTCCGGCAGCCCGGCGGAGGTCGCCCGGCGTCCGCGCACCGACTACATCGCCCGGCTGGTCGGCCTGAACCTGTACCAGGGCCGGGCCGACGGCACCCGGGTCACGCTCCCGGACGGCACGGTCCTGGCCACCACCGAGGAGCTGCGCGGCCCGGCCTTCGTGGCCTTCCCGCCCTCCGCCGTGACGCTGTACCGGGAGCGCCCGCAGGCCAGCGCCCGCAACCTGTGGAAGGCCGAGGTCACCGGGCTGGACCTGCACGGCGACCAGGTCCGCGCCGAACTCGCCGGCGACCTGCCGTTGGCCGCCGACCTCACCCCGGCCGCCGTCGCGGAGTTGGAGCTGGCGCCCGGCGTCGCGGTCTGGGCCTCGGTCAAGGCCACCCAGACCCACGCCTACCCGGCCTGACAGCCCACCGCAGGAGTTGGCTCCGGCAGGACCGCTCCGACGGGCCGCCCCCGGCGGGGTCACTCCGACGGGCCGCCCCCGGCGGGCCGCTTCGACGGGATCGTTCGGGCGGGATCGTTCGGGCGGGATCGTGCCGGTGGTGTCACTCCGCCGGTTCGACGAAGCCCGACTCGTACGCCGCGATCACCGCCTGGGTGCGGTCCCGCGCGCCCAGCTTCGCCAGCACGCTGCTGACGTGCGTCTTCACCGTCTGCACGCCGAGGAACAGCTGCTCGGCGATCTCCCCGTTGCTGAGGCCGCGCGCGACCAGCCGCAGCACCTCCGCCTCGCGCTCGGTCAGCGCCGCCCGCTCCATGGCCGCCCGGGCGGTCGGGTTGCCGTGCCCGGCCGCCAACCGGCGGATCGCGGCCGGGAACAGCAGCGACTCGCCCGCCGCCACCAGCCGTACCGCCTGGGCGATCTCGGCCGGGCGGGTGCGCTTGAGCAGGAAGCCGTCGGCGCCCGCGCGCAGCGCCTGGTAGACGTAGTCGTCGTTCTCGAAGGTGGTCACGACCAGGATCCGCGGGGGTCGCTCCCCCGGTGCGCCGGGGCGCAGCAGTTCGCGGGTGGCCGCCAGGCCGTCCAGTACCGGCATCCGGACGTCCATCAGCACCACCTGCGGGCGCAGTGCGCGGGCGAGGGCGACCGCTTCGGCGCCGTCGGAGGCCTCGCCGACCACCCGCAGGTCCCCCTGTGCCTCCAGGACGGCCCGCAGGCCGGCCCGGACCAGTTCCTCGTCGTCGGCGAGCAGGATGTCCGTCGTCCCGACGGCTCCTCCGGCCGCACCTCGGGTCACAAGATCGTTCGTCACGAGCCCAAGCGTAGGGGCAGTCGGACGGTCAGCACCCATCCCCCGTTCCCCTCCTGGGCCTCGGCCGTCCCCGTCCCCGTCCCCGTCCCCGTCCCCGGCCCCGTTCCCGACGCCGCTCCTGGTGCCACTCCCCGCGCCGGTCCCGCCGTCGCCTCCCCGCCGAGCAGGGTGGCGCGCTCGCGGATGCCGCGCAGTCCCTTGCCACCCTTGCGCGTTGCGCCCCTGCCCGCCCCGCCGGCCACCGGCCGAGCCGGTCCGGCCGGTGAACGACCGTTTCCGGCTGGCCGGTTGGCGCAGCGCAGCTCCAACCGGCCGTCCCGTACGGCGATCCGGATGTCGATCGGCTCGCCGGGCGCGTACTTCAGCGCGTTGGTGACGCCCTCCTGGACGATCCGGTACGACTCGCGGGAGAGCACTCCCGGCAGGCTGCCGGGAGGCACCTCGATCCGCGCCTCCACCGGGCTGCCGGCCGCCCGGGCGGTGTCGAACAGCGCGGGCAGCTGGTCGATCCCGGGCTGTTCGGTGGCCGCGCCGTTCGCGCCGGCCGGGGTCTCGCGCAGCAGCACGAGGGTGCGCTCGAGGTCCTCCATGGCCTGCCGGCCGGTCTCCTCGATGACTTCGAGCGCCTTGGCGACGAAGGCCGGATCCCCGACCTCGCGCGCCGCGCCCGCCTGGAGGACCGTCACCGTCAGGGCGTGGCCGATCGAGTCGTGCAGCTCCCGGGCCAACCGGTTGCGCTCCAGCAGCCGTTCGGCCCGCAGCTCCGCCTCGGCCAGGCGCTCCGCCGGTGACGGGCCCAGCAGTCTTACCGCCATGGCGAGTTGGAGGCGCCCTGCGTACACCAGGAACCAGCCGAGGGCGAGTGCCGCCAACGGCACGAACGGGAGGTACCAGAGGGCGTCCGGACCGGTCAGCCGCTCGAAGGCCCCGGCGATCCCGAAGACCACCGGGAACCCGACCACCGAACCGAGCGCGACCCGTCCGATCAGCCAGCCGGCCGTGCGCCGCCGGTCGGCCCAGGAGCGGGAGGGCTCGGTGGCGATGTCCTCCTCGCGGTCGGGCACCAGCAGCAGCCGGGCCTGCACCCCCTCGGCCCGGCGCGCGGCCGGGATGAGCGCGGCGAGCGCGAGCAGCACGACGTCCGTGGAGATGCTCGCCGTCAGGATCTCGCCGACGCCCTTGTGGTACGTCCCCGGATAGACCATCAGCACGACGCCCGCGAAGATCCACCCGACGAGCAGGTGCAGCAGTCGTGCGTACGTGGTGCCGGCCACCAGGGGCGCGACGAGCCTCGGCACCGCGCTTCCCGGCGCAGTACTCCCGGACACCGCGCTCTTCAGCGCTGCGATCTTGGACATCGGGCCATCCTGTCAGGCCGTCCCGGGCTCCCGGTTCCCGCGCCGGTCTCCGGCCGGCTCCCTCTCGGGAGGGAGCCGGCTCCCCGCCCCGGCGGGATCCGCCGCACCGGGCCGCTCCGGTCGAATGGAGCCATCGCCCGGGGCCGGCCACAGCGAGCCCCGGCGGAGACCGACGACAAGGCGAGACGAGACGAGGGAGCGGGCCGTGATCGAGATCCAGGGCCTCACCAAGGAGTACGACGGCCGGCGCGTCGTCGACGACCTGACCTTCGAGGTCCAACCCGGCGTGGTGACCGGCTTCCTCGGCCCGAACGGCGCCGGCAAGAGCACCACCATGCGGCTGGTCCTCGGCCTCGACCGGCCGACCGCCGGACACGCCCTGGTCGGCGGCCGGCCGTACGTCGAACTCACCGACCCGCTGCGGACGGTCGGGGCGCTGCTGGACGCCCAGGCGCTGCACGGCGGCCGGACCGCGCACGGCCACCTGCGCTGGCTCGCCGCGAGCAACGGCCTGCCGGCCCGCCGGGTCGACGAGGTGCTCGGCCAGGTCGGTCTGGCGGACGCCGCCGGGCGGCGGATCCGGGGCTTCTCGCTCGGCATGCGCCAGCGCCTGGGGGTGGCCGCCGCCCTGCTCGGCGACCCGCCGGTACTGCTGCTGGACGAGCCCGTGAACGGCCTGGACCCGGAGGGCATCCGCTGGATCCGCACCCTGCTGCGCGGCCTGGCCACCGAGGGCCGGGCGGTGCTGGTCTCCTCCCACCTGATGACCGAAATGGCGCTCACCGCCGACCACCTGGTGGTGATCGGGCGCGGCCGACTGCTCGCCGACGCCGCCACCTCGGAGTTCATCGACCGCCACGGCCGGACCCGGACCAGGGTCCGCGCCGTCGACCCGACCAAGCTCGCCGCCCTGCTCGGCGACCCCGACCACGGCCTCGACGCCACCGAAGTCGGCGGCGGTGCCTGGGAGGTGAGCGGCGCCGAACCCGAGCGGATCGCCGCGCTCGCCGCCGCCGGCGGCGTGGTGCTGTACGAGATCGCCGTGCAACAGGACTCCCTGGAGGAGGCGTTCATGCGGATGACCGTCGACAGCGTCGAGTACCGTGCGGAGGCCGCCGCGTGAACGCGCCGACCCCTGCCGGGACTTCTGCGACCGCTTTCGTGCCGACGCCCGTTGCGACATCCACCGGGGCTCCTGCCGCCCACGCCCTGCGCGCCGAGTGGATCAAGCTCACCACCCTCCGCTCGCTCTGGATCACCCCGCTGCTCGCCCTGGTGCTCACGGCGGGCGTCACCACCGCCATCGGCGCGGCCCTCGGCGACAAGGACCACAGCCTCACCGACGACCCCGGCGTCGGCATCTTCTACGGCCTCAACTTCGGCCAGGCGGCACTGATCTGCTTCGGCATCCTGCTGATCGGCCAGGAGTTCAACACCCGCATGATCGACGTGTCGTTCACCGCCGTACCGAGGCGGGGCCGTTTGTACGGCGCCAAGCTCACGCTCGGCGCACTGGTCGGACTCGTGGTCGGCGCCGCCGGGACGGCGGGCGCCTTCGCCGGGTACGCGGCCACCGTTCCCATCGAATGGGACGGGCCCGCCTTCGTCCGCACCGCCGTGGCCGGGGTGCTCTACCAGACGCTGCTGGTGGTGCTCTGCCTCGGGACGGCCGCCCTGCTGGGCAATCTCACCGCCGCCATGGGGCTGCTGGTCCCGTCCCTCTTCCTGCTCTCGCCGCTGCTCAGCGGTGTGCCCGGAGTGCGGCGGGTGGTCCAGTTCCTGCCCGACCGGGCCGGCCAGTACGCGCTGCGGTACGCCGACGACCCGGCGGTCGCCTACGGCCACTGGACCGGACTGCTGATCATGGCGCTCTGGACGGCCCTGGCGGCGTACGGCGGGCTGCGGGCGCTACGACGCGCCACGTGACGCCGAACGAAAGGGACTTGGGAGATCGGACATGGAAGACCGGAGTTGGGAGCGACAATGAGCACGATGGCCGACGCCGTACGCGCCGAACGGGTCAAGTTCACCACCCTGCCCTCGCAGTGGGCGGCCCCACTGGTCGCGCTCGCGCTGACCGTCGGGGTCACGGCGGCCGTCAACGCCGCCTACGGGGCGAAGGACCACACGCCCGGCGAGGACCCGGCCGGCGGGATCTTCTACGGGCTGTTGTTCGGCCACGTCGCGGTGGCCTGCCTCGGGATCCTGCTGATCGGGCAGGAGTTCAACACCCGCATGATCGGTACCTCGCTCACCGCCGTCCCCCGGCGCGGTCGGCTGTACGGCGCCAAGCTCGCGCTCGGCGCCGGGCTGGGCCTGCTGCTCGGGCTGGCGTCGACGGCGGGCTCGTTCCTGGCCGTCGGCACCACCGTCGGCCTGGACCTCTCCACCCCGGGCCTGGCCCGCAGCTTCCTGGCCGGGGTGCTGTACCACCCGATGATGGTGCTGCTCTGCCTCGGACTGACCGCGATGCTGGGCAACTTCAGCGCCGCACTCGGTCTGCTGACCCCGATGGTGTTCCTGGGCACCACCTGGCTGGCCGCCATCCCCGGCGTCCGCGAGCTGGGCCAGTTCCTGCCCGACCGGGCCGGCCTGTACGCGACCCGCACCCAGCCCGAGCCGGGCGTCCACTACGGCCACTGGACCGGACTGCTGATCATGGCGCTCTGGACGGCCCTGGCGGTCTACGGCGGGCTGCGGGCGATGCGGCGGTACGAGCGGAGCTGACGGCCGACGAGAAGCGGCGAACGGATGACAGCTGACAGATTTCGAAATCTGTCAGCTGTCATCCGTTACCTGTTATCTGTTCGCTGCCATCTGTTCGCCGTCAGCCCTCGGCCACCGCCGCCCCGTCACCGCAGTGCCGGGTGGTCCGCGATCACCGTGCAGCTGCCCGGCGCGATCTCGGTGAAGCCCGCGTCCTGGACCACCGGCAGCCCGCTGCGCACGAGGTCCTCCCACTCCTCCGGCGCGGCCGTCCGGACCGCGAGCGCGAACCCGGCCTCGGCCCACTCCTTGCGCTGCGCCTCGTCGAGCCGCCACCACGCGAGCTGGGCGGCGTGCCCGGTCTGCGCCATCGTCTTGCCCGCGCTCATCTCCAGCTCGGGGTTGAGCCACAGCACCGGCAAGCCCGGCTCGGGCGGCCCGACCTCGGCCGTCTCCTCCAGGTCCGTCCCGGACACCTGGAGCTTGGCGAGTTCCTTCGGCCAGCCGTCCAGCGGGATCGGCGGGAACACCCGCACCTCGGCCTCCCGCCCGCGCACCGTGACGCCCGGCAGCTCGCCCGCCCGACGCCACTCACCGCCCCGGGCCCGCCGGACCACCTTGCGGATCCGGGCGTCCTCCCAGGCGGCGACCCGCTCCGCCCACTCGCCGTCCGCCTCGGTCACCCGGAGGTCGGCGAGCAGGGTGAGCACCGCCCGCGCCGAGGTCTCCAGCGCGTCCGTCCGGCCCGGCGGAGTCGCCCGCTCCACCCGGACGACCAGCGGCAGCACGTACTGCGGCCGCTCGTCACGGTCCTCGCTCGACGGGGTGTCGCCGGGCTCCGCCACCGGGGCGGGGGCCACGGCGGCCGGCGACGGAACCGAAGCCGGGGCCGGGGTCGGAGCCGTGGGCAGGGACGGGGAAACCGGAGACGGAGAAGCCGGGGCCGGAGCGGCGGAAGTCGGGGCGTCGGAAGGAGAAGTCACCCGTCCAGGATGCCAGCCCCGCTCCGACCGACTCGGCCCACCCCGTTCACCCCGACGGTTCACCCCGACGGTTCGCCTCGACGCTTCGCCTCGACGCTTCGCCTCGACGCTTCGCCTCGACAGTGAGCCCGGCACTCGCCGTCCGCACCGCCGCACCACCGCACCACCGCACCGTTCACAGCGACCGCGACCGCGACGCCCGGTCAGCGCCGGTAGCCGCGCTGCGGGTCCCGCTCCTCCGCGTCCTCGTACATCAGGAACCAGCCCTCCGGGTGGGTGGCCGCCAGCAGCAGCTCCGTGCGCTGCTCCGCCGCGAGCTCCGGATCGCCGTCGTCCGGCCCGTAGACGCCGAACAGCTCGTCGTGGCAGCCGTCCCAGTCGTAGTCGTACAGGTCGGCCGGGAGGTCGCCCATCATGTCCGCCACCGACTCGGGCTGCGCACCGAGCAGGGCCCGGGCGTCCACCAGGGCCATCCGCAGCGCTATCTCCTCGGCCAGGCAGCGCGGCAGCGGCCACTCGCCGAGCGCGAGGTCGTCGGCGAGGTCGTCGAAGGCCCGGGCCATCGCGCGGCGCCAGCCCCGGTGCATCCGCCAGGTGCGCTCGGGCAGCCGGGAGAAGACCGTCCAGTCCGTGTCGTCGCCTTCGGAGACCGCCTCGTCCCCGTGCTCGTCGAAGTCGTCGTACGCGGCGTCGGCCAGACCGATCAGCTGGGCGTGGAGCAGGCAGGCGGTGCGCGGGGTGAGCGTCCAGTCCGCGCCCGCGCCGCCGTCCTCCTCGTCGCCCTCCAGCGGGAACAGGTCCGCGAAGTCGGGGGTGAAGTCCTCCGTGACGCTGATCTCCAGCGTGCCGCCGAGCGCCTCGACCCCGGGGATGGCGGCCACCAGCCGGTCCGGGTGCAGCAGCGCGCCGAGCGCCGCGTTGGCGTCCTCGGCCACCTCGCGCAGCAGTTCGCGGCGCTGGCCGGCCGGGTCGATGCCCTCGAAGTCCAGCTCCTCGACGGCCCTGATCGCGGCCGCGCGCAGGGCCGGCCAGTCGGTGATCCGAAGGCCCAGCACCACCGTCGCCTCGATCTCCTGCGCGCCGGAGTCCTCCGCCGCGCCCGGCCCCTGTGGATGATCGCTTCGCTCGCCCATGGGCCTAACGGTACGGCCTTTCGGGCGCCCGATCACGGGTCCGGCCCAGCTTCCGGAAGCCTTCTCGGCCACCGCCCGGCCCCGCCTCGGTCACTCGGACGCAGGAACTGGCAGGATGCGTCCCATGGCTGACATCAACGAGTACGGCGGCGGGCAGGGCCCGAACGCGGACGTCCTGGTCGTGACCACGAACGACATCCCCGGCTTCCGGGTCGACCACGTGATCGGCGAGGTCTTCGGGCTGACCGTCCGCAGCCGCCACCTCGGCAGCCAGATCGGTGCCGGTCTGAAGTCGCTGATCGGCGGCGAGCTGCGCGGTCTGACGAAGACCCTGGTCGAGAGCCGCAACGAGGCGATGCAGCGGCTGGTCGAGCAGACCAAGGCGCGTGGCGGGAACGCCGTCCTGATGATGCGTTTCGACGTCACCGAGGCGGCCGATGTCGGCACCGAGGTCTGCGCCTACGGCACCGCCGCGGTGATCTCCCCGGTCTCCTGACGCCCCTCCGCCCCGGTTCGGACGGCCTTCGGCCCGGTCCGGACGGTCTTCGGCCCGGTTCGCGGGAACACCCGCCGGTCCCCCGATGTTTCATGGGCGTGACTGTTTACGGTGCAACTAACAGTGTTCCGCGGCGCGTGGACGTCCTGGTGGTGGGCGCCGGGCAGGCGGGCCTGTCCGCCGCCTACCACCTGCGCCGTCGCGGCTTCGCCCCGTACCGGGCGGGCGTCGACGGCGGCTTCGTCGTCCTCGACGCCAACCCCGTACCCGGCGGTGCCTGGGCGCACCGCTCGCCGTCCCTGCGGATGGCCACCGTGCACGGCGTCCACGACCTCCCGGACGCCGAACTCCCGCCGCCGGACCCCGAGGCCCCCGCCCGCGAGGTGGTGCCGAAGTACTTCGCGGCGTACGAGGCCCGGCACGCGCTCCCGGTCGTACGCCCGGTCGCGGTGCGTGCCGTACGGGCGGAGTCCGAGCACCCGGACTCCCGGCTGCTGGTCGAGACCGACCACGGCACCTGGTCCACCCGTGCTCTGATCAACGCCACCGGCACCTGGACCCGCCCCTTCCTCCCGCACTACCCGGGCCACTTCGCGGGCCGTCAGCTGCACTACGCCGAGTACCGCGGCCCCGAGGAGTTCGCGGGCAGGCGCGTGCTGGTGGTGGGCGGCGGGGCCTCGGCGATCCAGGTGCTGTCGGAGGTTGCCGCGGTCGGCGAGACGGTCTGGGTCACCCGCTCCGAACCCGTCTACCACGACGGACCGTTCACTCCCGAGTACGGGCGCGCGGTGGTCGCCAAGGTGGAGGAGCGGGTCAGGCGGGGCCTGCCGGTGCGCAGCGTGGTGAGCGTGACCGGGCTCGGCCCGTCCGTCGCCTACCGGCGCGCCGAGGAGCTGGGCGCGCTGCACCGCCGACCGATGTTCGACCGCCTCACCGAGCACGGGGTCGCCTGGGGCGACGAGGAGCTGGCGGTGGACGCGATCGTCTGGGCGACCGGTTTCCGGCCCGAGGTCGGGCACCTCGCCCCGCTCGGGCTGCGCTCCCCCGGCGGCGGCATCGCGCTCACCGGTACCCGCGCCACCGCCGACCCCCGCGTCCACCTGGTCGGCTTCGGCCCCTCCGCCAGCACCGTCGGCGCCAACCGGGCCGGACGCGCGGCGGTCAACGACCTGGTCAAGCTGCTCGGGAACCCGGCCCTCGGGGCGCCGACGCCCGGTGACCCGACGCTCGGGGCGCCGACGCCCGGTGACCCGACGCTCGGCGGCCCGACGCTCGACGGCCCGACGCTCCGTGGCTCGGCCACGGAGCCGGCTGCCGTCTGAGGCTCAGCGGTCGTAGTCGACGGTCACCCGGTCGGTGAGCGGGCGGGCCTGGCAGGTGAGGACGTAGCCGGCGGCCAGTTCCTTCTCCTCCAGCGCGAAGTTGCGGCGCATCTCCACCTCGCCCTCGGTGACCAGGGCGCGGCAGGTGCCGCAGACCCCGCCCTTGCAGGCGAACGGCAGGTCGGGGCGGGAGCGCTGGGCGCCGTCCAGGATCGAGCGGTCGCGCGGGAGGCAGAGCGTGCTGCCGCGGCCGTCGAGGACGACGGTGACCTCGCTCTGCGGGCCCGCGGCGCCGCCGGACGAGGCGCCACCGGACGAGGCGTCCGTCCGCTCCCAGTCCTCGTCGCGTTCGGGGAGCGGCTCGTCCTCGGCGTGGAACAGCTCCTGGTGCACCCGCTCGCCCGGCACGTCCAGCTCAGCGAGCAGCTCCTTGGCCCCCGCAACCATGCCGAACGGGCCGCACAGCCACCAGTGCCCGACGCTGCCGACGTCCACCAGCGCCGCCAGCAGCGCGCGAACCCGCTCCGGGTCCAGCCGGCCGCTGAGCAGCTCGGCGTCCCTGGTCTCCCGGGAGAGTACGTGGACCAGCTGGAAGCGGCCGAGGTAGCGGTCCTTCAGGTCGGCCAGCTCATCCGCGAACATCACGGTGTCGCTGCGCCGGTTGCCGTAGAGCAGGGTGACGGTGGAGTCGCGGTCGGCGGCCAGCACGGAGGCGGCGATCGACAGCATCGGGGTGATGCCGGAGCCGGCCGCGAGCAGCACGTGGTCGGCCGGGACGCCGAGTTCGGGGGTGAAGAGGCCGGACGGCGTCAGCACCTCGACCTCCTCGCCCGGCTTCGCCTCGCGCACCAGCCAGCGCGAGAACAGCCCGCCGGGCACCTCCCGGACGGCGATCCGCAGCGGCCCGCCGACCGGGGCGCAGATCGAGTACGAGCGGCGCTCGTCGGTGCCGTCCACCAGCTTGCGCAGGGTCAGGGTCTGCCCGGGGCGGAAGGCGTACTCCTGTGCCAGTCCGTCCGGCACCGCGAAGGTCACCGCGACGGCGTCCTCGCAGAGCCGCTCGACCCGGTCGATCGGCAGCCGGTGGAAGGTCGGGCGCCGGGCGGGGCGGACACCGGTCGCCCCGGTGTCCGAGCCGGGGGTGGAGGCGGAAGCCGCAGTGGCGGAGGCCGGTCTGACGGACGCGGAGGCCTGACCGGCGGAGGCGGAGGCCGGACCGGCGGACGCGGAGACCGGACCGGCGGACGCGGAGACCGGACCGGCGGACGCGGCAGCGGGGGAAGCGGCGGGCATTCAGATCTCCTTGACGCGTTCGAACGGCTCGCGGCAGGCCCGGCAGCGCCAGAGCGCCTTGCAGGCGGTGGAACCGAAGCGGGACAGCTCCTCCGTGGCGGTGCCACCGCAGTGCGGGCACGGCACGGGGGGCGGGGTCGCGGTTCCGGTGCGGGTCGGGCCGAGGGTGAGCGCCACCGGACCGGCCGTGGCGACGGCGGCGGTGGGGCGCGGCGGGGCGATGCCCGCCTCGGCGAGCTTGCGGCGGCCCTCGGCGGTGATCAGGTCGGTGGACCACGGCGGGTCCAGCCGCAGCCGCACCCGGACGTCCGGGTACCCGGCCGCGCGCAGCCTGCGGTCCACGTCGGCGGCCATCTCGGCGACGGCGGGGCAGCCCGAGTAGGTCGGGGTCAGCCAGGCGGTCACCGTGCCGTCGGCGCTGCCGCTGCCGCCGTCCACCTCGACCTCGGCCAGGACGCCCAGGTCGGCCAGGGTCAGCATGGGCAGCTCCGGGTCCGGGACGGCCGCGGCAACCGCCCAGGCCAGGTCCCGGGCCGTCCTGCCCGCCGGGTTCGCGGCGCCCCTCGGGTCCGCGGCGCCCCTCGGGTCCGCCGTGCCCGTCGCGATGCCGCCCGTCACCATGTCGCCCCCGGGTGGGCCCGGGCCACCACCTGGAACTCGGCGAGCAGCGGGCCGAACGCCTCGGTGTGCACGCCGTCCCGGCCGGCCCGGCCCAGGACGGTGGCCAGCGGCGGCACGTCCGGCACGGTCAGCCCGGCCTCGGCGAGGACGGCGGCGAGCGAGCGCAGCACCGGTTCACGCAGCGTCGCGGGGTCGACGCCCGCGCGCTGCTCCACCGGGTGTGCCGTGAACAGCTCCTCCAGCAGTGGCCAGACCGCGTCCAGACCGGCCTGCATCCGCTCGGCGGAGTACGGCGTGCCATCGCCCAGGCGCAGTGTCCAGGCGGTGGCGTACTCCCGGTGGTAGGCCAGCTCCTTGACGCCCCTGGTCGCGACCGCGGCCAGTACCGGGTCGGGGTGCGCGCTCAGCGCCTCGTACAGGGCGCCGCGCGCGGTGGCGAACAGCAGCAGCCGGGCGATCGAGTACGCGAAGTCGCCGTTCGGCGTCTCCACCAGGCGGACGTTGCGGAACTCGTGCTCCTCGCGCCAGTACGCCAGGTCGTCCTCGGTGCGGCCGGTGCCGTCCGCCTGGCCGGCCCGGGTGAGCAGCAGGCGGGCCTGGCCGAGCAGGTCGAGGCCCAGGTTCGCGAGCGCGACCTCCTCCTCCAGCTCGGGCGCACGGGTGCACCACTCGATCAGCCGCTGGGCGAGGACCAGGGCGTCGTCGCCCAGCATCTGGCAGTAGGCGGCGAGGTCGGCGCCGTCCAGGCCTGCGGGCAGCGCCGTGTCCACGCCGAGCAGCGGGTCGGCGAAACCCGTCCCGTACGCCCAGCGGCCCTCGCCCTCGGGGCCGGGGGCGGCGTCGGCGAGGCTGAGGTAGACGTGGTCGTCCTGGTCGGCGCCGGTGGTGGTGTCGTTGTGCACGGTGGCTCCCCCGTCAGATGTGCGGGACATCCTCGGGGATGTCGTAGAAGGTCGGGTGGCGGTAGACCTTGTCGCCGCTGGGCTCGAAGAACGGGTCGCGCTCGTCCGGGGTGGAGGCGGTGATCGCGTCCGAGCGGACCACCCAGAGGCTCACGCCCTCGTTGCGGCGGGTGTACAGGTCACGGGCGGCGAGCAGGGCCATCCGGTCGTCGGAGGCGTGCAGCGAGCCGACGTGGACGTGGTTCAGCCCGCGCCGGGGGCGCACGAACACCTCGTACAGCGGCCAGCCGGCCTTGGACCCGGCCGGGGAGCCAACCTGGGGGTCGGTCACTTTCCGTTCTCCTGTTCGGTGGCTTCGGTGGCCTCGGGGACTGCGAGAGCTTCGGGAACTGCGGTGGTCTGGGGGGCTGCGGGGACTGCGGCGGCTTCGGTGGCTTCGGCGGCGCGCTTGGCCGCGTAGGCGACGGCCGCCTCGCGCACCCAGGCACCGTCCTCGTGGGCGGCGCGGCGGCGCTCGATCCGCTGGGCGTTGCAGGGGCCCTGGCCGTGGATGACCCTGGTCAGCTCGGACCAGTCCGGCTCGCCGAAGTCCCAGCCGCCGCGCTCCTCGTTCCAGCGCAGCTCGGGGTCCGGGAGGGTGACGCCCAGGTGCTCGGCCTGCGGGACGGTCATGTCGACGAAGCGCCGGCGCAGCTCGTCGTTGCTGTGCCGCTTGATCCGCCAGGCCATCGAACGGGCGCTGTTCGGCGAGTCGGCGTCCGAGGGGCCGAACATCATCAGCGACGGCCACCACCAGCGGTCCACCGCGTCCTGGACCATCCGGCGCTGGGCCTCGGTGCCGCGCATCAGCGTCATCAGCAGCTCGTAGCCCTGGCGCTGGTGGAAGGACTCCTCCTTGCAGATCCGCACCATCGCACGGGCGTACGGGCCGTAGCTGCAGCGGCAGAGCGGGACCTGGTTGCAGATCGCGGCGCCGTCCACCAGCCAGCCGATCACGCCGACGTCCGCGAAGGTGAGGGTCGGGTAGTTGAAGATCGAGGAGTACTTCTGGCGGCCGGAGATCAGCTTCTCGGTGAGCTCGGCGCGGTCGACGCCGAGGGTCTCGGCGGCGGCGTAGAGGTAGAGGCCGTGGCCGGCCTCGTCCTGGGCCTTGGCGAGCAGGATCGCCTTGCGGCGCAGGGACGGGGCCCGGGTCAGCCAGTTGCCCTCGGGCTGCATGCCGATGATCTCGGAGTGGGCGTGCTGGGCGATCTGGCGGATCAGGGTGGCCCGGTAGGCGTCGGGCATCCAGTCCCTGGGCTCGATCCGCTGCTCGGCGGCGACGACCGCCTCGAACCGGTCCTCCGGCGTCTGCGCGGGGACCGCCTCGGCCACCTCTGCTGTCACCACGGTCCCCTCTCGTGTCCTGCCCGGTCGGTCGGGCGTCTGGGCGCCGACCAACCGACTGACCGTTCGGTCGGTACCATTCTGCGCGGCGGGACGGGGGGATGGCAAGGTGCGGAACGGATAACAGCTGACAGATTTCAGAATCTGTCAGCTGTTATCCGTCGGCGATTCGCTGTTCGCTGTCAGCTGTTCGCTGTGAGTTGTTCGCTGTTCCCTGTCCGCTGTCGCCTGTCCGCCCGTCGTCGGCCGTCAGCGGTCGGCCGTCAGCGGCTCACCGGCGGCTCATCCCTCCGCGCGGTCGCGCAGTCGCGGCAGTGGTACGGCGAGTAGCGCTGCCAGCAGGGCGACCCGGGGGGCGATCTGGTCGAGCCGGATGTGCTCGTGCCGGGCGTGCGCTCCGGCGCCCACCGCACCGAAACCGTCGAGGGTCGGCAGCCCGCGCGAGCCGGGCAGATTGGCGTCCCCCGCCCCACCCGCCGGGGCGCCGTCCAGCTGCTGCCCGAGCATGGCGGCAAGCGAACGAACGTGCCGCAACAGCGGGTTGCCCGTCCGTTCGGGCCACGCCGGACGGCTGGACAGCACCTCCGTACGGACCCGGGCGCCCGGGCGCAGCGCGGTGAGCCGGGCGAGGTCGTCGAGCGTGCGGCGCTGCGCCTCTGCCGTGGAGAAGCGCAGTCCCAGCTCGGCCTCGGCCCGGCCGGCGACCACATTGGCGCGCGTACCACCGCTGATCCGCCCGGTGTTGAGCTCGGTACCGGGTTGGCCGGCGAGATCGCGCACCAGCACGAGCTGGTCCACCAGTTCGTCGACCGCGGACACCCCGTCGTGGGCGTCGTTGCCGGCGTGCGCCTCACGGCCGGTCACGGTGAGCCGCACCCGGGTGCTGCCGCGCCGCGCGGTCTTCAACCGGCCGTCGGGGTGCGACGGTTCGAGCCCCAGGACCGCGGCGGCGCCGCGCAGCTGGCGCTCGACCAGGCGCCGCCCGTCCGGACTGCCCACCTCCTCGTCGGAGACCACGACCAGGCGGACGGTGCGGTGCGGGCGCTCGCCCAGGTCCGCGAGCAGTGCCAACGCGCCCTCCAGGATGGCGAGTCCACCCTTCATGTCGACCACTCCGGGGCCGGTGAGCCGACCGTCCTGCTCGGTCACCGGCCAGTCCGCGAGGGTGCCGACCGGCCAGACGGTGTCGTGGTGCCCGACGATCAGCAGGTGCGGCAGGGACTCGTCCCGGCCCTCCCACTCCAGCACCAGGTGGTCGCCCGCCGGCCCGGGTTCACGGCGGGCGGTGGCACCGGTGGCACGGAACCCGGCCGCCAACTCCTCGGCCAAGGCGTCGAGTCTCGGGGCGTCACCGCTGGGGGACTCGATCCGCGCCAGGTCGGCGCAGCGGCGCCGGACGGCGCCGGCGAGGCTACGGGCACGGGTGCTGAGTGCCTGCGACACACCGGGCAACGCCGTGGTGGCGGTCGCGGTCCCCGGGGTGGCGGGGGCGGCCGGTCCTGCCGTGGGCTTCGCGACAGCGGTCTTCGCCACCGTGGTCTTCGCGACGCCGGCTTTGCCGAGAGCGGATTTCGTGAGGGCGGGATTCGTGAGGGCCGACTTGGCGGCCGTGGTCTTGGCGACTGCCGCCTTGGCGACGGCCGTCTTCGCGGTAGCGGACGCGGCGGCGGTGGCCTGCCCCGAGGCGGCCGGCACCGTGGTGACCGGATCCGGAGCGACAGTTGCCGTGCAGGCGGCAGCAGTAGGACCGGTGGCGGTGGTAGCGGTGGTAGCGGCGGCGCGGGCCTCGCCGTCGGTGGCGGCCGGGACGGTGACCGGTGTCGGGGCGGGTTCCGCGGCGGCGCCCGGCACGGCGTGCGACCCGACGGTCTGGGAACTCAACGCTCGCCTCCGCGGCCGCCGCCGGTATACAGCGGCCGTACCGGCCGACCACTCCCACCCGGGCACCAGGCCCGGCCGAACCACACCGGCCGAACGGCATGATGGGCGGCCCGCCGGAGCGGCCCGACTGGCCCAAGTACGGTGGTACGGCAGGGCGGCGTGCTTGGCATGATGCGTCTCCTCGCTCGATCCGGTGGCCCCGGTCCGCCCGGAGCCCCCGTGGACGGCGGCCTCCTGACAGCGGGCGCAGTGGCCGGACCGCCGCAGGGAAGCCGAGATGTGAGCCTAGAAGAACCGTTCGGTTTCCTGCGAGGTGGCCCCGCTCCCAGCGTGCCGGTACCGGGCCCCGCTTCGGAGGCCGCCCGTCCGCGATCGGCGCGGGCGCTCGGCGCGCGGGCCTGGATCGGCGCGCGGGCGCGGTCGCCGGATCGCGCCCATCTCCACCATGGACCCGCCGCCCGAGTTCGGCAGCGCAAACGGCCAAGGCACGGCATTTCCACGCCGGATGGGTGACAGCGGCTCAGCACGCGGTACGAACCGGGGGCACGCGACGGCTCAGGGAAGCCCGCTTCGAGTCCCGCCCTGACTCCGGAGGAACGTCCGGGGAACGCCCGCGTGAACACCGCACGATACCGTGCCCCGATGTGCCCCACCTAGCCTCGACGTGCCTCGGCTGCTACCCCCGGGCACGACAGGGCGGCAGCCGGGCACGGCGGGACGGCGGCCGGGCAGGGGCGGGACAGCTGGACCGCTGGACGGCGGGACGGCTGGACGGCGCGACCTTGGAACGGCGGCTTGCTCAGCCCCCGTCGCCCACCAGCCCGGCGTCGCGCGCGAGCAGAGCCGCCTGGACCCGGTTGCCGACGCCGAGCCCGGTCAGGATCCGGCTGACATGCGCCTTGACGGTGCTCTCACGCATCCCGAGCACGCCGGCGATCTCCGCATTGGAGAGCCCGTCGGCGAGTTCGCGCAGTACCTCCGTCTCCCGCGGGGTGAGCCCGGCGACCCGGCTGCGGGCCGTCACCGACCGCGGCGCCCCCACCCGGTGGTAGCGGTCGATCAGCCGTCGCGCGGCCGCCGGGTGCAGCATCCCCTGACCGCCGGCGACGACGTGCACGGCCCGGGCGATCTCCGCGGGTGGGGTGTCCTTCAGCAGGAAACCGTCCGCCCCGGCCGCGAGCGCCTGGTACACGTACTCGTCCAGGTCGAAGGTGGTGAGGGCGATGACCCGCGGGCCGTCCGGGAGTTCGCGCAGCCGCCGGGTGGCGGCGATCCCGTCGAGCCGGGGCATCCGGATGTCCATCAGCGCGACGTCGATCCGCCGGCTGCGGGCGAGTTCGACGGCCTGCAGCCCGTCGGCGGCCTCGGCGACCACGGTGAGTGCCGGATCCTGGGCCAGCAGGTCGACCAGGCCGAGGCGGACCAGCGCGTCGTCGTCCACCACCATCGTTCGGATCATGCGATGTCCTTCGGCTGAGGCTTCGCGTCCTGCTCTGACCGTTCTGACCGCTCTGACCGCTCTGGCCGCCGTGATTCCTCGGACCGCTCCGCGCGCGGTGACCCGCGCTCCGGGTGGGGCCGCGCGGCCCCCGGTGGTGTAGCCGGACCGGCGCCACGGGTGGGACCCGGATCGGGCACCGCCCGTGGCGGGCGGTCCGGCGCGGGTAACCGGGCGGAGAGCCGGAAGCCGCCGCCTCCGTCCGGGCCGGCGTCGAGGTGGCCGCCGAGTGCGCCGACCCGTTCGGCCAGCCCCACCAGTCCGTACCCGCCACCGGTGCGGGGCTCGTCCGGCGGCGCCTCACCCGGGCCGTTGCGGATCTCGACCGTCGTCGCCGGAGCCCCGTAGCCGACCCGGACGGTGACAGGTGCGGCGTGGGCGTACTTGCGGGCGTTGGTCAGCGCCTCCTGGACCAGCCTGTGCACGGCCAGCCGGTGGGTGGTCGGGACGGTCTCCGGGTCTCCGGAGAGGGCGAGTACGACCCGCTGGCCGGCCTGGGTGGCCTCGCCGACGAGCTCGGTGAGGTCGCGCAGGGCGGGCGCCGGCACATGCCCGCCCCCGGCGGGCACGGACGGCTCGACTCCCGTGGCGGACGGCGCCGGTGGGTGGTCGGCCCGCAGCGCGCCCAGGACGTCGCGCAGGTCGTCGAGCGAACGGGCCGCCGTGGTACGCAGCAGTTCGAGGCGGTGGGTGAGCCGGTCGGGGTCGGCGGCGACGGTGCCGGCTCTGGCCTGGTCGCGCAGCACCCCGGCGTGCAGCACCAGGAGGCTGAGCCGGTGGGCCAGCACGTCGTGCATCTCCCGCGCGATCCGGGCCCGTTCGGCGGCCCGGGCCTGTTCGGCGCGCAGCTCGCGCTCACGGCGCAGCGCGTCGACCTGTTCGTGCAGGGTGCGGATCAGCACGCGTCTGCCGTGCAGCCACAGGCCGACTGCCAGGACGGCGGCCTGGACCAGGAGTTGGGACCCGGTGGCACCGACCCAGCCGAGCAGCGAATCCGCGCGCGTCGCGCCGGCCACGGCGATGACCGCGCCACCCGCCGTCGCGGGGCCCGTCCGGCCGAGGTAGGCGAGGTGGAAGACGCTGAACAGCCCGGGGAAGGCCCGGTTGAACAGCCCGCTGACGAGCACCGGCAGCACGGCCGAGGCCACCGGGTGGCGGCGGGCGAGGACGAGCGAGAGCGAGGCGAGCGCGGCCACGGCCGTGCGCGGCAGGCGCAGCGGATCGTCGGAGTGCGTCCACTGGACCAGGGCCTCCTCGATGGCCAGGCCGAGCACGCCGAGCAGCAGCAACGTGTCGATCCCGGCCCGGTGGTCCGGCTCGTACCAGCCGAGCACACTCCTGCGCATGCCCTTCCTCCTTTCCTCGCTCCGCGTTCCGAATGCCTTCCGTGGGGCCGGCGTTCGGCACTTCGGGCTCGATGCTAGGGGCGCTGCGCCGCGCAGCGCCTCTGTCTTCCGGCTACCCGCACCCTCGACTTTCGTCGGGGGTCGGCGCCGCTGACCGGCCGATTCGCGGCGGCTCCGCCCTGCCTAGCGTCGACGGCATGACCGAAGACCGGCTCCGCCACCGCCCCGACTCCCCTGCCCTCCGCCACAGTTCGCCCGTCGGCGGGGACCACCTGCTGTTCCTCGCCGAGGCCCTGCACACCTTCCACGACACCGGCGCGCTGGCCCCGAGCGGCCCCGAGCTGGTGAACGCGCTGGTGGTACCGGTCACCAGCCGCCCGAACCGTCCGATCTCGGTGCTGGAGGTGGGGGCCGGTACGGGCGTGGTCACCCGCCGACTGGCCCGAGTGCTGCGCCCGGGCGACCGGTTGCACGTCGTCGAGGCCAACCCGCGGTTCGCCGACCGGTTGCGGGAGGATCCGGTCCTGGCCGCACGGCACCCCGGGGTCGGGCTGCGGCTGTCGGCCTGCCGGGTCGAGGAGCTGCCGGAGTGCCGGCCGTCGGCGCCGGACGGGGCGCGGCCGGAGGAGGGTTCGCAGCGGTACGACGTGATCGTGTCCGGGCTGCCGTTCACCAACTTCGAGCCCGCTCGGGTGCGGGACATCCTCGACCTCTACCTTCGGCTGCTGGTGCCCGGAGGCGAGCTGACGTACTTCGGGTACCTCGGCACGACGATGGCGCGCACCCTGACCTCGGGCCCCCGCCAGGGCGCCCGCCACCGGGCGGTGGTGCGGCTGCTGCGCCGGTTCGAGGCGGAGCACGGCCTGGGCCGGCGCACGGTGTGGCGCAACGTGCCGCCGGCCCGCGCCCACCTGCTGCGGTCGCCGGGCGGGCGCGAGGCCTGGGCGCCGACGACGGGCGCGGCGGACCGGGGCAGGGTGGGGCCGGGCGCAGCGGACCGGGGCAGGGTGGGGCCGAAGAACCCGGCGGGCGGCGAGGAGGTTGAGCGTCGCCCGGCCCCGAACAAATGACAATCGACAGATTTCAACTTTCAGATAACAGACGACAGCGAACAGATTTTGAAATCTGTTCGCTGTCGTGCCATAGTGGCACCCAGGTCACCCTGCCCCCGCCTCCCCGGCACCGCAGCCGCCCCCTGGAGCCCCCGTGTCCTCTCACACCCGCCCCGCCCAGCGCCCCCTCGGCACCACCGGGCCGGTCACCTCGGCCCTCGGCCTCGGGTGCATGGGCATGTCCGACCTGTACGGCCCGGCCGACGAGGCCGAGAGCATCGCCACCATCCACGCCGCCCTCGACGCCGGGATCACCCTCCTCGACACCGGCGACTTCTACGGCATGGGCCACAACGAGCTGCTGATCCACGAGGCACTGCGCGGCCGCGACCGCGAGAGCGTCCAGATCAGCGTGAAGTTCGGCGCCCAGCGCACGCCCGACGGCCAGTGGCTCGGGTACGACGCCAGCCCCGCCGCCACCAAGACCGCGCTCGCCTACACCCTGCGCCGCCTGCGCACCGACCACGTCGACGTCTACCGCCCGGCCCGGCTGGACCCGAACGTCCCGATCGAGGAGACCGTCGGCGCCATCGCCGACCTGGTGCAGGCCGGCCACGTCCGCCACATCGGACTCTCCGAGGTCGGCGCCGACACCCTGCGCCGGGCCGCCGCCGTCCACCCGATCAGCGACCTCCAGATCGAGTACTCACTGCTGTCCCGCTCGATCGAGGCCGCCGTCCTCCCCACCGCCCGCGAGCTCGGCATCGGCGTCACCGCGTACGGCGTGCTCTCCCGCGGCCTGCTCGGCGGCCACTGGAACCGGGAACGCGCCCTCAGCGGCACCGACTTCCGCAGCCACAGCCCGCGCTTCCAGGGCGAGAACCTGGCCCACAACCTGGCGCTGGTCGAGGCCCTGCGCGAGATCGCCGCCGCCCGGGGTGCGAGCGTCGCCCAGGTCGCCATCGCCTGGGTGGCCTCGCGCGGGCAGGACGTCGTCCCGCTGGTCGGCGCCCGCCGCCGGGACCGCCTGACCGAGGCCCTCGGCGCACTCGACGTCATGCTGACCGAGGCCGACCTCGCCGCCATCGAGGCCGCCGTACCCGCCGGCTCCGCCGCCGGCGACCGGTACGGCGCCGCGCAGATGGCCCACCTGGACAGCGAACGCTGACCGCACCCCCCAGCCCCACATCCCGACCGCCGCGACCGCCGCGCCCCGACCACTCGACCCCAAGGACGGACCTCCCCGTGACCACGGACACCACACTCACCGCCGAGCAGATCCTGATCGCAGCGGAGGACGTCCTGCGGCGCTTCGGCCCGGCCAAGGCCACCGTCGTGGACGTCGCCCGCAGCCTCGGCGTCAGCCACAGCAGCGTCTACCGCCACTTCCCCAGCAAGGCCGCGCTGCGCGAGGCCGTCACCCAGCGCTGGCTGGACCAGGCGCACTTCGACCTGGCGGCCATCTCCAACGAGGGCGGCCCCGCCGCCACACGGCTGCACCGCTGGCTGCAGACGCTGTTCGCGGCCAAGCGGAAGAAGGCGCTGGACGACCCGGAGCTGTTCGCCACCTACATGGTGCTGGTCGAGGAGAACAGCGGCCTGGTGGAAGCCCACATCGACACCCTGGTCGACCAGATCGCGCAGATCGTCCAGGAGGGCACGGAGGGCAAGGAGTTCAAGCTCGCTCACATCCGGAACACCGCCCGCGCCGTCTTCGACGCCACCGGCCCGTTCCACGACCCGGCTTATGCGGCCACCTGGTCCACCCCGGGGATCGACGACCGGTTCGAGGCCGTCTGGCGGCTCGTTCTCGGCGGCCTGAAGGCGAAGTGACGGCACGTCAGTGATCGGGGTGCCGGCGAGCGGAGGGAAAACCGCTGGCCGGCGCCCCGCCCGTCGGCCAGACTGCCGCACACAGTTGATCTCACCTGGAGGATGACATGCGTGCGGCCCGCCCGGTCCTGGACAGTCTGGAGGGGCTCGCCCTCGGCGACGCCTTCGGCGACCGGTGGTTCTCGGTGCCACTGGACGAGGCGCCCGCCGCGCTGGCCACCCGGCTGGTCAGGCCGGCGCCCTGGCACTGGACCGACGACACCGCCATGGCGCTCGTGCTGGTCCGCCACCTGCTCGACGGGGGCGAGGTCCGACCGGACGCGCTCGCCCGGGAGTTCGCCGCGGAGTACGCCCGCGAGTACGGGCGCAAGTACGGCCCGTCGATGCACCGGGTGCTGCGCGGGATCGGCGCGGGCGGGGACTGGCGCACCGTCACCGCGGGCCAGTTCGAGGGGCAGGGCTCGTACGGCAACGGCGCCGCGATGCGGGTCGCACCACTGGGGGCCTGGTTCGCCGAGGACCTCGACGTGGTGGCCCGGCAGGCCGAACGGCAGGCGCTCACCACCCACTTCCACCCGGAGGCGGTCGCCGGTGCGGTGGCGGTCGCACTCGCCGCGGCGCTGGCGGTCCGCAGCCGGGGCGAAGACCCGCCCACCCGGGCCGAGTTGCTGGCCGAGATCGCCGGACGGCTGCCGGACACAGACGTCCGCTCAGGGCTGCGGATCGCCGCCCGACTGCCCGATCACACCAGTGTCCGGCACGCCGCCAACGTGCTCGGCTCGGGGACGCTGATCTCCACCCCGGACACCGTGCCGTTCGCCCTCTGGTCCGCGGCCGGGCACCTGCACTCGCTGCCCGAGACCGTCTGGCACACCCTGGAGGGCTGGGGCGACAAGGACACCACCTGTGCCATCGCCGCCGGTGTGACCGCCGCCAGGACCGGGCTCGCGGGCGTGCCGCCCGAGTGGCTCACCGCGCGTGAGCGACTCCCGGGCTGGGTCGGCGAGGTGTCCGTGGCCACCGACCGGTGAGCGGGTGCGGCGGCCGGTGACCGGAACGCCCGGTGACCACGACACCTGGAAAGCCGGGCCCCGCTTCGGGGCCCGGCGGTCAGCGCCTGGACACGAAGCGGAACACCCGGTAGGCGAGGAGCAGGACCATCGCGCCGCCGATCGCCGACACCCACGTCGTGACGTCGAGGATGCTCAGTCTCACCGTCCCGTGCATCCAGTGCGAGACGATCCAGGTGCCGATGTAGGAGCCGGTGATGCCGATCAGGGTGCTGCCGATCAGGCCTCGCTCACCCCTCGACATCGCCATCCTGGCCACGGTCCCCGACACCAGGCCCAGCACGATCCACGCCATCCAGCTCATCCGCCGCCCCTTGCGTCATCGGTGTGACGACCCCGCCGAGCCCCCTGGGTCCGACCGGAAGGACGTACGAGGGCCCCGTGCCGTTCCAGCGTACGGAAGGACCGGTACGAACCGGCCACCCGCGCAGCGGAGCCGAGGCTGAACTGCTCCGTCAGCGGCGTGAGTTACCGAACAGCAGCCGGTAGACGACCAGCAGCACCAGCGCGCCGCCGATCGCCGACACCCAGGTCGCCGCGTCGAAGAAGTGCGCGGTGACCGAGCGGTGCAGGAAGTGCGACGCGATCCAGCCGCCGACGAAGGATCCGGCGATGCCGATCAGGGTGGTCACGATCAGGCCGCCCGGGTCCTTCCCCGGCAGCAGCAGCTTGGCCAGCCCACCCGCCAGCAGGCCCAGCACGATCCACGCGACGATGCTCATCCGCGTTCTCCTCCCGTCCGAGGCGCGACGGGCCCCGTCCCGTCCGCTCTGCCCGCAAGGACGCCATCCGCCCGTCGCCCGGTTCCGGCACCCGCGGAGCCGCGGTCGAGGCAGCCGACCAGCCGGGCCGCGCCGCACCCGGCCGTACCGTGCAACGCCGCACCCGGCCGTGCCGTGCCGCACTGGAGCCGAACCGCCCGCGCGCGGCACCCTTCCGGCGGGCCGCCCGCGCCGAAATACTGCGGCCATGCGCATCCTGATCGCCACCGCCGGTTCCCGGGGCGACGTGGCGCCCTTCACCGGGCTCGGCGCCCGCCTGCGGGCCGCCGGGCATCAGGTGGCCGTCGCCACGCACGGCACCTTCGCCGAGTCGGTGCGGGCCGCCGGGCTGGAGTTCCGTCCCCTGCCCGTCGACCCGCGCGCCGAACTCGCCTCCGCCGCGGGCCGTCGTCTGCTGCGGGCCGGCAGCGGACCGGGGGCCGTCCTGCGACTCCTGCGGCTCGGCAGGAGGTTCATGCCCGCCCTCGGCGACGGCCTCGCCGACGCCACCGCACTCGGCGCCGACCTGCTGCTGACCACCAGCACCACCAGCGCGCTCGGCCAGGTGGTCGCCGAGGCGGCCGGCATCCCCAGCATCGGACTGCATCTCCAACCCCTGGCCCCCACCCGTGAGTTCGCGCCCGCCGTCACCGGCACCCGATCGCTCGGCCGGTCCGGCAACGTGCTGGCGGGGCACGCCGTCCAGGCCACGACCGACCAGCTGTTCGCCCCGGCCGTCCGCGGGCTGCGCCGGCGACTCGGCCTGCCGCCGCGCGGCGTCGCCCGGGCCCGTCGCGACCACCCGGTCCTGCACGGCTTCTCGCCGCTGGTGGTGCCCCGGCCCGCCGACTGGCACCCCCGGCTGGACGTCGCGGGCTACTGGTGGCCGGCCGACCGACCGCACTGGCAACCCCCGGCCCGGCTCCTCGACTTCCTCGCCGCCGGACCGCCACCGGTCTTCGTCGGCTTCGGCAGCCTGGTGGTCCCGGACGCCGAACGGCTCACCTCGACCGTCCTCGCCGCCGCCCGGTCCGCCCGGGTGCGCCTCCTCCTCCAGTCGGGCTGGAGCGAGCTCACCGCCGAGGACTCGGACTCCGTCCTGACCATCGGCGACACCCCGCACGACTGGCTCTTCCCGCGCACCGCCGCCGTGGTCCACCACGCGGGCGCCGGCACCACGGCCGCCGCCCTCCGCTCCGGGACGCCCACCGTGCCCGTGCCCGCCCAACTCGACGCGCCGTTCTGGTCCGCCCGGCTGGCCCTGCTCGGAGTCTCCCCCGGCCCCGTCCCCCTGCCCGCCCTCACCCCCGCCCGCCTCGCCACCGCCCTGCGCCTCGCCCTCGACGACCCCCGCTACCGCGCCCGCGCCCAAGCCGTAGCCGCCGCCCTGGCCGACGAGGACGGCGCGGCCAAGGTTCTCACCGCCGTCGAACGGGTGACGACAACAGCCGCGTGACGAGTGACAGCCGACAACGGACGGCGAACAGCGGACAGCGGACAGCAGACAGCAGACAGCAGACAGATTTCAAACTCTGTCACCTGTCAGCCGTCACCCGCCTCCCGTCATCCGTCATCCGTCAGCGCCCCCACCCCGCCCCCTCGCGACGCCCCTCTCCCGAACACCCCGGTCAGCCCCAGGTACACCAAGGCCGCCGCCGTCAGCCCGACAGCCCAGCCGTAGTCGGCGAGCGGCTTGAGGACGGGGATCAGACCGCCGGCCGGGAAGGGGCCCTGCTCGGCACCGTCGGTGTCGAGCGCGGAGTACGAGCCGCCGACGGCCAGCACCCCGCCCACCAGCAGCGCCGCGACGGCCCGCCAGTTCCAGCCGGCCGCGTACCAGTAGGCCCCGCCCGGCCGGTACAGCTCGGCGAGCCGGAGGCGGGTACGGCGAAGCGCCCAGTAGTCGGCGATCAGCACTCCGCCCACCGTGCCGAGCAGGCCGCCGACCACGCCCAGCCAGGTGAAGATGTACACGTGGGGGTCGGAGATCAGCCGCCACGGGAAGATCGCGATCCCGACCACCCCCGTGATCAGCGCCCCGGTCCGGAAGGTGACGAGGCGCGGCAGCAGGTTGGCCAGGTCGTAGGCGGGCGAGACGCCGTTGGCGGCGACGTTCACCGACAGCGTCGCGACCAGCACGGTCAGCAGCGCGAACAGGATGCCGACCGGGTTCTCCATCTTGGCGGCCAGCTGGATCGGGTCCCACACCGGCGCCCCGTAGACCGCCTCGGAGCCCGAGGTGACCAGCACGGATAGCAAGGCGAACAGCGTCATCGTGGTCGGCAGGCCGAGAGCCTGCCCGCGGATCTGGGCCCGCTGACTGCCGCCGAAGCGGGTGAAGTCGGGAATGTTCAGCGAGAGGGTGGACCAGAACCCGATCATGCCCATCAGCGCCGGGAAGAAGACCTTCCAGAAACCGCCGCCCCACCCCAGCCTGGACGGCTGGTCCAGCAGCGGCCCGAGCCCGCCCGCCTTGACGGTGATCCACACCAGCAGCGCGAGCGCGCCGACGATGACGAACGGCGCCGCCCAGTTCTCGAACCGCCGCAGCGCCTCCATCCCCCGCGCGATGACGGCCATCTCGATCAGCCAGAACAGCAGGAACGAGAGCCACTGCGTCCACGGGTGGCCGCCGAACTCACCGGCCGTGCGCCAGGATTCGCCGAACAGCTTGCCCGCCAGCAGGAAGATGCCCTCGCCGCCGATCCAGGTCTGGATGCCGAACCAGGCACAGGCCACCGCCGCCCGCAGCAGGGCGGGCAGGTTGGCGCCGCGCAGCCCGAAGGCGGCGCGGGCGAACACCGGGAACGGGATGCCGTACTTCGTGCCGGCGTGGCCGGTGAGCAGCATCGGTATGAGCACGAGGAGGTTGGCGAGCGCGATGGTCAGCACCGCCTGCTTCCAGTCCATGCCGAGCGTGACGAGGCCCGAAGCCAGCGTCCAGGACGGGATGTTGTGGGCCATGCCGACCCAGAGCGCGAGGAAGTTGTACGTGGTCCAGGTGCGCCGCGCCACCGGGACCGGCCGCAGGTCGTCGCTGGCGAAGCCGTTGGGGGGCAGTTCCCCGGCGGCCGGGTCGAGTTCGACCCGGCCGTCGGGGTGGTGCCACTGTCTTCCGCCACTGGTCGCGGTGTCGGGCATGGGCAACTCCCCTCCGCCGCGGGAGAGTCCGCGGCTGAGCTCAGGTGGAGGTCACAGGCGGACTCGCGGGCAGGTTCACAAGCCGGCTCGGGGGCGGCGCCACAGCGGGTCGGCACCACAGCCGGAAGGGCGTCACGCAGAACATCACAGGCACAACATCGCAGGCACAACATCGCAGGCAGAACATCACAGGCGGGCCATCACGAACAGGGCATCACAGGTGCGGGATGACGTCCGTCCCGTACGCGTCGATGGTCGCCTCGATGGCGTCGTGCATGGCGTAGACGGCGAACTGGTCGACGCCGAGCGAGCGGAGCTCCGCCAGCCGGGCCCGCTGCGCCTCCACCGGGCCGATCAGGCAGAAGCGGTCCACGATCTCGTCGGGGACGAAGGCCGTGTCGGGGTTCCCGGCCCTCCCGTGGTGGCTGTAGTCGTAGCCCTGGCGGCCCTTGATGTAGTCGGTGAGCGCCTCCGGCACCAGGTCGGAGTGCTCGCCGTAGTGGCTGACCAGGTCGGCCACGTGGTTGCCGACCATGCCGCCGAACCAGCGGCACTGCTCCCGGGCGTGGGCGAGCGCCTCGGGCGAGTCGTCCGCGGTGACGTAGGCGGGGGCGGCGACGCAGATGGTGATCGAGTCCGGGTCCCGGCCGGCCTCGACGGCGGCGGCCCGTACCGCCTTCACCATGAACTCGGTGAGGTAGGTGTCGGCCAACTGCAGGATGAACCCGTCCGCTTGACGTCCGGTCAGGTTCAGCGCCTTCGGCCCGTACGCCCCCATCCAGATCGGCAGGGAGGCACCGGCGCCGACCCACGGCAGGTGCATCTCGGTGCCGTCCACCTCGGCGGTGCGCCCCTCGGCCAACTCCTTGATGGCGTGCATGGCTTCGGAGAGCCGGGCGAGGGTGGCGGGGCGTCGCCCGGCGACCCGCATGGCGGAGTCGCCGCGGCCGATGCCGCAGACGGTCCGGTTGCCGTACATGTCGTTGAGCGTGGCGAACATGGAGGCGGTCACCTCCCAGGTGCGGGTGGAGGGGTTGGTGACCATCGGGCCCACGACCAACCGCTCGGTCTCCGCGAGGATCCGGCTGTGGATGACGAAGGGCTCCTGCCACAGCACGCAGGAGTCGAAGGTCCAGCCGTGGCTGAACCCGGCCCGCTCGGCGCGGATCATCCGGTCGATGAGCAGCCGGGCGGGCGGGTCGGTCTGAAGGACGAGGCCGATGTCCATGAGGGGCTCCAGGTAAGGGTTTCGACCGCCGCCGCCCGGTCGCCGGTCGGGTCGGAGCGACGAGCGCACGGGCGGCGGCGGGTGGGCGTTCAGAGCGGGAGAGGCAGGCGGACGTTCAGGACGGGAGGGGCGGGAAAGACGGGAGGGGCGGGAGGGACGGGAGAGGCGGGAGGGACGGGAAGCGGAGAGAATGTCAGAGCAGGTACTGGCAGGTGTCCCGGCGCAGGAAGGTGCCGTGCCCGGCCCGGCCGAGCCAGTGGCCGTCGTCCAGCACGACGGTGCCGCGCGACATCACCGTCCGTGCCCGGCCGGTGAGTCGGCGGCCCTCGTAGGCCGAGTAGTCCACGTTCATGTGGTGGGTCGCGGCGGAGACGGTCTGCACCGCGGCGGGGTCGTAGACCACCAGGTCGGCGTCGGCACCCGGGGCGATGGTGCCCTTGCGCGGGTGCAGGCCGAACATCCGGGCCGGGGTGGTGCAGGCGATCTCGACCCAGCGGCGCCGGCTGATGTGCCCGTCCAGCACGGCCTGGTGGAGCAGGTCCATCCGGTTCTCGACACCCGGCAGGCCGTTGGGGATCTTCGAGAAGTCGCCCCGGCCCAGCTCCTTCTGGCCGACGAAGCAGAACGGGCAGTGGTCGGTGGAGACCACCTGGAGGTCGTTGGTGCGCAGTCCGCGCCAGAGCGCGCCCTGGTGCTCGCGCGGCCTGAGCGGCGTGCTGCACACGTACTTGGCGCCCTCGAAGCCGTCGGCCCCCTCCTCGGCGAGGTTGTCGGTGGAGAGGAAGAGGTACTGGGGGCAGGTCTCGCCGAAGACGTTGAGGCCTTCGTCCCGGGCCCGGGCGAGTTCGGCGAGCGCGGCGGCGGCGGAGACGTGCACCACGTAGAGCGGGCTGCCGGCCACCTGGGCGAGCCTGATGGCCCGGTGGGTGGCCTCGGCCTCCAGCAGTTCGCGGCGGACCTCGCCGTGGTGGCGGGGGGCGGTCCTCCCGGCGGCGAGTGCCTGTTCGACCAGGACGTCGATGGCGATGCCGTTCTCCGCGTGCATCATGATCAGCCCGCCGTTGGCGGCGCCGCGCTGCATGGCGCGCAGGATGCGGCCGTCGTCGCTGTAGAACACGCCGGGGTAGGCCATGAACAGCTTGAAGGAGGTGGACTCGCCGGAGTCCACGAGGGCGTCCATCTCCTTCAGCACCGCGTCGTTGACGTCGGAGACGATGGTGTGGAAGGCGTAGTCGATCGCGCAGTTGCCCTCGGCCTTGGCGTGCCAGGTGTCCAGGCCCTCGCGCAGCGAGCCACCGACCGGCTGGACGGCGAAGTCCACGATGGTGGTGGTGCCGCCCCAGGCGGCGGCCCGGGTGCCGGTCTCGAAGGTGTCGGAGGCCGCGGTGCCGCCGAACGGCAGCTCCATGTGGGTGTGGGCGTCGACTCCGCCCGGGATGACGTAGTGGCCGGTGGCGTCGATGACGGTGTCGGCGGTCCAGGCCTCGGCGGCGGAGCTACCGGTGGCGGCGAGGGCGGCGATGCGCTCGCCCTCGATCAGGACGTCGGCGTGGAGTTCCTCGGTGGCCGTGATGACGAGGCCGCCGCGGACGACGGTGCGCCGGTGCGGGCCGCGGGCGGTCCGCACGTCGTTGGTGGTCATCGCGCTGCTCCTCACGCCTCGGCGAGCGGCCCGTAGGCGTCCGGGCGGCGGTCGCGGTAGAACGCCCACTGCTGGCGGACCTGTTCGATCAGGCCGAGGTCGAGATCGCGGACGACGAGTTCCTCCTCCTTGTCGGAGGCGACGTCGCCGACGAACTGACCGCGCGGGTCCACGAAGTAGGAGGTGCCGTAGAAGTCGTTGTCGCCGTACTCCTCGGTGCCGACGCGGTTGATCGCGGCGACGAAGTACTCGTTGGCGACGGCGGCGGCGGGCTGTTCGAGCTGCCAGAGGTAGCCGGACAGGCCGCGGCTGGTGGCGGAGGGGTTGTAGACGATCTGCGCGCCGGCCAGGCCCAGGGCACGCCAGCCCTCTGGGAAGTGGCGGTCGTAGCAGATGTACACGCCGACCTTGCCGACGGCGGTGTCGAACACCGGCCAGCCGAGGTTGCCGGGCTTGAAGTAGTACTTCTCCCAGAAGCCCTTGACCTGCGGGATGTGGTGCTTGCGGTACTTGCCGAGGTAGCTGCCGTCGGCGTCGATGACGGCGGCGGTGTTGTAGTAGACGCCGGTCTGCTCCTCCTCGTAGACCGGGACGACCATCACCAGCCCGAGTTCGCGGGCGAGGTCCCGCATCCGGCGCACGGTCGGGCCGTCGGGGACGGCCTCGGCCCACCGGTAGTGCTCGGCTTCCTGGACCTGACAGAAGTACGGGGAGTTGAAGACCTCCTGGAAGCCGATGATCTTCGCGCCCTGGGCGGCGGCCTCGCGGGCGTACCGCTCGTGGAGCGCGATCATGCTCTCCTGGTCACCGGTCCAGCGGGTCTGGACGAGCGCGGCACGGACGATCTGCGACATGGGTACCTCCGCAACTCCGCGGCCCGGCCGTGCGGTCGGGCCTGCGGTCTGAGGGTTGACGGGGCGGGTCCGACCCGCGGTTCCGCTCGGGGAACCACTGGGTCTACGTGCGTAGAAAGCGATCTGTAGACGGTAGGCCCGGCCTCGGTGGCCTGACAATACGTCGACCGAAACGCGTCTGGGGCGATCTTGTTGCGTGGACACGCGGACGGTCCCGGGTGGGATGAAAGGCTGATCTACCCCGGGAGTTGCCCTCTTACTCGTTCGAGTGAAACCGGGTGCTCCTGGTGCGCAATCGGCAAGGGTGGGGTAAGACCCGCGTGGACATCGTCGCGGACCACTACAAACCGTCAGTTTCCCGTGGTCTCCTGCGAGTTCACGGCCCGGTCACGGGGGATCGGGCCGACGAAGCGGGGGGTGTGGTGGTGGTGAGGAATTCCGCGGCGGACACCGCGAGATCGGCGGAACCGACGGGCACGGCGCCCACGGCAGCGGGCACGCCCACGGCACGGCCGCCCGCCCTGCCGGCCTGGGCGGGTCTGCTGCTCGCCCTCGGCGCGCCGCTGCCGCTCGTCCTCGGTGGGCTGCTGTTCCACCGCCAGGCGCCGCCCGTACGGGACGTCGCCCTCCAGTTGGCCGGTTCCCGCACGGCAGCCGAGGCGGTGGTCGGCGGGCGGGTCGCGGACCACCTGGCCGCCCTGCGCGCCGACGGCTGGCTGATCGGCGGCTACGGGCTGACGCTGGTCGCCGCGGCGCTGCTGGGCGGGTACGTGCTCGGGCCGGCTCGCCGGCGGGCGCAGGCGCTCGCGGCCGGCGGCGCCGGGCTGCTCGCCGCCTGCTGCGACCTCGGCGAGGACGCGCTGCTGCGCGCGGGGCTCGACGGTCTCCACCCGGGCGCGGGCGGCTCCGACGCCCCCTTCGCCGCCGCCACCGCGCTCGCCACCGTCAAGTGGCTGCTGCTCCTGCCCGCCGGGGCGGCCGCCGCGGGGCTGTTGCTGGTGACGGCCACCCGGGCGGTGCGCGGGATGCGGCCGTCGCGCGTGGACGCGAAGGCCTTCGGCGCCGACTCCCCCGACCGGCCGGCGCTGATCCCGCCCTGGCCGATCGCCACCCGGCGCGCCGCCCCGCCACCCGCCCACGCGGCGCCGGGCGCCTGCGCCACACCGGGCGCCCGGGAAGCACCCGTCCGGCACGCCCACTGGCGCGACGCCGCCCGGGTGCCGCCCGGCCGCGAGCCCGCCGAGCTCGGCTTCTGCGCCTCCGGCGGCGGCATCCGCTCGGCCTGCGTCACGCTCGGCGCGCTCCAGTCGCTGCGGCCCTGGCTGAAGCGGGCCCGCTACCTGGTCTCCGTCTCGGGCGGCGGCTACACCGTCGGCGCGCTCCAGCTCGCGCTCAGCGACTCGGCCCCCGGCAGCCCGGTGCGCGCCGTCTCGGGCCTGACGGCCGACACCGTGCTGGAGCCCGGCTCCCCCGAGGAGGACCACCTCCGCCGGCACGGCAAGTACGTCGCCGACGGCGCCGGGGAATGGCTGGTCGCCCTCGGGACACTGCTGCGCGGCCTGCTGTCCGCCCTCACCCTGCTGCTGGCCGCCGTCCTGACGCTCGGACTCGGACTCAGCCGCTTCTACCGCGCCGTGCCGCTCACCGACACGGGCCGGCTGGCGGCGGTCGGACTGCGCCACGCCGGGGCCGTCGCAGGGCCGTTGGAGTTCCGGGCGCCGGCGCTCGCGGCCCTCGGTGCCCTCCTGGCGTCGGCGGCCGGGTGCTGGCTGCTCTGGCTGCTGGCCTTCCCGTCGCTCGGCTGGCAGGCGCTGCTGCCGCGCGCGCTGCGCCGGGTCAACCTCGGCCTGCTCGGGCTGGCCGCCCTACTGGCCGTCGGGGTACTGGCGGTGCCGGGGCTGGCCTGGGGCGCGGTGCGGCTCCAGCAGGCGCTGGCCGCGGGGCCGCAACTGACCGGCGCGGGGCTCGGCCTGACCTTGGTGCTCAGCTACCTGGCACTGCTGCTCGGCATACTCTGGCGCGACCGCCGGGCGCCCGGCCTGGGTGTCGGCGCGCCGGGCGCGGCCGGAGCGGCGGGCCGTGGCGCGGTCCGGCCCCGCGGCGTCCGCGCCGCCGGCCTCCCCCAGACCCTCGTGGTGTGGTCCGCCCTCCTGGCGCTGACGGCGGGTGCGCTGCTGGCCCTCGGCTGGGCGGTCGCCACCGGGTACGCCTGGCCGGCCGCCGTCCAGGTGCTGCTGCCGCTGCTGCTCGTCGCGGTCGGGCTGAACCTCGACCAGACCTGGATGAGCCTGCACCCGTTCTACCGGCTGCGGCTTGCCTCGGCGTTCGTGGTCCGGCGGGTCACCGAGGACGGCCGTTCACTGGCCCGCCCGTACCACTTCTTCCGGGAGCAGACCTGGCTGAGCCACTACGGCGCCCGGCGCCCCGACTTCCCGCAGGTGATCTTCTCGGCGGCGGCCAACCTGTCGGGCAACTCCCGTACACCACCGGGCCGTCCGGCGGTCTCCTTCTCGCTCTCGTACGACTACGTGGGCGGTCCGGACATCGGGTACGCGCGTACCGACCTGCTCGAGCGGCGCACCCGTCCGCACATCGCCAGGGACCTCACCGTGCAGTCGGCGATGGCCGTCTCCGGCGCGGCCTTCTCCTCCGCGATGGGACGGGAATCCCGGGTCTACCAGCGGCTGTTCGCGGTCACCAACGCCCGTCTCGGCACGTGGCTGCCCAACCCCGCGGCGCTCGGCCCGGACTGGTCCGGGCCGCCGGACTGGCGCCGCTCCGCGCAGCCCGCCGTCCGCCGCCTCCTGTACCAACTGCGGGAGCTGATCGGGCGCTTCCCGGCCGACGACCGCTTCCTGCTCACCACCGACGGCGGCCACTACGAGAACCTCGGGCTGGTCGAGCTGCTGCGGCACCGGGTGCGCACGGCGGTCTGCATCGACGCCAGCGGGGACGCCGGCTACGCCACCAACCTGGCCGCCGCGATCACCCTGGCCCGCGAGGAGCTGGGTGTCGCCATCACCCTGCACGAGCCCGAGCTGCTGATCCCGGGCAGCGCCGCCGACCAGCCCACCGAGGGCGCCGTCACGCACGACGGCGCGAACGACGGCCCCTGCGGTGGCCAGGGCGCCGGTGCGAACGGCCGCGCGGGCGGCCGACCGCCGCTGCGCGGGCTGGCGGCGCAGCTGTCCGCCAGGCTCTCGGCCCGGGCGGTGGTCACCGGGGACATCCGCTACCCGGACCTGGGCGAGGGCCCCGGGGCCGTCCGGCACGGCCGCCTGATCGTCCTCCAGGCGGTGCTGACTCCCGACATGCCGTACGAGCTGCACGCCTACGCGACGGCGAACCGGGCCTTTCCGAACGACCGCACCAGCGACCAGTGGTTCGACCACCAGCAGTTCGACGCCTACCAGACGCTCGGCCGCCACCTGGGCGAACAGGCCGCACCGCTGGTCGAGCGGGCCCTGTCCGGCCCCGGGCCGGACAGCGGCGCCGGGTCGCTGGCCGTGCGGCCGGCGGGTGACGCCGTTCCGGCACCGTCGGCCACTGCCCCGCCGGCGCCGCGCGGCCCGGCCGAGGGGTAGCGGCCGATGGGTCGTCGACACGTGGTCGAGGGGCGGTTGGCGGGTGGCCGAGGGGGTCGCCCGGCACCGGCGGTGACCGGCGGCGGGCCGTCGGCTCGGCTTGACTTCGTCCGGTTCGCTCGGGAAGGATCCGGCGCATGGAATCCGGCACCACTCTGGTCTGCCGCCTGCACGTCGATCTGCGACGCCAGGCGAGTTCCATCTGTGCCTGTTGACCTTGCTCTTCCCCGCCGGTCCCGCCCTGTGACGTCTGCCAGGGCCCGTGCCGTGCGACCGCACCCGCAGTCCTGACTTCCGCCCTCGCCCCGGCGCTCCCGTGCGTGCCGGGCCGCTCCGTCGGCCCGCGCCGGTCCACGGCCGCCGGACGGCGGGCGCATCCCATCGACGTTCCCCGCCGCACCCGAGGACGCCCCCCATGAGCCTGAGCCCGAGCATCAGCCCCGCCGCCCGACCGGCCGCCGACGCCGGCCCCAACCCCGCCACCGCCCCCGGCGCCACCCCTCGCACCGGCACCGACGCCGGCTCCGCGCGCCCCTCCGACAACGCGGGCACGGCAGGCAACGCGGGCGAGACCGGCAACGCGAGCACCGCCGCCAACCCCGAGCCGCCACCGACGCCGCCCGCCGGCTCCACCCCCGCGCCACTCACCCCCGGCACCCTGCGGACCATCGTCCGCGAGCTGGCCGAGCGGCCCGAGGAGTGGATCCACCACGTCCGCCTCTCCACCGAGGAGCGCTGGTACCGGCGGCTGGCCGCCGACGGGGACCACGAGGTGTGGCTGATCAGCTGGTTGCCCGGCCAGTCCACCGGTTTCCACGACCACGGCGGCTCGCGCGGCGCCTTCACCGTCGCCCTCGGCGAGTTGGAGGAGCTGTCCCTCGGCGGCCCGGACCAGGGCCTGCTGATCCGGAGGATCCCGGCCGGCACCGCCCGCGCCTTCGGCCCCGAGTACGTCCACGACGTGCGCAACACCGCCGTCGGCCCGGCCGTCACCCTGCACGCCTACTCGCCGCCGCTGAGCTCGATGGCGCACTACGACCTGCGGGCCGGCGGGCTCGTCCGCACCTCCGAGGAAGGACCCGAACAGTGGTGACCACGATCGACGACCTGGTGGAACGCGCCCGGGAGGGCGTCCACCGGCCGCGCGCCCGGGAGGCGTACCAGGCCCAGCTGGACGGCGCGCTGCTGGTGGACATCCGTCCGGCGGCGCAGCGGGCGGCCGAGGGGGAGATCCCCGGCTCGCTGATCATCGAGCGCAACGTGCTGGAGTGGCGGCTCGATCCGACGGGCAGTCACCGGATTCCCGAGGCCTCGGGCTACGACGTGGAGGTGATCGTGGTCTGCTCCGAGGGCTACGCCTCCAGCCTGGCCGCCGCCTCCCTGCGCGAGCTGGGGCTCCATCGGGCGACCGACCTGGACGGTGGTTTCGTCGGCTGGGCGGCGAGCGGCCTGCCGACCCGTCAGGGCGGCTGAGCACACGGGCGCACCGCGTGCCGGGGCGGTAAATCAAGGACAGGAGATGATGCAGGTCATAGTCTGATCAGAGTTTCCGCCGGTCCAAAGCTGGGCAGCTACGCGGGCGGAAGTACGCCTGGGCGCTTGAAACTGCCGTCATCGAACGACCCGACCGAACGACCGAACGACCCAGGCGCCACCTCCCCGGGGCGCCCTGACGAGGAAACTCCACGTGATCAGATTCGAGGGCGCGGGAAAGCGCCACCCCGACGGCACCATCGCCGTCGAGGGCCTGGACCTGGAGGTCCCGACCGGTCGGATAACCGTCCTGGTCGGGCCTTCCGGCTGCGGAAAGACCACCCTGCTGCGCATGGTCAACCGGATGGTCGAGCCCACCTCCGGCCGGGTCCTGCTGGACGACACGGACGTCGCGAAGCTGGAACCCGCCAAGCTGCGCCGTGGCATCGGCTACGTGATCCAGCAGGCCGGGCTCTTCCCGCACCGCAAGGTGATCGACAACATCGCCACCGTCCCCTACCTGCTCGGCTGGGACCGCAAGAAGGCCCGCGCCCGCGCCGCCGAACTGCTCGAACTGGTCGGGCTCGCACCGGAGACCGCCAAGCGGTACCCGTTCCAGCTGTCCGGCGGCCAGCAGCAGCGCGTCGGTGTGGCGCGCGCGCTGGCCGCCGATCCGCCGGTGCTGCTGATGGACGAACCGTTCAGCGCGGTCGACCCGGTGGTGCGGGCCGGGCTCCAGGAGGAACTGCTGCGGCTCCAGTCCGAGCTGCACAAGACGGTGCTGTTCGTCACCCACGACATCGAGGAGGCCGTCCGGCTCGGCGACCAGGTGGTGGTGCTCCGCGAGCACGGCCGGATCGCCCAGCTGGCCGACCCGCACACCCTGCTCACCACCCCCGCCGACGACGGCGTGGCCGCCTTCCTCGGGCGCGACCGGGGCCTGCGCGGCCTCGGCCTGCGCCCCGCGAGCACCGTCGAGCTCCGCCCCGTGGAGGGAGGACTCCGCTACGGGGGCTGGGAGTTGGCGCTGGACGACGAGCGCCGCCCGATCGGCTGGATCGACCGCGACGCCGTCACCGCCGAACTGCACCCGACGGCGGGCTTCCGCCCGGACACCGACACCCTGCGCACCGCGCTGGACGCCGCCGTCCTCTCCCCCGCCGGGGTCGCGGTCGCGCTGGACGCCGGCGGCCGGGTCACCGGTACGGCGAGCCGCGACGCCGTCCTCGCCGCGCTGCGGCCCGACGGCTCCGGCCCCGGCTCCGGCTCCGGCTCCGGCTCGCCAGAGGCCGGCCCGGGCGTCCGCGTCGACAAGTCCCCGGCCGGCGCGGACGGAGCCGACGGTGGACGATGAACCGATCGTCCGCTGGTACTGGATCGGCGACCACCTCGGCTACCTCGGCAACCTGCTCGCCGACCACGCCGTGATCGCCCTCGTTCCCGTGCTCATCGGCCTGCTGCTGGCCGTCCCGCTCGGCCTGGCCTGTGCCCGCTACCCCCGGCTGTACCAGCCGCTGTCCGCCGTGTTCAACATCGTCTACGCGCTGCCCTCGCTGGCCGTGTTCGTGGTGCTGATCCCGTACACCGGCCTCGCCACCCAGGCGACCGTGATGATCCCGCTCACCTTCTACGCCCTCGCCGTGCTGCTGCCGACGACCGTGGACGGGCTGCGCGCCGTCCCGGACCCCGTCCGGCAGGCCGCCACCGCGATGGGGTACGGGCCGTGGCACCGGCTGACCTCGGTCGAGCTCCCGGCCGCCGTGCCGTACCTGATCGCCGGACTGCGGGTCGCGGCGGTGTCCAGCATCTCGCTGGCGAGCGTCGGCGCGCTGGTCGGTCGCGGCGGGCTCGGGTACCTGTTCGTCGACGGCTTCCAGCGCACCTTCCCGACCCCGATCGTGGCCGGCATCGTGCTGATCGCCGTCCTGGCCCTGGCCGTCGACCTGCTGCTGGTGGCCGCCCGGCGCCTGCTCGCGCCGTGGGCCGTCCGGGAGAAGGGAGCCGGCTCGTGAACTGGCTGAACTGGCTGAGCGACTTCTTCACCGCCCCGGACCACCTCAGCGGGCCGGACTCGATCGTACGCCGGGTCACCGAGCACCTGGTGCTCTCCGGCGAGGCCCTGCTGTTCGCGGCACTGATCGCCGTCCCGCTCGGGCTGCTGATCGGCTACACCGGTCGCGGCGTCACCGCGGTGACCGCGCTCGCGGGTGCCGCCCGCGCCCTGCCCACCCTCGGCCTGGTGACGCTGGCGGTGCTGCTCGCCGGGGTCGGCGACACCGCCGTGCTGGTCCCGCTGGTCGCGCTCGCCGCACCACCGCTGCTGGTGGCCGCCGTCGAGGGGGTGCGCGGCACCGATCCGGATGTCCGGGACGCCGCGCGCGGCATCGGACTGACCCACCCCCAGGTGCTGCGGCAGGTCTGCCTGCCCTCGGCAGCGCCGACCCTGCTGGCGGGCTTCCGCACCGCGACCGTGCAGGTCATCGCGACCGCCACGGTGGCCGCCTACGTCGGCCTGGGGGGCCTCGGCCGCTACGTCATCGACGGGCTGGCGACCCGCCAGTACGCGGTGACCGTGGGCGGCGCACTGCTGGTGGTGCTGCTCGCGGTCGCCGCCCAGCTGTTCTTCGCGCTGCTCGCCCGGTTCGCGCTCCCGCCCGGGGTGCGTGCCCAGCAGCAGCCCAACTGACCCCGTCCGCCCTCCTCTCCAACTCCGGAAGGACATCTATCACCATGTCGACAATCAACCGAAGCCGCCGCGTCGCCGCCATCGGCGCCCTCGCCGCGCTCGCCCTCGGCGCCACCGCCTGCGGTTCCTCCGGCGGCGACCCGCTCGACGGGGGCGCGGGCGCCTCGGCCTCGGCGGGCGGCTCGGGCGGCTCGGGCGGTTCCGGGTCGACCATCGTTGTCGGCTCGGCGAACTTCCCGGAGAACGTCCTGCTCGGATCGATCTACTCGCAGGCACTCAAGGCCAAGGGCGTCAAGGTCCAGGAGAAGTTCAACATCGGCAGCCGCGAGGTGCTCTACGGGCAGCTGCAGAGCGGCAACCTGACCGTCCTGCCGGAGTACAACGGCTCGCTGCTCGCCTACCTGGACGCCAAGTCCGCCGCCGTCACCACCCAGGACGTGAACGCGGCGCTCACCACGACGCTGCCCGCCTCGCTGGGCATCCTCGACTCCTCCCCGGCCGAGGACAAGGACTCGCTCAGCATCACCCAGGAGACGGCCGACAAGGACAACCTCAAGAGCATCGCCGACCTCGCCGCCAGGGCCGGCGAGTTCACCATCGGCGGGCCGCCGGAGTTCAAGACCCGCCGCGAGCAGCAGCTCAAGGACGTCTACGGGCTGACCTTCAAGGAGTGGAAGCCCACCGCCGACACCACCGCGAACGCGCTGAAGGACGGCAGCGTCCAGGTCGGCAACGTGTTCACCACCGACCCGAAGATCGCCCAGTACAAGCTCGTCCCGCTGGCCGACCCGAAGAACATCTTCGGCGCCCAGAACGTCACCCCGCTGGTCTACAAGGCGGGCGTGGACGCGACCGCGACGGCGGCGCTCAACGCGGTGTCGGCCAAGCTCGACACGGCCGGGCTGATGGCGCTGATGAAGCGCGTGTCGGTGGACAAGGAGGACCCGTCGGCCGTCGCCAAGGACTGGCTGAAGTCCAACGGCCTCGGCTGACGACCGGTCGGCCAGTCGGCAGGCCGGCAGGTCGGCATGCGCGGCCCGCGGCGGCCCCGGAGGAGCTTCCTCCGGGGTCGCCGCGCTGTCGCTCCGGAGATCGCCCTCCGACCGTCGAGGGGGACCTTCCCTTCCACGCCGCGAACATGACAGTCTGGGCGCCATGCGCACTCGTCTCCTCGCCGCCACCCTCACGGCACTCGCCGCGGTGAGCCTCGCTGCCTGCTCCGGCTCAGGATCGGGCTCAGGATCGGGCTCGGACAAGGCCACCTCCGCGGCCGGCTCCCCCACCGCCGCCGCCTCGGCCACCGCGTCCTCCGGCACCGCCACCACGCCCGCGGCCCCCGCGCCCGACTCGGCCGCCCCCACGGCCGACGGCGCCACCGGCGCGCCCGCCCCCGACGGCGGAGCCTCGGGAGCCCCCGCGCCGGCCAAGCCCGCGCCGCCCGCCGACGCCGGACTGCCCACCAAGCCGGGCACCGACCTGACGGTCAAGCTGGTCTCCGCGCTGGACGCGATCGACCCGGCGATCGTCGACGGCAAGCCGGACCAGGCCGTGGACCGGGCGCGCAACCAGTGCCAGTCGATCTACCAGTTCCCCAAGGACAAGCAGAAGTTGACCGATCTGGCCAACCAGCGCTTCACCTCGGCCGCACACCCGCAGGGCTTCGGACCGGACACCGCCGCGAAGATCAACGAAGCGCTGCTCGCCACGCTCTGCCCGCCGGGCCGCTGATCCGGACGACGAATCCCCGGCACCATGAACCGCCCGGCGTCCTGAGCGCCGGGCCCGCCGTGGCCGCGCCCCCTCGCGGGGTGCGCGGCCACGGCTTTCTCGTTCCGGCGCCTCCCGCCGCCGTCGGCATCCCATCCGCCCCGGGCATCAGAGCGTCCCCTTCCGGCACGCGGACCGTCCGCTGACGAACTGTTAGGTGTCTTGACAGACCAGTGGTCTAGTCCAAACATAAGCATGTCGATCCGACCGGGATGCACTGTGGGGGTGTGACCACCGGCGGCTGAGGCACTGCCCTGCCATGCTCCGCTCCACCCCCGCTCCGTACGGCGCACGCGTCCGCACGCCGCCCGCGTCCGCGCGAGTCGGTGGGCCTTCGCACGCCCGAAGGCCCGCACTCACGCACGCATGCACTCCCGATGTCCGACCCGGTCCCGAGGTCGCGGCCGACCCCACACGGCCACCCCCGGATCGAAAGCACCTCCCCAACGTCCTGCCCCACCACGTCTGTTGGAGAATTCATGCGCCTTCGCCGAACAGTCCAGGCCGTGTTCACGGCCTGCGCCACGCTGGCCGCCTCGGCCGGCCTGGTCGCCGCCGGGACGAGCTCCGCCCAGGCCGCCACCCCGCTCCCCAGCCGGGTCTTCGCCCCCTACTTCGAGGCCTGGACCGGCCAGAGCCCGGCCCAGCTGGCCGCGCAGTCCGGCGCCAAGCACCTGACCATGGCGTTCCTCCAGACCGCCACCAAGGGCTCCTGCACGCCGTACTGGAACGGCGACTCCTCGATGCCGGTGTCCTCCGCCACCTTCGGCGCCGACATCGCGACCATCCGTGCCAACGGCGGGGACGTGATCCCGTCCTTCGGCGGCTACACCGCCGACAACACCGGCACCGAGCTGGCCGACAGCTGCACCGACGTCAACCAGATCGCGGCCGCCTTCGAGAACGTGATCACCACCTACGACGTCAGCCGGATCGACCTCGACATCGAGGACAACTCGCTGACCAACACCGCCGGGATCGACCGCCGCAACAAGGCGATCAAGATCGTGGAGGACTGGGCCGCCGCCAACGGCCGGAGCATCCAGTTCTCCTACACGCTGCCCACCACCACCTCCGGGCTGGCCAGCAGCGGGCTCGCGGTGCTGAAGAACGCGGTCAGCAACAACGCGCGGATCGATGTCGTCAACATGATGACCTTCGACTACTACGACAACGCCGCCCACGACATGGCGGCCGACACCCAGACCTCCGCGCAGGGCCTCTACAACCAGCTCGCCAAGCTCTACCCGTCCAAGACCCCGGCCCAGCTGTGGGGTTCGATCGGGATCACCGAGATGATCGGTGTCGACGACTTCGGCCCGGCAGAGACCTTCACCGTGGCCAACGCCACCACCGTGTACAACTGGGCGGTCTCCAAGGGCATCAACACGCTGTCCTTCTGGGCGCTCCAGCGCGACAACGGCGGCTGCCCGGGCACGGCCGGCAGTGACTCCTGCTCCGGGATCTCCCAGAACACCTGGGACTTCACCCACATCTTCGCGCCGTTCACCAGCGGCTCGACGGTGAGCAACGACTTCTCGGTGTCGGTCAGCCCGAACTCCGCCACGGTCGCGGCCGGTTCGTCCACCTCGGCGACAGTCGCGACGGCCGTCACGGCGGGTTCGGCGCAGAGCGTCAACCTCACGGTCAGCGGCGCCCCGGCCGGCGTCACCGCCACCGTCACCCCCGGCAGCGTCACCGCCGGCAACAGCGCCACGCTCAACATCAGCACCACCTCCGCGGTGGCGCCCGGGAGTTACCCGATCACGGTCACCGGCGCGGCGGCCTCCGGCAGCCACACCGGCACCTTCACCCTGAACGTCACCGGCACCCAGCCCGGCAACGACTTCTCGGTCGCGGTGAACCCGACCTCCGGTACGGTCGCGGCCGGCTCGTCCACCTCCGCCACCATCGCGACGGCGGTCACCTCGGGCTCGGCGCAGAACCTCAACTTCACGGTCACCACCGTCCCGGCCGCCGGCGTCACCGCCACCGTCACCCCCGGCAGCGTCACCGCCGGCAACAGCGCCACGCTCAACATCTCCACCACCGCGGCCGCGAACCCGGGCTCCTACCCGCTGACCGTCACGGCCACCGGGGCCTCCGGCAGCCACAGCGCGACCTACACCCTGACCGTCACCGGGACCGGCCCGACGACCGGCCTGGTCAACGGCGACCTGGAGAGCGGCAGCCTCGCCCCGTGGACCTGCCAGAGCGGCGGCGCCGTGGTCTCCACCCCGGTCCACTCCGGCACCAAGGCGCTCCAGGCCGCGGCCACCGCCGCCCAGACCGGCGAGTGCTCGCAGACCGTCACACTGAAGCCCAACACCAGCTACACCCTGAGCGGCTGGGTGCAGGGCAACTACGCCTACGTCGGTGTCAGCGGCGGTGCCACCGCCAGCGCCTGGTCCAACTCCTCCGGCTGGACCAAGCTGTCCGTCCCCTTCACCACCGGGGCCAACGGCACCGTCACCGTGTACCTGCACGGCTGGTACGGCCAGGGCAACGTGTACGGGGACGACTTCTCCATCGCCTGAGTCCCTTCGGGTGGCGAGAGACCACTGGCCACTAACGACTGACGACTGACGAACGACGGATGACAGCTGACAGATTTCAACATCTGTCAGCTGTCATCCGTTTTCCGTTCGCTGTTCTCCGTTCGCTGTTCTCCGTTCGCTGTCGTCCGCTTGCTGTCGTCCGCCCGCCGTCAGCTGCCCGCCGTTCGCATCCGCTCCGGCCGGCACAGCACCAGGTACGCCACCGTCGCCAGCACCCCGCAGACCAGGACCACCAGCGCCAGCAGCACCGCCGACGGCCGGCCGCCGAGGCTGCTCAGCGGTGCGACCACCGCGCCGCACAGGAAGTTGCCCGTCCCGAGCAGCGCCGACGCCGTGCCCGCCACCTGAGGCTCGACCAGGCCGAGCGCCTGGGCGGCGGTGTTCGGCAGCAACACCCCCAGGCTGCCCATCATCACGAACAGCGGCGGACAGAACCCGGCCAGCCCGAAGTCCCACACCGTCGTCAGCAGCACCAGCGCCACCCCGGCGGCGACCGCCGACGCGAGGCTGCCCAGCATCAGCGCCCGCTGCGTGAAGCGCGGCGCCAGCACCCGCCCGTTCAGCTGGGTCATCACCACGATCGCGAACGAGTTCAGCCCGAACAGCAGGCTGTAGGTCTGCGGCGAGACCTGGTACACGTTCTGGAGCACGGTCGACGACCCGCTGATGTAGCCGAACAGCGCCCCGAAGGCGAGGGAGCTGGTCAGCGCCAGCCCGAGGAACGGCAGGTTGCGCAGCAGCCGCCCCATCGTCCGCAGGGCCGCGCCCACCCCGCCGCGGTGCCTGGTCTCCGGCGGCAGCGTCTCGCGCAGCACACCGAACGAGACCAGGGCGAGCAGCAGCCCGAGCGCCGTGAGCACGCCGAAGGTGCCGCGCCACGAGGTGAACCGCATCAGCTGCGCGCCGATGATCGGGGCGAGGATCGGCGCCAGCCCCGATATCAGGGCGATCGAGGCGAGGAAGCGCAGCAGGGCGACGCCCTGGAAGCGGTCCCGGGAGACGGCGCGCCCGATCACCAGTCCGGCGGAGCCCGCCGCGCCCTGGACGAACCGGCCTGCGATCAGCACCGACAGGTTGGGCGCGAACACGCACACCAGGCTCGACAGGGTGTAGAGGACGAGCCCCGCGAGCAGCGGCGTGCGGCGCCCGAAGCGGTCGCTGAGCGGCCCGAAGAGCAGCTGCCCGGCGGCGACCCCGAGCATCGAGAAGGTCAGGGTGAGCTGGACGGCGGCCGGCTGGGCGACCAGGTCGTCGGCGATCGCGGGCAGGCCCGGCAGGTAGAGGTCGGTGGTGAGCGGGCCGAGCGCGGTGAGTCCGCCGAGGGCCGCGATCACGGCCCAGCCGGGACGGCCCTGGCCGGTGGCGGGTGTGGCGGCGGGTGCGGGGGTGGGTGTGGTGGCGGCAGCGGTCGACGTGTCGTCGGTGGGGCCGACGGTCGGGCCGGGCATGGTGCTCCTTACGGACGGGTGACGTGGGGTTCGTTCGCGCTCCGTCCTATCGCAGCCCGGTCGGGTTCCGACAGCGGGGGTGCGCACTGTTCGGCCGTCGGCGTGCTCCCGGGCTGATCGTCCGCCACCGCCGCGGCCCGCACACGACGGCGGCCCGCCCGCACCGGAAGGTGCGGGCGGGCCGTTGCGTTCTCCGTGCCCGGGGTGCGCCGCGCCGTCCCGGGCCGCCGGCCTCGACGCTTGGCGACTCGACGGTCTCGGCGTTTGGCGACGTGCTCGACGGTCTCGGCGCCTGGCGACGTGCTCGGCGGCCTCAGCGCCTGGCGACGTGCTCGGCGCGCAGCGCCGCCTGCATCGCCGCGCCGTCCTGCCATGCGTAGAGCTGGTTGCCGGTCAGCGCCACGTTGTAGTGCCCGCAGGTGCCGGTGGCCCTGGTCGCGACGTTCTCGGGGAACCAGCCGGCCTTGAGCGCTTCCGGCACCGGGTGCGCGCTCTTGCCGGGCAGCCCGGTGCTGCAGCCGGCGGGCAGCCGGCCCTCCGGGAGGGTGGCGAACAGCAGGCGGTCGTCACCCCTGGTGGACATCATGTACTTCACCCCGGAGGCGTTGTCGGGGAGCCAGGTCGGCATCGACCGGCGGTCGGCCTTGGCCTGGACGCCGGTCTCGTACGAGCCCTGCTGCTGGTGGTGTTCGTCGTACCAGTCGGACACCCGCGGGCCGATTGCCACGGCCGCCACGGCGACGGCCATGCCGGTGCCCGCGACTCCCATCGCGACCTTGCTCACGATGCTCTTCATGCCCGACTGCCCTCTCCGTGTCGTGACCGGTGCGGCTGTCGCCGCTCGTCTCCGCCGCCGACGGCCGCTCGGACCGCTCGGACCGCACCGCCGGCCCGGTCGGCGTGCTCCGCCGTCCGGTGCAACCATCCTGGCCCGTCCGCACCCGTCGGATCGTCACCACCAGGTCGCGATCCTGTCTCCGACCCACGGGGTACCGTCTCCACCTTCAGACGTACGCCCGCCGGCGGGGACCCTGGGGTCTTCGGGCACCGGGCCCCGATCGAGCCTCGCCGAAGCCCGGGGCCGCCGCAGCCCGGCCTGCTGCACCCGGGGCACCGGGGGCTCCCCGGCGCGGCCGTCCGGGTCTCAGACCGACGCCGGTACCGGCCGGGCGACCGGGAACGGGCGGCCGTCGAGGGTCCAGTGCGGGTCGATCGGGCGCAGCAGCGAGGCGTACACCTGCGCGGCGACGTCGGGGTGACGGATCTCGCCGGTGGGCGGGCCGGCCGGGATGTCGTGCCCGGCGCAGGCCACCCAGGCCGTCCGCTCCTCGGCCGTACGGCCGCCGTGGCCGCCGGCGTCCACGTGCCCGTGGTCGGTGACGACGATGACCGTCCACTGTTCCTCGGCGTGGGTCTCCCGACCGCGGACGGCGTCGAGGAGGCGGCCGAGGCGCTCGTCGGCGGTGCGCATGGACGCTCGGTACTCGTCGCCGCAGCCCAGAAAGTGGGCGGTCTCGTCGACGGCGCCGAGGTAGACGAAGGAGGCCTCCGGGTCGGCGGTGCCGAGGACGTGGACGGCCTCCCGGGTGACCTCCTCGTCCACCGCCTCCCAGGCCTCGGGGGTGTCCTCGGCGGGGGCCATGTACGAGAGCCGGCCGGGGGCGCGGAACAGCGGGCCGCCGGACTCGTTGATCATCAGCGGGTCCCAGCCGGCCGCGACGAAGGTGCGGCGGCGGTCGCCCCGGGCGAGGCGGGTGGCGAAGTCGGGGAACACGTCGAGGCGGTTGCCGCCCAGGTGGTTGCCCCAGACCCCGTGCTTGGCGGGCTCGACCCCGGTCACGATGGTGGCCCAGCACGGCCCGGACATGGTGGGCGTGGTGTCCGCGACGGTGACCGGCACCAGGAACCCGGCCTCGGCGACCTCCCGCAGGCGCGGCATCGGCACCTGCTCCAGGTAGTCGTGGCGGACTCCGTCGATTCCGACGACGAGCACGCGGGGGCGGGGCCACTGGGCAGCGGACATGGGCGGTTCCTTTCGGTGGTGCGCACCCGGCCGCGCCCGCCGAGGGCGCCGCCGACCGCGCCATGCTTCACCGGCCGCCGTACCGGTCGGCGTCGCACCACCGAACGCCGGGTGTCCACCAGGTGTCGGGAAGTCGCCGTTCCGCTCTCGGCCGGCCGGCGCGCGTCGGGTTGCCGTCAGCCGGCCGGTCCGGCGGCGCGCAGCACCACGTCGAGGACCTGTTCCGGGTCCGCGGCGTGGCAGTGCGCGAACCAGGGCTGGTTCGCCTCGGCCACGGCCCGGTGCTCCGCCGGGTCGTACGGATCGGTGGTCGGGCCGACGTCCGGGACGACGGCGCCGGGCAGCGAGTCGGCGGTCTCGGCGAGCAGGACGGCGGTGCCGGCCCGCTGGGCCGGGGTGAGCGGGACGCGCTCCCCCGTGCCCGGGGCGTCGGCGGGCGATGTCACGGCTGCGGGCGGAACTCGTGGACGACCTCGATGCGGCCGACGATGTGGCGGTTGAACTCCTCCAATTCCTCGGCTGGCACCCAGAATTCGAGGATCGTCCGGCCGCCCGCCCGCTGCACGGGGTAGCGGGCGAGGAAGGCGGTGTCGACCTGGAAGCGGGTGACGTAGCCGGCGCCGGAGGCGGGGACGTTCCAGTCCCGGGCGATGCGGATCGCGTAGTCCTCGTTGAGGACCGGGTAGAAGATCGGCTGCTCGGGCAGACGGGGCGGCCAGGCGCGCCAATCGGCGGCCTCGACCAGGGCCAGCTCCTCGGGGCCGGTGGGGCGCCAGAGGGTGGTGGTCGGGGGCGACGTCGTGGCGAACCGGCTGTTCATGGCAGGGACGGTAGCCGGGCCGCGACGGGCCCGGCCACCGGTTTTCCCGGGCCGGCGCGGGCCCGCGGGGGAAGGTCCCGGGGGAAGGTCCTGGGGGAAGGACGGGGGAGGACGGGGGGGGAGGACGGGGGTGAGGCGGGGCCGTCAGCGGTAGGCGGACTCGCCGGTGATGGCCTCGCCGAGGACCAGGGTGTGGATCTCGCTGGTGCCCTCGTAGGTGAGCACCGACTCCAGGTTGTTGGCGTGCCGCAGCACCGGGTACTCGGTGGTGATGCCGTTGGCCCCGAGGACGGTCCGGGCACTGCGGGCGATCTCCAACGCGGTGCGGACGTTGTTGAGCTTGCCGAAGCTGACGTGCGGCGGGCGGGCCGCGCCCTGCTCCTTGAGCCGGCCGATCCGCAGGGCGACCAGGTACGCCTTCTCGACCTCCAGCATCATCTCGACGAGCTTCTGCTGGGTCAGCTGGAAACCCGCGATCGGGCGGTCGAACTGGATCCGGGTCTTGGCGTAGTCCAGGGCGGCGGTGTAGCAGTCGCGGGCGGCGCCGACGGTACCCCAGAGGATGCCGTAGCGGGCCTCGTTGAGGGAGGAGAGCGGTCCGCGCAGGCCGACCACCCCGGGCAGCACGGCGTCGGCGGGCAGCACCACCTCGTCGAAGGCCAGCTCGCTGGTGACGGAGGCGCGCAGCGAGAGCTTGCCGTGCACGTCGGTGGCGGTCAGGCCGCGGGTGCCGCGCTCGACCAGGAAGCCGCGCACGCCCTCCTCGGTCTGCGCCCACACCACGGCGACGTCGGCGATGCTTCCGTTGGTGATCCACATCTTGCTGCCGGACAGCACCCAGTCGCCGCCCTCGCCGCCCTTGCGCACCGCCCGGGTGCGCATGTTGGCCGGATCCGAGCCGAAGTCCGGTTCGGTCAGGCCGAAGCAGCCGATGAGTTCACCGGCGGCCATGCCGGGCAGCCAGCGCTGCTTCTGCTCCTCGGAGCCGAAGGCGTGGATCGAGCGCATGGCCAGCGAGCCCTGGACGGAGACGAAGCTGCGCAGCCCGGAGTCGGCCGCTTCCAGCTCCATGCAGGCCACCCCGTACGCCACCGCGTCGGCGCCCGCACAGCCGTAGCCGTCGAGGTGCATGCCGAGCACGCCCAGGGCGCCGAGCTCGGGGGCGAGTTCACGGGCCGGGAAGACCCCGCGCTCGAACCAGTCGCCGATGTGCGGGCGGATGCGCTCCTCGGTGAACCGGCGGACGGTGTCGCGGATCAGCCGTTCCTCGTCGGAGAGGAGGTCTCCGACGGCGAGCAGGTCGGAGGGGTCGATCCGGGTCGGCTTCGTCATTGAAGCTCCTTGTACTCTCGGCGGAATACCGGCGAGTATCGCGCACCCGGCCGGGCCGTGGGCGGGCGCGAACAAGTGAGGATGGCGACATGTCCGACGACGCGTACGTGGTCAGCGAGCTGACGGCCGGGGAGCTGGACGGCTCGGCCGAGGAGCTCGCCGCACTGCTGGTGGAGACGGTGCACGCGGGCGCGTCGGTCGGGTTCCTCGCCCCGCTCGCGCCCGAGGAGGCCGCGGCGTGGTGGCGGGCGCTCGGCCCGGACGTCGCGGCCGGGCGCCTGGTGCTGTGGACCGCGCGGACCCGGGTCGGCGGGCGGCTCGCCGGCACCGTGCAGCTGCGGCCGGCCACCACCGCGAACGGCCGGCACCGGGGCGAGGTGGCCAAGCTGATGGTGCACCCGGCCGACCGGGGGCAGCGACTGGCCGGACGGCTGCTGGCGGCCCTGGAGGCGCGGGCGGTGGCGCTGGGCATCCGGCTGCTGGTGCTGGACACCGAGACCGGCAGCCCGGCCGAGCGGCTATACGAGGGGGCCGGCTGGAGCCGGGTGGGTTCGGTGCCGGACTTCGCGGCCGACCCGGCGGGTACGCTCCGGCCGACCACCATCTTCTTCAAGTCGCCGACGGACCGGGCGGCGGTGACGGACCGGGCCGCGGTGACGGGCTGACGCGCTGACGGGCCGGGCGGCCGAAGTGGCGGCCGGCGGGGCACAACGGATCGGAACGGAGCGGGGGCAGGACATGGCACGTTGGGCGCTGGTCGTGGAGGAGACGGTCGGCAGCGGGCACGACCGGACCTGGGGCAGCAAGGTGCTGGCCGAGGTCGAGGGCAGCCGGGAGGAGGCCGTCGAGGAGCTGAAGCGGCTCGTCCCCTCCTACACGCCGCAGCACCCGTTCAACAGCCGGCGCCGGACGCTGCTCCGCGACGGGGACGCCTACCTGCTGATCTCGCAGGGGAGCATGCGCGACTACCACTGCGTGTTCAAGGTGTGGGAGCTGCTCTGGGACAGCAAGCGGCCGGAGGTCCAGGGGGAGCGCCTGGCCGAGGGCGCCGGGGAGGGGCAGTGACCGGTGGCCGGCGACGGGCGGACGGATGAGGGCGGACGAACGGCGGCGGACAGGTGACGGCGAACAGATGACAGCGAACAGATAGCAGCCGACAGATTTCAGCTGACAGATTTCAAACTCTGTCAGCTGAAATCTGTCACCCGTCCGCCGTCACCCCACCCCGCACAGCCGCAGCACCGCCGTCGTCGCCGCACCCGCGACGACCACCGCCGGGAACGGCGCCCGGCGCAGCGCGAGCACCCCCGCGACCAACACGCCCGCCGGGCGGGCCCATCCCGCGAAGCCGTGCCCCTGGGTCAGCGCACCGGTCGCGACCAGGGCCACCAGCAGCACCGCCGCAGCGACCGCCAGCAGGTGCCGCAGTCGCTCCGAGAGGGCGAGCCGGTCGGCGAGCAGCGGCCCGGCCAGCCGGTAGGCGTACGTTCCGGCCGCCAGCAGCAGGATCGCGTACAGCGGCATCATCGGACCGCCTCCTTCTTCCCGTTCACCGCGCCCACGCCGTCCGCCGCCTTCCGGTCCGCCTCCCCTGCCGCCGGCCGTCCGGCGAACAGCAGTCCGACGAGGGCGAGCAGCACCGGCAGCCCGGCCGGGACGAACGGCGTGGCCGCCACCGCGACCACCGCGCCCACCAGCGCCGCCGTACGGGTGCGGCGGTCCTCGAGCGAGGGCAGGACGAGTGCGAGCAGCACCGCGGGGAAGGCCGCGTCCAGGCCGAGCACGTCCGTGTCGCCGATCAGCCCGCCCGCGAGCGCTCCGAGCAGCACGGAGACGTTCCAGATCACGAACAGCGCGATCCCGCAGAGCCAGTAGACGGCCCGGCGCCGACGCGGTTCGTCCTGCTGCAGGGCGAAGGCGGCGGTCTCGTCGGTGAGCAGTTGCGCGCCCAGCAGGCGTCGCCACCACGGGCCGTCGAGCACACCGGCCACGGTGAAGCCGAAGGGCAGCAGCCGGGCGTTGAGGACCAGTCCGGTGGCGACCGCGGCGAGGGCGCCGCCGCCGGAGAGCACCACGCCGACCGCCGCGAACTGGGAGCCGCCGGCGAACACCAGGACGGAGAGGGCGACGGGCACCCAGAGGGGCAGGCCACCGGAGACGCTGATCGCGCCGAAGGAGGCGCCGACGAGGGCGTCGGCCAGACAGACCAGAGCGACGTCCCGAAGGGTGGCACGCTCCAGTGTTCGGATTAGCGAACGCATGTTCATTAGAGTGAACCGCACCGGCATCGTTCGTCAAGGCGAACAGGTAGACCGATCGGGCGAACGATGGTCGACTCGGCCGACCGTGGCAGCATGAACGGCGGCATCAGCCGCACCGGGAGCCGTGGAAGGGGCCAGGAGGAAGCGTGAGTGGCGAGCATGAGTGACCAGACCACCCCGGCCACGAGCCCCGGAGGGCCCGGCAGCACGGGCGGCCCCAGCGGCCCCAGCGGCACCAGCGGCGTCGAGCTGATCGGCCAGATCGCCGCCTCGATCCGGCGCGAGCGCGAGCGCAGCGGCCTGTCGATGGCCGAGCTGGCCCGGCGCGCGGGCATCGCCAAGTCCACGCTGTCCCAGCTGGAGTCGGGCTCGGGCAACCCCAGCGTGGAGACGCTGTGGGCGCTCGGGGTCGCGCTGAACGTGCCGTTCAGCCGGCTCGTCGACCCGCCGCGCCCGGCCGTCAAGGTGATCCGGGCCGGCGAGGGCCCGGTGACCCACTCCGAGCGCGCCGACTACGCCGCCACCGTGCTCTCCTCCTGCCCGCCCAACGCCCGGCGCGACATCTACCGGATCGAGGCGCAGCCGGGCGAGACCAGGGCCTCCGACCCGCACATGCCCGGCACCGTCGAGCACGTGATGATCGGCGCCGGGCGGGCGCTGGTCGGGCCGACCGAGGCGCCGGTCGAGCTGGGCCCGGGCGACTACGTGAGCTACCCGGGCGACGCTCCGCACGTGTTCCGCGCGCTGGCTCCCGACACCCTCGCGGTGATCGTCATGGAGCACATCTGACGCTCCGTCAATACCGCGAGGGGATGCAGGAGGCTACTTCAACAGGCCGTCCAGGAAGGGGTTTCCGAACACCCGGTGCGGGTCGTGGCGGTCCAGCACGGCGACCGCCTCGTCCCAGCCCGGCCCGCCGCCCGCCCGCAGGCTGTCGGGGATGACCCGGCCGAGCAGGTCGGGATCGGACCAGGCGGCTTCGTCGGTGTACGCCCACCCCTTGGACCACTCGACCCGCAGGCCCGCCCTGGCGCCGTCGAAGGTGCGCAGCAGCCACTGCTCCAACTCCCGGGCGAAGCGCTCCAGTCCGGGCGTGCCGGGGAAGGCCAGGACGTCCAGCCAGATCGCCGTGTCCCAGTCCGGCCGGTCGGCGCGCGGGCGCAGCGCGGACAGCAGCGGGGGCCGGGCGCCGGGGACGCCGGAGGAGGACGGGTCGTCCAGGCCGGTGACCCGGATCTCCACCGCGCCGTTCACCGGGAACTCGCCCCGGGCCTGGTAGGAGGCGAGCAACTCCCGGTAGTGGGCGGCGAATTCGCTGACGGCCCACTGGAGGTCGGCGCGCTTGACGAGGATCGCGTACCCGTTGGCGGTGACCCGCAGGGTGGTCGGGCGGACGTACTGGAGCAGGGTGCGCGAGGGGCCCCAGAGGTCGGAGCGCAGTCCGCCCGCGAGCAGGTGGGTGAGCACCTCGCCGCTCAGCAGTTGGCGCAGCAGGTCGCCGGAGAGCAGGACGTCCGTGATGTCGCCGATGAGCGCGACCTTCGCGACCAGGTACTGGAGTTGGCCGAACAGCGGGGCCGAGGCCCAGGCGCCGGTGACGATCTCGCCGGCGAGTCGGGCGACCGGTTCCGGGATGCTGTCCGAGAAGGGGTAGTTGTACGGGTGGTCGACGGACAGCGAGGCAAGCGGCTTCGTCGGGGTGACGGTCCAGGTCTTGAGCCACGGGTACTCGGTGTAGGCGAACCAGATCGCCTCGACCCGTCCGTCGCGTTCCACGAAGTCGGCGAGGGTGCGCGGGCCTCCCCCGGTGCCGAGGACTCCGCCCAGCACGCCGCCGACGACTCCGCCGAGCACACCCCCGAGCCCACCGCCCTCGCCGCCCCCGGCGCCACTCCCCGCGCCGCTCCCGGCTCCGGCCCCGGCCCCGGAGCCGGCTCCCGTTCCGGCGACCGGGCGGGCGAAGAGCTCGCTCGCCGGGATGTCGAGCCGGCTGACGCAGCGCAGCGGTCGGTCGGCGCCGGCCCGCAGCACCACCTCGGTGAGGAAGGCGCGGCCCAGGTGCACCAGGAAGGCGGCGCTGTCGGCCTCGGAGCGGTCGAAGGTGCGCAGCGTGTAGCGGTCGGTGGCCGGGTCGAGGACGACGGCGGTGAGCCGGACGACCTGGTTGCTGACCGAGCCGTAGCCGTGGCCCTGCGGCCGTACCTCCCCGGCGGCCGGGGCGGCGGTGCCGTGGCCGCCGATGGCGAGCACGCCTCCGACGGTGAGCTCGCCGGGGGCCGGGCACGCGGTCAGGCCGAGGCCTCGCCCGGCCAGGTGGGCGAGCAGTGCCTCCATGGTGGCGCCGGTCTGCACCCGGACGGTGTCGGCCGAGCCGGCACCGATGGCGGTGAGGTACCGGCTGGTGTCGACGAGCAGGACCCGGGCGCTCTCCGGGGTCCCGGCGGCGACGGTGAGCGGCGCCCAGGTGTGCCGGTAGCCGGAGGCGCGCAGCCGCCAGCCGTTGGCGTGCGCCCAGTCGGCCAGCGCCGGGACCTCCTCGGGGGTGCGGGGCGCGCAGGTCCACAGCTGGTCGGTGTGGATCTCGCCGGACCAGTTCTGGAAGACCCGCTGGTAGAGCTCGGTGCCGGTGGGCAGTCCGGGCGGTACGGGCGCGGCCGCCTCGGCGCTGTCGGGTCCGACGGTGCCGCGCAGCAGCCACGCCGCGCCGCCGAGCGCCGCCGACGCACCCAGCAGCTGCCGACGGGTGAGGCCCCCATGGGTGCTCTTCGAGGGCCTCACCGGTGCGTCCGTCCGGGCGTTCATCGGGATCATCCCCTCCGGTGTCGCCCCGCCGCCCGTTCCGCCCGTCGGGCCGTGTCCTGTGGTCATCCGCGTCTCCGCCCCCTCGTGCTGGTCCCCGGGCCGAGCTGCTCCGATCCGGGTCCGGCCGGAGTCCGCCCGGCCCGGTTCGGAGCGTATGAAGGGGCGCACGGCAGTTTGAAGCGCCTGACCGCGATCTCACTCCTTCGAGTGAGATCGGCCCGATCGACCCCAGTCGGCCCGTTTGACCTGCCCACTCCTCCCCGGGCACGGTTGCCCGCCCGCTCGGCGGGCGCATAGGTTGATCACGATCACCCCACCCGCTCGCCGGAGGCTCCGCCATGCCCTCGTCCGCGAACTCTTCCGTGCCCGCGCGTCCCGAGCCCGCACACCCCGTGCCCGCGCGTCCCGTCCCCGGAGCGCCGGCCGGCCCCGGAGCGCTGACCGTCGCCGTCGCCCAGCCCGTCTGCGCCGCCGCCGGCCGTCCGGACACCGTGTCCGAGAACGTCGCCCGGCACGCCGAGGCGGTGCGCGAGGCGGGCACCCGGCTGGTGGTGTTCCCCGAGCTGTCGCTGACGGGCTACGACCTGGCCGCGCCGGCCGTCGACCCGGCGGACGCCCGGCTCGCGCCGCTGGTGGCGGCCTGCGCCGCGACCGGCGCCGTCGCCCTGGTCGGGGCGCCGGTCCTCGAGGCCGACGGGCGCGAGTCCATCGCCACGCTGGCGGTCACCGGGACTGGCGCCGAGGTCGTCTACCGGAAGACGCGCCTGCACGGTGCCGAGGTGGAACGCTTCGCCCCCGGCGAGAAGCCCGTCGTCCTGGAGCTGGACGGCCTGCGGCTCGGCCTCGCCGTCTGCGCGGACGCCGCCGACCCGGCGCACGCCGAGGAAACCGCCGCGCTCGGCATCGACGCCTACGTCGCCTCCACCCTCTACGGGCCCGGCGCCGCCCAGGCCGAGCGCCGGGACGGCCACTTCCGCGACCGGGCCGCCGCCCACGGGGTGTGGTGCGTGCTCGCGACCTGTGCCGGAGCCACCGGCGAGTACCCGGACAGCTCGGGCGGCTCCGGTGTCTGGGCCCCGGGCGGAGACCTCGTCGTCCAGGCCGGCACCGCCCCGGGCGAGCTGGTCCGCGCCGAGCTGCCCAGGCAGTAGGCCTCGGAGATAGGCCCCTCGTCGACCTGCTCCCCGATGGGCGCCGGGCCCGGAACCGGATCCCCCGACCGGAAGAACCCGGGCCCGGGCGGAAATACCCGGGCCCCGCTCGCGGCTGTGGTGACCGAAGATCCGTTCCGGGCCGCTCCGGCCCGTACAGGAGGTGCAGCGCGCGATGAGTGGCGAGCAGGCGAAGCCGCAGGAGTACCGGATCGAGCACGACTCGATGGGCGAGGTCCGGGTGCCGGCCGACGCGAAGTGGCAGGCGCAGACGCAGCGGGCGGTGGAGAACTTCCCGGTGTCCGGTCAGCGGCTGGAGCGGGCGCACATCGCCGCGCTGGCCCGGATCAAGGCCGCCGCGGCCCGGGTGAACGCCCGGCTCGGGGTGCTGGACGAGGAGACGGCGGAGGCGATCGCGGCGGCCGCCGAGGAGGTCGCGGAGGGGCGCTGGGACGACCAGTTCCCGGTGGACGTGTTCCAGACCGGCTCGGGCACCTCCTCCAACATGAACACCAACGAGGTGATCGCCACCCTGGCCGGGGAGCGGCTGGGCCGGCCGGTCCACCCGAACGACCACGTCAACGCCAGCCAGTCGTCCAACGACGTCTTCCCCTCCTCGATCCACATCGCCGCCACCGCCGCCGTCACCCACGACCTGGTCCCGGCACTGGAGCACCTCGCGGAGGCGCTTGAGCGCAAGGCCACCGAGTTCGCCGGGGTGGTCAAGTCGGGCCGCACGCACCTGATGGACGCCACGCCCGTCACGCTCGGCCAGGAGTTCGGCGGCTACGCGGCGCAGGTGCGCAACGGGCGGGAGCGACTGCTGGCCTCCCTCCCCCGGGTGGCCGAACTCCCACTCGGCGGAACGGCGGTGGGCACCGGCATCAACACCCCGCCCGGCTTCCCCGCGGCCGTCATCGCGGAGGTCGCCCGCGCCACCGGCCTGCCGCTGACCGAGGCGCGCAACCACTTCGAGGCGCAGGGCGCGCGGGACGCCCTGGTCGAGCTGAGCGGTCAACTGCGCACGGTGGCGGTCGGGTTCACGAAGATCGCGAACGACCTGCGGTGGATGGGCTCCGGGCCGCGCACCGGGCTCGGCGAGATCAACCTGCCGGATCTCCAGCCGGGTTCGTCGATCATGCCGGGCAAGGTGAACCCGGTGCTGCCCGAGGTGGTGCTGATGGTCGCCGCCCAGGTGGTGGGCAACGACGCGACGGTCACGCTGGCGGGCGCCAGCGGCAACTTCGAGCTGAACGTGATGCTCCCGGTGATCGCCCGCAACGTGCTGGAGTCGGTGCGGCTGCTCGCCAACAGCGCCCGGCTGCTGGCCGACCGGACGGTGGACGGGGTCACCGCCAACGTCGAACGGGCCCGGGAGTACGCGGAGTCCTCGCCCTCGGTGGTGACCCCACTGAACCGCTACATCGGGTACGAGGAGGCGGCGAAGGTCGCCAAGCAGGCGCTGGCCGAGCGCAAGACGATCCGTCAGGTGGTGCTGGAGCGCGGCTACGTCGAACAGGGCAGGCTCACCGGGGAGCAGCTGGACGAGGCGCTGGACGTACTGCGGATGACGCACCCGTAACGGGGTCGGGCCGCGCCGCCTGCCGGGACGCGCGCCGGGGCGCGGCGGGCGGTTGCGCCCTCCGCGCCCCGGTCACGGGCTGCGGGGAGGATCAGCCCTTGGCGCGGCCGGCCCGGCCGCGCCGCATCGATGCTCCGTTCGACGTCATGGTCGCCATCGAGATCGCCGCGAGGCCGAGCAGGAACATCACGGCGCCCGCGATGATGCAGGTCACGATGTTCTTGCCGTGCGCGACGGACCCGGAGACGACCCACGGGGAGATGATCGTCCAGACACCGAGCGCGGCGGCCGCCCAGGCCCGCGCGTGGGTGCGTTCGTAGGCCGATCCGTAGCCGGCCATGAGGGCCGTGTAGGCCAGACCCACGATCAGGCAGGTCACGGTCAGGGTGTTGTACGCGGTGAAGCCGACGATCCATGGCGATGCCGCCAGGAAGAGACCGGCCAGAACGGCCAGGGCTTCGATGCCCTGGGCACGGGGGGTCGAAGTGGCCCGCTCGTAGCGTTCGCGGAGTTCGACGATGTCCGGATGGTGCTCCATGCCCGTCGTCGGGATATGGGTTGCCACCGATACCACCTCCTGTGGTCGGAACCGGTAAGGCGCTTGCCCCGTACCCATTCTGGCCCTTATCCACCGTTTTGCACCCGATGGTCTGGAATGGTGGGTAACCATCCGATCACGTCGGTGACCTGCGTCTCAACCGTCCGGGCCGCCATTGCCTATGCAACTCGTTGCATAGCAGGATGCGGGCCATGGCACTGGAGCACGCGATCCTCGTCTCGCTGCTGGAGCAGCCCGGTTCCGGCTACGAGCTGGCCCGACGCTTCGACCGCTCGATCGGACGCTTCTGGACCGCCACCCACCAGCAGATCTACCGGGTGCTGCGGCGGATGGAGGCGGACGGCTGGGTGGCCGCGCAGGAGGTCACCCAGGACGGGCGCCCGGACAAGAAGGTCTACTCGGCGGCCGAGGCGGGACGCGCCGCCCTGGCCGGCTGGCTGCGTGAGCCCGTCGAGCCGGAGACCGTCCGGCACGAGCTCGCGGTCAAGATCCGGGCCGCCGCCTTCGACGACCCTGCCGCGCTGCTCTCCGAGGTCGAACGCCACCGCGAGAGCCACGCCGCCCTGCTCGCCCGCTACCTGCACGGCGAGCAGCGGGACTTCCCCGACACCACCGCACTCGACGCCCGTGAGCAGCTCCAGCACGTGGTGCTGCGCGGCGGCATCGAGTACGAGCGGATGACCCTCGCCTGGCTCGACGACGTGCTCGCCACCCTGCGCCGCCTCGCCGCCGACCGGTCGGGCCAGTCGGACCGGTCGGGCCGGTCCGACCGACAGGTCTGACCGGCCTAACCGGCCGCCTCCCCTTCGCGCGCTCGACCTCTCACACCCTCGACCTCTCACACCCTCGACCCCGGGAGCCCCTCGATGCTCTTCAACCCGCGAAGCTACGACCCCGTACAGTTCGACGAGCCGACCCGCCGACTGCTGCGCGCGACGGTGGACTGGTTCGAGTCCCGCGGCAAGAAGGCGCTGATCGACACCTACATCGACCGCAGCTGGTACGCGGACTTCCTGGACTTCGCCGCGAAGGAGGGCCTGTTCGCGGAGTTCCTGACCCCCGCCGCAGCCGACTCCGACAAGCGCTGGGACACCGCGCGGATCGCCGAGCTCAACGAGATCCTCGGCTTCTACGGCCTCGGCTACTGGTACACCTGGCAGGTCACCATCCTGGGCCTCGGCCCGGTCTGGCAGAGCGAGAACGAGGCCGTCCGCGCCCGCGCCGCCAAGCTGCTCACCGACGGGCACGTGATGGCCTTCGGCCTCTCCGAGCGCACCCACGGCGCCGACATCTACTCCACCGACATGATCCTCACCCCGGACGGCGAGGGCGGCTTCACCGCGAGCGGCTCCAAGTACTACATCGGCAACGGCAACGTGGCCGGCCTGGTCTCGGTGTTCGGCCGCCGCTCGGACGTCGAGGGCCCGGAGGGCTACGTCTTCTTCGCCGCCGACAGCCGCCACGACGCGTACCACCTGGTCAAGAACGTGGTGAACGCGCAGATGTACGTCAGCGAGTTCCGCCTGGAGGACTACCCGGTGCGCGCCGAGGACGTGCTGCACACCGGCCAGGCCGCCTTCGACGCCGCGCTGAACACCGTCAACGTCGGCAAGTTCAACCTCTGCACCGCCTCGGTCGGCATCTGCGAGCACGCGATGTACGAGGCCGTCACGCACGCCCACAACCGGGTGCTGTACGGCAGGCGGGTCACCGACTTCCCGCACGTCAAGCGGGAGTTGACCGACGCGTACGTCCGCCTGGCGGCGATGAAGCTGTTCAGCGCGCGGGCCGTGGACTACTTCCGCAGCGCCTCTCCCGAGGACCGCCGCTACCTGCTGTTCAACCCGATGACCAAGATGAAGGTCACCACCGAGGGCGAGAAGGTCATCGACCTGATGTGGGACGTCATCGCGGCCAAGGGCTTCGAGGCGGACACCTACTTCGACAAGGCCGCGAAGGACATCCGCGGCCTGCCGAAGCTGGAGGGCACCGTCCACGTCAACCTGGCGCTGATCCTCAAGTTCATGGGCAACTACCTGTTCGCGCCCGCCGACTACGCCCCGGTGCCGACCCGCCTGGACGCCGCCGACGACGCCTTCCTGTTCCGGCAGGGCCCCGCCCGCGGCCTCGGCGCGATCCGGTTCCACGACTGGCGCACCGCCTACGACCGCCACGCCGAGCTGCCCAACGTCGCCCGCTTCCGCGAGCAGGCCGACGGCTTCTGCGAGTTGCTGCTCGAGAACGCGCCGAGCAAGGAGCAGCAGGCGGACCTGGACTTCCTGCTGGAGATCGGCCAGCTGTTCGCGCTGATCGTCTACGGGCAGCTGGTGCTGGAGCAGGCCGAGCTGACCGGCCTGGAGGCGGACGTCCTGGACCGGATCTTCGACGCGCTGGTCCGCGACTTCTCCGCGCACGCCACCGAGCTGCACGGCAAGGCCTCCGCCACCGAGGAGCAGGCCGCCTGGGCCCTGGCGAACGTGCGCCGCCCGGTCGCCGACCCGGCGCGGGACGCTCGGGTGTGGGCGCGGGTCGAGGCGCTCTCCGGCGCGTACGAGATGCAGCCGTAGGGCTGCGCGGCAGGACCCCGGGGGTGCCGGTCGGCGGGCCGGCACCCCCGGTTCATCCCTCCGGGGAGGACCGGCACCCCCGGTTCACCTCTCCCGGGAGGACCGGCTCCCCCGGTTCACCTCTCCCGGGAGGACCGCCTCCCCCGGTTCACCTCTCCGGGGAGGGCCGGCCGTCCCCGAGGCCCATGTCGCGGGCCCGGGCGACCGCCTCGGCGCGCGTCGCGACGTGCAGCTTCTCGAAGATGTGGGTGATGTGGTTGCGGACGGTCTTCTCCGCGACCACCAGCTCCCGGGCGATCCGCCGGTTGTCCAGCCCGCGCGCGACCAGGTCCAGCACCTCGGCCTCGCGGGCGGTGAGTTCGGGAAAGAGCTGTCCCGCCTCGCGCATCCTCGCCCCGGCCAGCAGGGCGGTGATCCGCCCGGCCACCTCGCCGCCGAACACCGCGCCGCCCGCCGCGACCGTCCGCACCGCGTGCAGCACCTCCTCCCGGCCCGCGCCCTTGACCAGGTAGCCGCGCGCGCCGGCCTGGAGGGCGCCGAGCAGGTTTCCGTCGTCGTCCGACATGGTCAGCATCAGCACCGGCGGTGGGGCCTCCTGGGCGGCGAGCTGCCGGACGGCCTCCAGTCCGGAGCCGTCGGGCAGCGAGAGGTCCATGATCACCACGGTCGGGCGGTGCCGGGCGACCGCCCGCGGGACGTCGGCGACCCGCTCGGCCTCGGCGACGACCGAGATGCCGTCCGCGCTCTCCAGGGCCGCCCTGAGGCCCTCCCGGAAGAGGGGGTGATCATCGACGATCAGTACACGGACGGTCCTTTCCGCACTGGGGTCCGGAGGTTCCACTGGCTGCTCCTCATCCACGCGGGCGACACTATCAGCGGCGATAGCGTGACTTTCCGTGACATGCTCGTGAACACCTCGGCGTGTCGGCCCACCTGCGCCAGGATCCGAGACCGGTGCCTCAGGCACCCGGGACACCGGGCCGCCGAGGCTTGGGTCCGCGGGACCGGCGCCCTGTCGACCGAGCCCGTCCAAGAGGTGGTGCCATGGCCACGGCGATCTCTCACCCGCACCGCACGCGGACCGAGCGGCAACTGACCGCTGCGGCGGTCGTCACGGCGGTCTGCTTCATCGTCGCGACGCTGTGGATCTGCTACGTGCTCGTGCACGTGGGCGATCCGGGCGTGTCCGTCCCCCGGGAGGCACTCCTCAACCTGCTCGCCATCCTTCCGGCCGCCGCCGCGGGCATGCTGCTGCACGCCCACCGCCCCGGCAGCCCGCTCGGCTGGGTCTTCCTGGTGTGGGCCTTGAGCTTCATCCTGACACTCGCCCCGACCGCACCGGCCTGGGTCGAGGTCACCACCCCTGGCCTCATCGGCGCCATCCTGGTCGTCGAAGTGATCGGCCTTTCGGTCAGCTCGACGATCATCTACGCGCTACCACTGTGGCTACCGGACGGTCGGCTGACGACACGGCGATGGTGGTGGTACATCGCGGCCGTCTCGCTGTACACGGTTCCGGACGCGGCCGCGCTGCTCGACCGTCCCCATTCCTTCGGGCGGCCGAATCCGCTGGCGGGCACTCCTCCGGCACGCTTCTTCAGCACCATGGCCGGCACCTGGACCGACCACGACCGGCTGATCAACGACTGCCTCCTCGGGTTCGTGGCGATCGTCCTGTTGACTCGAATGCTGCGACGTCGCAGCCGGGGCAACGACGCGGAAGTGACTCGCAGGCGCCGGTTCCGGGTGCTGGCGATGCTCGGAACGTATTCGCTCTTCGCTGCGACCGTGGCCCTGTACTCCCGGCTGTCGAGTGAGCACTTCTGGCTCACCTATGTGCTCTACGCCGTCGCGGGTCTGGTTTGGGCCGTCGTGAGCTTCCTGGTCGTGCGGCATCACGGCTGGCGGCTCGACAGGGCAGCCCGCAATGTACTGATCGGGCTATTGCTGGGCACAGGGGTCACCGGGCTGTTCGTGGTGGCCGCCGCCGTGCTGTCCGACTGGCTGGTCCCCGGCCACGGCGCGGCAGCCCTGGTGCTGATCGCCCTGGTGTACGCGCTCGGCGCGGCGCTTCCCCGTGCGGCGCGGGGAGCCGTCGCCCTGGTCGACCGGCTGTACTTCGGCGAGCGCGCACAGCCGTATCAGGTGCTGCGAACGCTCGCCGGGAGGTTGCGGCAGGTGGTCGATCCGGAGCACATTCCGGAGACACTGTGCTCGACGGTCGCCGAGGAACTGCGACTGCCCGGAGTCGCCCTCTCCGTCATCACCCAGTCCGGGTACCGCACCCTGGCCACAACCGGAAGACTGGGCGGGCTCAGCCAGGACTTCCTGCTGTTCCACAACGGGATGAAGATCGGCACATTGACCGTGGGACTGCGCTCCGGCGAGCAGCGACTGGACGCCAGCGACGTCGACATCCTGCGTTCGCTCGCCGACCAGGCCTCGCCGGCAGTCGCCTCACTGCGGCTCCAGGAGGACCTTCGAGCCAGCCGGGAACAGGTCGTCTCCGCGCGGGAGGAGGAACGGCGGTGGCTGAGGCGGGACATCCACGACGGGCTCGGGCCCGCCCTGGCCGGACTGCGACTGCAGGTGGACAACGCGGGCTCGGAGGCCGACGGCAGGCTCGCGGACACCCTGCACAGGGTGTCGGACGGCCTGGGGCTGGCGCTCAAGGACGTCCGCCGGATCACCGACCGGCTCGGGCCGGCACCGGTCTGCGAGTTCGGCCTGACGCGAGCGGTACGCCGACTCGCGGAGACCTTCACCGGGACCGGGCTGACCGTGACGGTGGAGCTGTCATCGGATCCACTGCCGGACCTGCCGGCGGCAGTCGAGAACGCGGCGTACCGCATCACGGCGGAGGCGCTCAACAACGTGGTGCGGCATGCCCGGGCGCGGACAGCGCGGGTGACGCTGCGGGTGGACGCGGAGGAACTGACACTGATCGTGCACGACGACGGCGTGGGGTACCAGGCCGAGCAGCGTCTGCGAACGGGTGGCGGCGGAGTCGGAATGCGGTCGATGGCGGAACGGGCGGCGGAGGTCGGCGGCCGGTGCACCGTCCGGTCGCTGCCGGAGGACGGGGGAACCCAGGTGGTGGCGGTACTGCCGTGCTCTCCGATGGCCAGGAACAGGTGAATGACAGATGGCAGATGACAGATAACAGATTTTGAAATCTGTCATCCGTCATCTGTCATCCGTCTCGACGACTGGCGGGTCGCCCTGTGCTCTCAACTCTGCGGATCGGCCTGCCCCAGGCGCGTGGGCCCGCCCTCCCGCTCCGGTCCCGCTCCGGCGCCGGGGGCGCCGACGCGGCCGAGAACGGCGGTGGCCGGTCCGCGGCTCCCGGCCCGCAGGCCGTACCGCTCGCCCGCCCTGGCATAGACCAGGTCGCCGGGGATCAGCGGTACTTCACCGAGTTCGCCGAGGAAGACGGCGGCCCCGGAGAGGAGCAGCAGGAAGGTGTCCGCCGAGCGGTCCGTGTACGGGCCGCAGGTGGTGCCCGGGTCGAGGCGGACGGTGCCCACGTCGACCTGGCGCCAGTTCCGGGCGGGCGCCGAGTCCGATCGCTGGGCCGGGATGGCGGCCCGGGCGGCGGGGTTGGGACGGACGGTGAGCACGGCGGTCGGTGTGCCGCGGAGGGCGGTGAGCCGGTAGGAGGTGCCGGGCCGGTGGTGCAGTGCCTCGCCCGGGGAGAGGATCCGGCCGGCCGCGAACAGCCGGCCGGAGAGCACCACGGTCACCGACTCGACGGACTCGTAGGGGAGTTGCTCGACCCGGACGCCCGGCGGCAGCGCCTCGACGGTGAGTCCGGCGCGGACGGCCGGCCGCTGCTCGGGGTCGATCAGCCGCTGGAACGCGGGCGCGGTGCGGGGAACGGCGGCGGGGACGAGTATCACGAGGGGTAGCCTCCGGACGAGGACTGGCGGGACCGGTCAGGGCCGGTCGCGGCGGGTGGCGCGGCGCCGGGCCAGGGCGGCCCGGGTGCCGGCGGAGTGCCGGGGTACGGCGAGGGTCAGGCAGAGCAGTTCCGCGCCGAGCGGCCCGGCTTCGAGGTGCAGGGCGCGGCCGCGGCGGGCCAGCAGCAGGTCTCCTTCGGAGGCCAGGTGCTCGGGCTCGTCGGAGAGTCGGCCGACGACGACGGCGCCGCGCAGCACGTGCAGGACGGTCTCGGTGTCGGGCCGGCCCGGGAGGACGTGGTGGGCGCCCGGGCTCAGGCGCAGGTGGTCGAAGGCCTCGCAGGCACTGGCGAGCATCGGGCTCCGGGCCAGGGAGCGGATCCGTACGCGCTCGCCGTTCGGGCCGATGAGGACCATCGCCGCGCCGGTGTCGGTGGTGACGATCACCTGGGGTCACCTCCTCGGGAGGGGAGCGGGACGGCGAGCAGGGCGTGGAAGAACTCCAACCCGGCCGTCCCGGCGGTCAGGACGGTCCGCGAGCCGAGCGGCAGCACGACCGCGGTGCCCTCGACCAGCGGCAGGCCGGCCTCGGCGCGCTCCGGGCGGTCCGGGTGCACGGCGCTCTCGGGCAGTTCGGCGAGCCCGGAGCCGGCGGTGACGTAGATCGCGTGCTCGATGCCGTCGGCGACCAGCTCGGCGCACCAGCCCGGGTCGAGCCGTTGCAGGCCGACGCCGCGCAGCGGTCCGGCGAGCAGGCGGCCGGGGTCGACGGCGCCTCGGCGGCGCAGGTCGGTGATGACGGTGCCCGACATGGCAGCCGCTCCTTCCGGTCACGGGCGGACTCTGTGGCCCGCCTCCGTGGTCCACCGTGCGCCGCCCACTGTCCCGGCCGCACGGGGGTGTCGTCCCGTCCGGCTCCCGACCCGATCCCGGACGGCTCCCGACGCGATCCCAGTCGGCTCCCGCCGCGATCCCGGCCGGAATCCCGGTTCGGATCCCGGCCCGATCCCGGCCGATCCCACCCTGGTTCCCGGCCCGCTCCGGGCCCCCGCCCATGACCCGCCCGTGACCGCCCCGAGCCGAGCGGAACGACGTACGGTGGAACCGGAGGCCGTGTCATGCACGTCACCGGAACCCACTTCACCCGCTTCGCCGACCGGACCGAGGCGGGCCGTCGGCTGGCCGCCCGCCTGGGCCACCTGGCCGGCCCTGACACCGTGGTCGTGGCGCTGCCGAGGGGCGGTGTGCCGGTGGCCGCCGAGGTCGCCGTGGCGCTCGGCGCTCCCCTGGACATCTGCGTGATCCGCAAGCTCGGCGTGCCGTACCAGCCCGAGCTCGGCATGGGGGCGATCGGCGAGGACGGGGTCCGGGTGCTGAACGACCAGGTCATCCGGTTCTCGTCGGTCACGGACGGGCAGCTGGCCGAGGTGGAGCGGCGTGAGCGCGCCGAGCTGGAGCGCCGCGCCCGTCGCTACCGGGGCGACCGGCCGCCCGCCGACCTGCGCGGACGCACGGTGGTCGTGGTGGACGACGGCATCGCCACCGGGTCCACCGCCCGGGCGGCTTGCCGGATCGTCCGCGAGCGCGGCGCGGGCCGGGTGGTGCTCGCGGTGCCCGTCGCGCCCGTGGACTGGGCCGAGCGGCTCGACGAGGTCGCCGACGAGCTGGTCTGCGTCGACACGCCGTCCCCGTTCTACGCGATCGGCGAGTTCTACGCCGACTTCTCGCAGACCGAGGACGAGGAGGTGCTGCGGCTGCTGGCCGCGGCCTCCGGCGACCGGCCCGCCGCCTCCGCCGGGGTCGACCGCGAACTGCTGCTGCCCGTCGCCGGGGCCCGCCTCGCGGGCCGGCTGACCGTCCCGGCCGGAGCGCGCGGGATCGTCCTGTTCGCGCACGGCAGCGGCAGCGGCCGGCACAGCCCGCGCAACCGGTACGTCGCCGAGTACCTGAACCGGACCGGGCTGGCCACGCTGCTGTTCGACCTGCTCACCGAGGCCGAGGAGCCCGACCGGCGGAACGTGTTCGACGTGGCACTGCTGGGCGGCCGGCTGACGGCCGTCGCCCGGCAGCTGGGCGCGGAGCGCGAGGGTACGGAACACGACGGCCCGGAACGCGACAGCCAGGAACGAGCCGGCCCGGGCGCCGCCGTACCCGAGACCCGGTCGCTGCCGCTCGGCCTGTTCGGTGCCAGCACCGGCGCCGCGGCCGCGCTGCACACCGCCGCCGAGCTGGGCCCGGCGGTGCGCGCCGTGGTCTCCCGGGGCGGTCGCCCCGACCTCGCCGGGCCCGACACCCTGGCCCGGGTCCGCGCCCCGACACTGCTCGTCGTGGGCTCCCTGGACCGGACCGTGCTCGACCTCAACCGGCAGGCCCGCAGCCGTCTGCGCTGCGAGACCGGGCTCGCGGTGGTGCCGCACGCGAGCCACCTGTTCGAGGAGCCGGGGACGCTGGACAGGGTCGCCGAGCTGGCCGCGGACTGGTTCCTCCGGCACCTCCCGCGCCCCGTCGGCCCCGGAAGTACGTGAACGCCCCATTGCACAGACTTCGGGCATCATCCCCGGTCAGTAGCACATTTTGCGCAGCCGGCAGCGGGATTTTCTGATCAGCTTGTACACATTGAGCAGTCAAAATCCGACCTGTTGCCCAAGGCCCCCGACAGTAGCAAGCTCTCCGCAACCACACCGCCCACCCGTTCGCGGTGCGGTCGCGATCCAGCGGAAGCCTCGACGGCGAGGCCCGAAGTGGAGGAACGAGCGATGACCCCGCAGACCCACGCCCTTGAGCTGACCCCCGAGGAGCGCGAGGCCGGTCTTGACGCCGACCAGCTGCGCCGCCTCGTCGGCCTCGTCGAGCACGACGCCGCCACCGACCCGTTCCCGGTGACCGCCCAGGACGCGGTCGTCTTCGTGGTCGGCAACGCCACCCAGACGGCCCAGTTCTACCAGGTCGTCTTCGGCATGGAGCTGGTCGCCTACTCCGGCCCGGAGACCGGCCGCCGGGACCGCAAGGCGTACGTGCTCCGCTCCGGCTCCTGCCGCTTCGTGATCAAGGGCGGCGTCCAGCCGGACAGCCCGCTGCTGGACCACCACCGCCGCCACGGCGACGGCGTCGTCGACCTCGCCCTGGAGGTCCCGGACGTCGACAAGTGCATCGAGCACGCCCGCGCGTCCGGCGCCACCGTCCTGGAGGAGCCGAACGACGTCTCGGACGAGAACGGCACCGTGCGCCGCGCGGCCATCGCCACCTACGGCGAGACCCGCCACACCCTGATCGACCGCTCCCGCTACCACGGCCCGTACCTGCCGGGCTACGTCGTCGCGGAGAGCCGGGTCACCCACCCGGAGGGCTCGCCCAAGCGCCTCTTCCAGGCCCTCGACCACGCCGTCGGCAACGTCGAGCTGGGCCGGATGGACGAGTGGGTGTCGTTCTACAACCGCGTCATGGGCTTCGTGAACATGGCCGAGTTCGTCGGCGACGACATCGCCACCGAGTACTCCGCGCTGATGTCCAAGGTCGTCGCCAGCGGCAACCACCGGGTGAAGTTCCCGCTCAACGAGCCGGCCATCGCCAAGAAGAAGTCCCAGATCGACGAGTACCTGGAGTTCTACACCGGCCCCGGCTGCCAGCACATGGCGCTCGCCACCAACGACATCCTCACCACCGTGGACGTGCTGCGGGCGCGCGGCGTGGAGTTCCTCAACACCCCGGACGCCTACTACGACGACCCGGAGCTGCGCGAGCGGATCGGCAAGGTCCGGGTGCCGATCGAGGAGCTGAAGAAGCGCGGCATCCTGGTCGACCGCGACGAGGACGGCTACCTGCTGCAGATCTTCACCAAGCCGATCGGCGACCGCCCCACCGTCTTCTACGAGTTCATCGAGCGGCACGGTTCGCTCGGCTTCGGCAAGGGCAACTTCAAGGCGCTCTTCGAGTCGATCGAGCGCGAGCAGGACCGCCGCGGCAACCTGTGAGCGTCTTGAGCGTCGGCGAGCTCTGACGAACGGTCGAGGAGGACCACGGAGATGGCGTACTACCGGCAGCTGGGCAGCATCCCGCCCAAGCGGCACACCCAGCACCGCACTCCCGAAGGCGGGCTCTACTACGAGGAGTTGATGGGTGAGGAGGGGTTCTCCTCGGACTCCTCGCTGCTCTACCACCGGGGCATCCCCTCGGCGGTGGTCAACGCGGTGCCCTGGGAGCTGCCGGACCAGTCCACGGTGCCCAACCACCCGCTCCTCCCCCGCCACTTCAAGCTGCACGAGCTGTTCGCGGACCAGGACTGGAAGTCCGCGGACGTCGTCGGCAGCCGCCGGCTGGTCCTCGGCAACGGCGACGTGCGGATCTCGTACGTCGCCGCCGGGGCCCCGAGCGAGCTCTACCGCAACGGGCTCGGCGACGAGTGCGTGTACGTGGAGTCCGGCTCCGGCACGGTCGAGACGGTGTTCGGCTCGATCGAGGTCGGCCAGGGCGACTACGTGATCATCCCGCGCGCCACCACCCACCGCTGGGTGCCGGCGGGCGACGAGCCGCTGCGCGCGTACTGCATCGAGGCGAACAGCCACATCACCCCGGTCAAGCGCTACCTGTCCAAGTACGGGCAGTTGCTGGAGCACGCGCCGTACTGCGAGCGGGACTTCCGCGGACCGGTCGGCCCGCTGGTCGTCGACGCCCCCGGGGACGTCGACGTGCTGGTCAAGCACCGCGGCCCGAACGGGGTCGCGGGCACCCGCTACACCGTGCCGCACCACCCGTTCGACGTGGTCGGCTGGGACGGCTGCCTGTACCCGTACGCCTTCAACATCAGGGACTTCGAGCCGATCACCGGCCGGATCCACCAGCCGCCGCCGGCCCACCAGGTCTTCGAGGGCAACGGCTTCGTGATCTGCAACTTCGTTCCGCGCAAGGTGGACTACCACCCGCTGGCGATCCCGGTGCCCTACTACCACGCCAACGTGGACAGCGACGAGGTCATGTTCTACTGCGGCGGCGACTACGCGGCCCGCAAGGGCTCCGGCATCGGCCAGGGCTCGATCTCGCTGCACCCGGGCGGGCACACCCACGGGCCGCAGCCGGGGGCGTACGAGCGCAGCATCGGCGCGGAGTTCTTCGACGAGCTGGCCGTCATGGTGGACACCTTCCGCCCGCTGGAGCTCGGCGAGGGCGGCCGGGCCGGCGAGGACGCCGACTACGCCTGGACCTGGGCCGGTCGGGGGCCGGGCCGATGAGCGCGCCGACCACGGGGGGCGCGCTGCCCGAACCGGTTCCCGCACCGGTTGCGACAGCGGTCCCCGAGCTGTTCCGCGGGCTGTTCGACGACGCGGCGGTGTTCCCCCCGGGGAACCTGCCGGTCGCCGAGGCGGTGCCCGCGCACCGGGCGCACCGCGCGGCCTGGTACGCCGAGGCGGTCGGACCGTTCCTCTGCGGGGCGGGCCGGCTGGGCGAACTGGCCGCGGCGGTCGCGGATACGGCTGCCGCGGTGGGCGCGCCCACCGCGGCAGCGGGGGGCACGGCGGGGGCTGACGACTCGGCGGCGGCGGGCGACCGGCCGCTCAAGGTCGGGCTGGTGCTGCCGGGGGGCAGCGCGGAGCTCGCCCCGGCGCTCGCCGCCGCCGCGTCGTTCGAGCTGGCCGGCGTCGAGCTGGCCACCCGGGACGCCACCGAGGCGGTGGCCGCGCTGGACCGGCTGCTGCCGCCGCACGTCCCGGCCGCCATCGAGCTGCCGCGCGAACTCCTGGGCGGGGACGGCCTGGACGCCGTCCTGGACGCGCTGGTGGACAGCCCGTACCGGGCGAAGTTCCGCACCGGTGGGCTGGTCGCCGAGGCGTTCCCGGACGAGGACGAGCTGGCCGCCTTCCTCGCCGGCTGCGCGCGGCGGGGGCTGCCGTACAAGTGCACGGCCGGGCTGCACAACGCCGTCCGACACACCGACCCGGAGACCGGCTTCGAGCACCACGGCTTCCTGAACGTGCTGCTGGCCGCGCAGGAGACCGACCGGGCCGCGGCCGCCGCGGTACTGGCGGAGCGCGACGGCGAGGCGCTGGCCAAGGCGGCGCTTGCGCTGACGGACCGTCAGATCACGGTGATCCGCAACTCGTTCACCGCGTTCGGCACGTGTAGCATCGCCGAGCCCCTGGGCGACCTGGCCGCGCTCGGCCTGCTGTCCTCGCCCAGTCCACTGCACCAGGAGGACCGTTGAGCACCACCCCCAGCAGCACCGGCAGCTGGCTCGCCGGCGCCCAGGACTCGCCGTTCGGCGTGCACAACCTGCCGTACGGCGTCTTCACCGCGGCCGACCGGCCCGGGCGGCGCCGGATCGGCGTGCGCGTCGGGGACTTCGTGCTGGACGCCGGGGCGGCCGCCCGGGCGGCCGGGGCGCCGTCGGCGCTGCTGGACGCCGACTCGCTCAACCCGCTGATGGCGGCGGGGCGTCCGGTCTGGACCCGGGTGCGGGCGGACCTCACCACCTGGCTCACGGACGAGTCCTTCCGTGAGGCGCTGTCGCCGGCGCTGCTGCCGGCCGACGAGGTGGAGTTGCACCTGCCGTTCGAGGTCGCCGACTACGTCGACTTCTACGCCTCGGAGCACCACGCCACCAACCTGGGCCGGATCTTCCGCCCGGGCTCGGAGCCGCTCACCCCCAACTGGAAGCACCTGCCGATCGGTTACCACGGGCGGGCGGGCACGGTCGTGGTCTCCGGTACGCCGGTGGTGCGGCCGCACGGGCAGCGCAAGGCGCCCGCCGACGCCGCACCGACCTTCGGGCCGTCGCGGCGGCTGGACATCGAGGCCGAGGTCGGCTTCGTCGTCGGCGCGCCGTCGGAGCTGGGCCGTCCGGTCGCACTGGGCGACTTCCGCGAGCACGTGTTCGGCGTCTGCCTGCTCAACGACTGGTCGGCGCGCGACATCCAGGCCTGGGAGTACGTGCCGCTCGGCCCGTTCCTCGGCAAGTCCTTCGCGACCTCGGTCTCGCCGTGGATCGTGCCGCTGGACGCGCTGGAGCACGCCCGGGTCACGCCGCCGGAGCGCGACGTCGAGCCGCTGCCGTACCTGGACGACCGGGGCGGCGAGCCGTGGGGCCTGGACCTGGCGATGGAGGTCCGGCTGAACGGGCACCCGGTCTCCCGGCCGCCGTTCGCCACCATGTACTGGACGGCGCAGCAGCAGTTGGCGCACATGACCGTCAACGGCGCTTCGCTGCGCACCGGCGACCTGTTCGCGTCGGGGACGGTCAGCGGTCCCGAGCGGGACACCCGGGGCGCGCTGATCGAGCTGACCTGGAACGGCGAGGAGCCGCTGAAGCTCCCGGACGGGACGACCCGCACGTTCCTGGAGGACGGCGACGAGGTGACCATCACCGCCACCGCGCCGGGGCCGGACGGCGCCGTGATCGGCTTCGGCGAGGTCACGGGGCGGGTCCGGGGCTGAGAGTCCGCGGGCTGCGGGGCCACCGGGTCACAGCTGACGGGCAACGGATAACGGATAACGGATAACAGCTGACAGATTTCATCATCTGTCAGCTGTCAGTCGTTCGCCCGTCTCCGACCGGACAGTCGGCCCGCCCCGCCCGCGGCCCGCCCCGTCGCGGGCCCGCCCCGCCTACAGCCGCGAGCCGCCGGTGGCGTCGACCACCCGCCCGGTCATCCACCGCGCGTCGTCCGAGGCGATGAACGCGACGATGTCCGCGATGTCCTCCGGTGCGCCGACCCGGCCGAGCGCGGCGAGCGAGGCCGCCTGCGCCCTCGCCTCCGGGTCGCGCAGCCAGTCCGCGTTGAGGTCGGTGTCGATGATCCCGGGCGCCACGGAGTTGACGGTGATCCCGCGCGGCCCGAGCTGCTGGGCGAGGTTGAGCGAGAAGGTGTCCAGCGCCCCCTTGGTGGCGCCGTAGGCCATGATCTCCGGCATGGCGAGCCGGGCCAGGCCGCTGGAGACGTTGATGATCCGCCCGCCGTCGCGCAGCCGCTCCAGCCCGTGCTTGACGATGAAGAAGGGCGCGCGGACGTTGACCGCGAAGACCTCGTCGAACTCCTCCTCGGTCAGGCCGGCGAGGTCGGAGCTGCGCCCGATCCCGGCGTTGTTCACGATGATGTCGACGCCCCCGGTGGGCGCGTGCTCGCCGATCCGCGCGTCGAAGGCCTCCCACAGCGCGACGGCGTCGCCGCGCCGTCCGAGCGCGGCGGGCAGCGCGAAGGCCCGCCCGCCGTCCGCGCGGATGCCCGCCACCACCTCCTCCGCCGCCGCCACGTCCCGGGCGTAGCCGACGGCGACGACGGCGCCGTCCCGCCCGAGCCGGCGGGCGATGGCCCGGCCGATCCCCCTGCTGGCGCCCGTGACCAGCGCCGTCCTGCCCTGAAGCCTGTCCTCGCCCATGTCGAGCCCCCTCTGCTGCCCCCGATAATTATTGAGCGACCGCTCAAGAAAGAAGCTAGCACACATTTCTTGAACGGGTGCTCTAAAATTCGGCGCATGACAGAGGAGCACACGGCGACAGCGGCGCCCGGAGGCGGGACGACCGGCCCCACACCACCCCCGCGGCGCGGCCGCCCGCCGGCCTTCGACCGCGCCGAGGCGCTCGCCGCGGCCACCCGGCTGTTCTGGCAGCTCGGCTACGAGGCCACCTCGGTCAGCGACCTCACCACCGCCATGGGCATCCGCCCCGGCAGCCTCTACGCGGCCTTCGGCGACAAGCGGTCGCTGTTCGAGGAGGTGGTCCGCCATTACGGGCTCTCCCCCGCCGGCGCGTTCGCGACCGTCGCCCTCGCGGAGGAACCCACCGCGTACGGCGCCTTCGCCCGCATCCTGCGCGAGGCCGCCGCCGTCTACGCCGACCCGTCGCATCCGGCGGGCTGCCTGGTGATCTCCGCGGCCACCAACGTCACCCCGCAGGACGCCGGCATCCAGGACCGGCTGCGCGAGCGGCGCAACGGGAACCTGCGGACCTTCGAGGAGCGGCTGCGCCGGGCGCGGCAGGACGGCGAACTGCCGCCCGAGGCCGACCCGAAGGCACTGGCCGGCTACTTCGGCGCGGTCCTGCAGGGCATGTCCCAGCAGGCCAGGGACGGCGCCACCGCCGCCGACCTGACCCGCACCGCCGAACTCGCCCTGCGCGCCTGGCCCTGAGCCGCGACCGCACACCCGCCCAGGCCCACGCGGCCCGGCGATCAGGACTCCCCACCGCCCCGGTACGGTGGACGCCAGGATTCCGGCAGGGCCAGGTCGACATCGCCGAGGGACGGGAGCGGACCCGATGGACACAGAGGTGGCGGAGGTCCGGGCGTTCCTGGACGGCGGCGTCGGACGGCTGGTGCTGAACCGTCCACGGGCGCTCAACTCGCTGACCCACGGCATGGTCACCGCCCTGCGCTCCACCCTGCACGACTGGGCCGCGGACGACCGGATACGCGCCGTCGTGCTGACCGGCGCGGGCGAGCGCGGCCTGTGCGCGGGCGGCGACATCCGCGCGATGCACGACGACGCCAAGGCGGGCGGGGCCGGCACCCGGGCGTTCTTCCGCGACGAGTACCGGCTGAACGCGCTGATCGCCCGCTACCCGAAGCCGTACGTCGCGGTGATGGACGGCATCACCATGGGCGGAGGCGTCGGCGTGTCCGCCCACGGCGCGGTGCGGATCGTCACCGAGCGCTCCACCGTCGCGATGCCCGAGACCCGGATCGGCATCGCCCCGGACGTCGGCGGCAGCCGGCTGCTGGCCCACGCCCCGGGCGAGTTGGGCACCCACCTCGGTCTCACCGCGGCCGCGATGGGCCCGGGCGACGCCCTGCTGTGCGGGTTCGCGGACCACTTCGTGCCCTCGTCGCGCATCGCGGAGCTGCTGGACGCCCTGGGCCGGAACACCGCCACGGCGACCGGGGGCGGCACCGCCGAGGTGGCGGCCGTCGTTGCCGCGCACGCCGAGCCCGCTCCGCCCGCCGCACTGGCCGGCCGGCGCGCCTGGATCGACGCCTGCTACGCGGCCGACACGGTCGAGGAGATCGTCGAGCGGCTGCTGAACTCCGGTGTCCCGGAGGCGAAGGAGGCCGCGGAAGCCCTCCTGTCGAACTCCCCCACCGCCGTCAAGACCACCCTGGCCGCACTGCGCCGCGCCCGCGCGCTCCCCTCGCTGGAGGCCGTGCTCGACCAGGAGTACCGGATCTCCTGCGCCGCGCTGGAGGGCCACGACATGGTCGAGGGCATCCGGGCGCAGGTGATCGACAAGGACCGCGCCCCCCGCTGGCGGCCCGGCACGCTCGCCGAGGTGACGGAGGCGGACGTCGCCCGCTTCCTCGCCCCGCGCGAGGGCGACGAACTCGGCCTGGCCTGACCCCCGCCCCTCCGCCACCGGCACACCTGGAGCCCGCCATGAACCACCCGGCCCCACCATCGACCCCGACCGGGGACACCGACCCGCTGTCCCGGGTACCGCTGGGCGAGCAGGTGCGCGAACTGCTGCTGGAAGGCCTGCTGAACGGCCGCTGGCAACCCGGGGACCGGATCGTCGAACGGCGCCTGGCGGCCGAGTTGAACGTCAGCCAGGCACCGGTCCGCGAGGCACTGCGCGCGCTCCAGACCCTCGGGCTGCTCGACGCCGAGCCCAACCGGGGTGTGCGGGTGCGGGCGATCGGCCCGGCCGAGCTGCGCGAGGTCTACCAGGTGCGGGCCGCGCTGGAGCGGCTGGCCGCCGAGGCGGCGGTGGTCCGACTGGCCGGGGACACCACCGCCCTGGAGCGGCACGCCGAACGGATGGCGGAGGCCGCGGCCGCGGGCGACGCCCTCGGCCAGGCCCGGCACGGGGTGGCCTTCCACCGCGAAATCGTGGCCGCCTCCGGCAACGGGACGCTGTTGCGCAGTTGGGAGGGCCTCGGGGTCGAGGTGTGGACGGTGCTGTCGCTGCACCGCGTCCGGCCGGAGCTGCACGAGAACGCCTCCGACCACCGGCCGCTGATCGAGGCCTTCCGGCGGCAGGATCCGGCGGTCGGCGAGCTGCTGGCCGAGCACGTCCTGGAGTACGCCCGGCACTCCGACTGAACCACCCCCGCACAGGAACATTTTTCCGCATTCCGGAATAAGGACCCTGAAGCGCACCCGCAAAGGGGAACCCCCGTGTCCCAGCTCGGCCGGCTTCCCGACCAGGACCCCGAGGAGACCGCGGAGTGGCGCCATGGCGACCAGGGGCAACCACCGCGGCGGCCTGGGCGGGCACATGGCCACCTACGCCTCCGCCGCCTGGCTGTACGAAGTCGGCTTCCAGCACTTCTTCCGCGGCAAGGACGCCGACGGCTCCGGCGACCAGCTGTACGTGCAGGGCCACGCCGCCCCCGGCGTCTACGCCCGCGCGTTCCTGGAGGGCCGGATCCCCGAGGCCCGGCTGGACCGCTTCCGCCAGGAGGTCGGCGGCGAGGGCCTGCCCTCCTGCCCCCACCCGCGCCGGCTGCCCTGGTTCCGGGAGTTCCCGACCGTCTCGATGGGCCTCGGGCCGCTCTCGGCGATCCACCAGGCCCGGTTCAACCGGTACTTGACCGCACGCGGGATCAGGGACACCTCCGGCTCGCACGTGTGGGCCTTCCTCGGCGACGGCGAGAGGACGAGCCCGAGGCCACCGCCGCGCTCGCCCTGGCCGCCCGGGAAGGGCTGGACAACCTCACCTTCGTCGTCAACTGCAACCTGCAGCGCCTCGACGGGCCGGTGCGCGGCAACGGCAGGATCGTGCGGGAGCTGGAGCACCGGTTCCGCGCGGCCGGCTGGAACGTCGTCAAGTCGCTGTGGGCGAGGCCTGGGGCGAGCTGCTGGCCCGCGACACCACGGGTGCACTGGTCCGTCGGCTGGGCGAGGTGCCGGACGGGCAGTTCCAGACGGCGCTGGCCGCGCCGGCCCGCCGGGGCGGGATCGGGGCGGAGACGGTACGGCGGGCCGCGGAGCGCTACGGCGGCCGCTTCCGACCCACATGCGCACACCCCTCCACCGACTGGTGACCGGCGTCTCGCATACCAAGACTGGCGCGAGGCGGGGCGCGTCGTAGATCGTTGGGTGGTCAGGCGCGCCCACGGGCGCCGAGCAGCGGAAATGGGAGTCGACGGCGATGACCGAGACCGAGACCTACGAGACGATCCTGGTCGAGCGCAAGGGGCGGGTGGGGCTGATCACGCTCAACCGGCCCAAGGCGCTCAACGCGCTCAACACCCGACTCATGAACGAGGTGGTCGCCGCCGCGACCGCCTTCGACCGGGACCCGGAGATCGGCTGTCTGGTGATCACCGGCTCGGAGAAGGCCTTCGCGGCCGGCGCCGACATCAAGGAGATGCAGGGCAACCGCTTCCCGGACGTCTACCTGGACGACTGGCTGGGCCCGTGGGACCGGCTCGGCGCCCTGCGCAAGCCGGTGATCGCGGCGGTGGCCGGGTTCGCGCTGGGCGGCGGCTGCGAGCTGGCGATGCTGTGCGACATCCTGCTGGCGGCGGACACCGCGAAGTTCGGGCAGCCGGAGATCAAGCTCGGCGTGATCCCGGGCATCGGCGGCTCGCAGCGGCTGACCCGCGCGGTCGGCAAGGCGAAGGCCATGGAACTGTGCCTGACCGGCCGGATGATGGGCGCCGAGGAGGCCGAGCGGGCCGGCCTGGTCTCCCGGATCGTCCCGGCGGACCAGCTGCTGTCCGAGGCGCTGGCCACCGCGGAGACCGTCGCGGCGATGTCCACCCCGGCGGCGATCATGATGAAGGAGAGCGTCAACCGCGCCTTCGAGACCACGCTCGCCGAGGGCGTGCGCTTCGAGCGCCGGCTCTTCCACGCGGCCTTCGCCACGGCGGACCAGAAGGAGGGCATGGCGGCCTTCGCCGAGAAGCGCCCGCCGGAGTTCCAGAACCGCTGACGACGAGGCGCGGCCGCGGGGAGCGGCCGGGCGGGGCGCGAAGGACGGACGACGGATGACAGCTGACAGATTTCAGATGTTGAAATCTGTCAGCTGAACTCCGTCCGCCGGCCGCTGTCGACTGTCAGCCGTCATCCGTCCGCCGGCCTACCTGTCCCTTCTTCGCCGCCGCGCTCAGTCCTCCTCCACCGCCACCGTGTTCAGCCGGGCCAGCCCACTGCGGGTGGCGGCGACGACGATCTGGTCACCCGGGGCGAGCCGCCGGGTGCGGTCGGGGAAGTTCCACTGCAGCTGCCCGCCGTGGGCGAAGCGCACGGCGATCACCCGGACGCCGCCCGGGTCCTCCAGGTCGTGCCGGTTGAGCCCGATCAGCCCGCTGCCGTCCTCCACCTTCAGCTCGGCGATCAGCAGCACGTGCCGGAGCACCGACAGCGTCCCGCGCACCTCGCGTCCCATCAGCGCCGCCGCGAAGGCGGGCGCGGCCAGGTAGGACACCGACCGGGAGGCCGCGTTGTCCAGCGTCTTGTAGAAGTGGCCGGCGAAGTCGTCCTCGAACAGCCGCACCACCACCCGGATCTCGGGATTGCCGTGGCGCGCCTCCAGGGCCGCCTCCAGGTTGGTGGCGTCGTCCCCGCTGACCGCGACCAGCGCCCGGCTGTGCTTCAGCCGGGCCCGGCGCAGCTGCTGCTCGAACGGCCCGTCGCCCATCACCACCGGGATGCCCAGCGCCCGTACGGCGGCGATGCCGCGCGCCTGGGGGTCCCGTTCCATGCAGACCACCGGCACGCCCATGTCGTGCAGCTGGGTCGCGACCCGGGTGCCGACGTTGCCGAGGCCGACGACGATCACGTGGTCCCGGGTGCCCGCCCCGGGGTTGCGCGGCTGTCCGCGCCGACCGGAGCCCAGCACCTCGACCGCGATGGCGGTGGCGACCGGCGCGAAGGTGATCCCGCAGATGGTGATCACCACTTGGGCGACCCGCTGCCAGAACCCTCCGGTGCCCGTCCCGGCGGAGATGTCGGCGAGCTGGTCCGGCTGGGCGGCGCCGGCCAGGTCGAGCAGCGCGATGTAGACGGTCCAGCCGAAGTTCCGGTTGAGGTACCAGAGCACGCCGAAGGCCAGCAGCACCGCCGCGAGGGCGGTGAGCAGCACCAGCCGCATCCGGGCGCTGGTGAAGAAGCGCATGGTGTCGAGCAGCCGCCAGCGCAGCCGTCGCATCCAGTCGATCGGCTCCCGGGGCTCGATCCGCAGCACCTGGAGCGCAGCCCGGCCGCCGGGTTCCCGCGTCGCGGCGGGGTCGCCCGTCGGGGCCGGTTCGCGCCGTACGCCACCGGGACGGATCGGCCCGTCGTCTCCGAACTCGCTGGCGAGGCGGACGAATTCGGCCGAGTCGCCCTGCTGTTCGGGCAGCAGCCGGATCCTGCCGAGGTCCTGCCGGTCGATCTGGTCGGCGACCACGCAGATCCGGTCGGAGGTGATGTCGTCGTCGAACGCGATGTGCAGGTAACGCCCTTCGATCTCCACCGAGTTGGGCCGGTCGAGCGCCGCGGAGGCGAAGGCCGGAGCGGCGGTGGCGGAACCGGAGAGCGCGGCACCGTTCTTGAGCAGTCGTTCGATGTTCTCGCCGAGCCGCTGGTTGAACATCCGGAACACGATGCGGATGTCCGGATTGTGGTTCTGGGCGCTGAGCGCGGCGTGGATGTTCTCCTGGTCGCTCCCTTCGACCAGGGCGAGACCGCGCGCGGTGCCGATGGACACCGCGCGCAGTGCCTCCTCGGTGACGCTGGCGTACTCCACGACGGCGGCGACGCCCGAGAGCTGCTCGATCTGCGGCGCGTGGTCGCGGGTTCGGTCGGCGACCAGGACGACGACCGGGACCTCGTAGTGCTCGACGAGTTCCAGGACCAGTCGGTGTGCCAGCGCGTTGCCCCCGCAGACGATGTAGTGCTGGCTGATCGGCTCGACCGGAGGGGTCCCCCACCCTTCAGAAGTCATACCGACGGACAATATCTACGGAAAGTGTCCGGGGGATGACGTTCCGGCGACCAAGGCGGATCCCCCGAACGGCCGTATCCGGCGTGCGGTCCGACCGTGGCGGCGGAGAGGCTGGGGTACGTTCCCTGCCCGCCAGCCGGCCGACCCGACCCGACCTGCCCGTCCTGCGTCACCCGACCGACGTGTCACCCGACCCAGCACGGTGCCCGTCACGCGTCACCCGTCGCCCGGCGTCAGCCCGAGGAGGACACCACCGTGGCCCCTCCGATCATCACCCCCGACGGCACCCCGGTCCAGGGTCCGCTCGGATTGCTCGCCAAGGCCGCCTGGCAGGTCCTGCTGGTCGCCGGGCTCGTCTCCCTCGCCCTCGGGATCGTGGTCTTCGCCTGGCCCCGGGAGACGCTCCTGGTGGTCGGCGTGCTGTTCGGCCTCTACCTGCTGGTGATCGGCATCGTGCAGCTGGTCGCCGCCTTCGGCACCCACACCACCACCGCGCTACGGGTGCTGGCCTTCATCAGCGGTGCGATCTGCGTCCTGCTGGGGCTGCTCTGTTTCCGCAGCGCGGCGCAGTCGCTGCTGCTGCTCGCGCTCTGGATCGGGATCGGCTGGCTGTTCCGCGGCATCACCCAGATCGCCGCCGCGATCTCCGACCCGCTGATGCCCGCCCGCGGCTGGCAGGCCTTCGCGGGCGTGGCCAACACCCTGGCCGGCGTGCTGCTGATGGTGTGGCCGACCGGGTCGATCACCGCACTGGCCATACTGGCCGGGTGCTGGCTGGTGATCCTCGGCCTGATCGAGATCGTGACGGCGTTCCAGGTCCGCCGCCAGGCCAAGGAGATCCCGGCGGGGGTCTGACCGCCCGCACCGGTGCGCCGGGGCCGTGTCCCACGAGGGCACGGCCCCGGCGCCGGGCTGGGCGGCTCAGTGGGCCGGGGGGCTCAGCGAGCGGAGCTGCTCGGGGTGCGGAGCGGCTCAGGGGTGCGGGTGCGGGGCGTAGCCGATCCGGAAGGTCGCGGCCTCCAGCCGTCGCGGGTCGAGCCGGACGTCGGTGAGCCGCTCGGCGAGCGCGAACGCGGCCTCGGTGTGCAGTGTGAACTCCCGCGACTCCAGCTGGAAGCCGCAGTCGGCCAGCAGCTGGGGGATGCCCGGGGCCTCGGCATCCGAGCCGTTCCGCTGGTCGGGGAAGAGCGGCTCGAAGTGGAGGCGCTGGATGCCGTGCTCCCACCAGTGGAACTTGTCCACCGCGTTGACGTTGCGGAAGTGCGAGACCAGCCGGACACCCGCACCGAGCCGGGCGATCACCTCGTGCAGGCAGCCGAGGTAGCCGTTCGGCTCGATGGCGACGGCCCAGCCGTCGAGTTCGGTGACGGCGACGAACAGCCGGTCGTCTTCGGCTTCGTCCTCGCCGTCCTCCTCGTCCTCGCCGTCCTCGCCGTCCTCGAAGGCGCACCAGGCCTCGATCGCCTCGTCCAGCCCGGTCACCTCCCCGCCGGGCACCGCGTCGAAGCGGCGCAGCAGTTCCTCGGCGGAGATCCCCTGGACCTCGGTGAGGCAGTAGGCCTCCCGCAGGACGGGATAGTGCTGCCCGAACCAGGTGTAGTCGGTGGCGTGTGCGGTCATGACGGCGATGCTGCCAGAGGCCTCGGACAGTGTTCGCCCGCGGGCGTCAGAGCCAGACCGGCTCGTCCGTCCCCCAGCGCCCGGGCGGGCGCGACCAGTCGGCGGGCGCCCCCTCGTACCCGATCGGTGGCAGGGCGTGGCGCAGTCGCCCGTACGCGGAGTCGGTCTCGGCGAGCCACCGGGAGGGGTCGTACGGCTCGGGCGAGGCGGTGTGCGGTGCTTCCGGTTCGATGCCGTGGAGCAGCCAGGAGGCCGTGCCGGCGAGGGAGAAGCGCAGGTGGCGGCCGCCGGGGCGGCGGGTGCGCTGGTCGACGAGGGAGCGCAGGACTCCGGCGGCGATGAGGTAGCCGGTGCCGTGGTCGAGGGCCTGGGCGGGCAGCACGCCGGGGCGGCCGTCGGGGTCGGTCGTGTCGACGGCCTCGTGGGCGGCGATGCCGACGCCCACCTGGACCAGGCTGTCGAAGCCGCGCCGTCCCGCCCAGGGGCCGGTCCAGCCCCAGGCGCAGAGCTGGGCGAGGACCAGGTCCGGGCGGCGGGCGAACAGTGCCTCGGGGCTGAGGCCGTGGGCGTCGAGGGCGCCGGGGCGGTATCCGGTGACGACGGCGTCGGCGGTGGCGAGCAGGTCCTCGAAGACGGCGCGGTCGGCCGGCGTGGCGAGGTCGAGGCGGGTGGAGCGCTTGCCGAAGCCGGTGTCGGCGTGGGCGTCATCGGCCTCGGGCAGCCGCGGCGAGTCGACGCGCAGGACGTCGGCGCCGAGCAGGGCGAGGGTGCGGGTGGCGACCGGTCCGGCGATCACCCGGGTGAGGTCGAGGACCCGGATCCCGGCGGCGGGCCGGTCCACCGGGGCCGTGTCGAGCGGGCGGGCCGGTGCGGCCCCTGCCGTGGTCCCGACCCCGGCGGTGGCTTCGACCTCCAGGTGCTCCACGAGGGGGTGCATGGTCGGGCTCACCGGCGCGACAGCCACCGCGAGCGCTCCCGCCTCGTACGCGCGCTCCTGGATCCGCTCGGCCGGCAGCCTGCCGAGCACCTCGGCGAGTTGCTCGGGCCCGGCGTCGGCGGCGAGGCCGAGGGCGGAGAGCAGCCGGGTGCGGTGGTGCGGGTAGTTGGCGTGGGTGCGCACCCAGCCGTCGGCGGTGCGCCAGAACCCGGAGTGCGGGGCGAAGGTGACGGGCGTACGGCCGTCGACCGTCAGGTGCCGCTCGCTGACGAAGGCGGTGGCGACCGCCCCCTGGTCCACCCGGACGGCGGGGACGGGAACGCCGGTGCGGTGGGCCGCGAGTTCGGCGGCGGCCAGCGAGCAGACGGCCACGGTGGCCCGGGCGAGCCGGCGCACCGGGAGACCGGAGGGCAGGACGTCCTCCGGCCCGTGGAAGGCCACCCGCTCCAGCAGCTCGGGCGGTCCGCCGAGAGCCGCCCAGGCGTGGGCGGTCGGGCGGTCGACGGACCCGGTGGTTCCGCCGGGTCCGGTGGTTCCGGCAGGTCCGGTCGTTCCGGTGGTTCCGGACACTCCGGCGGTTCGGGTCGCTCCGGCGATTCCGGTCGCTCCGGCAGTTCCCTCTGGCAACGGACGATCAGTCATGCCGGGAATTGTGCTCCCGTTCTCAGGCGGTCGCCGTGACGCCCGCCACCAGCATCAGCAGCACCGCCGAGACCACGGTCATCCGGCGGGCCGCCCGCGGGCTGCCGCCGAAGCGGCCGCCGAGCCGCCCGCTGGCGTGCGCGACCAGCCCGTACACCACGGCGCAGGCGAGCACGTTGAGCGAGCCGAGTACGAGCACCTGCCCGCCGACCGGCAGCGCGGCGTCCGGGTCGACGAACTGCGGCACCAGGGAGAGGTAGAGCAGCAGCCCCTTGGGGTTGAGCAGCGCGGTCAGCATGCTCTGACGCAGCACCGTCGCGGTGGGCTGCGGCTTGGGCTCGGCCAGGGCGGAGGAGCCCCCGCCCTTGCGCAGCGCCATCAGCATCATGACGGCCAGCACCAGCAGGTACGCGGCGCCGGTGAGGCGCAGCACGGGCAGGGCGGCCGGGACGGCGCGCAGCGCGGCGGCGAGGCCGGCGCTGGACAGCAGGGTGTGGACGGCGTACCCGGCGCAGACCCCGCCGACCGCGGTCAGCGCGGCGCGGCGTCCCTGGCCGAGGCCGCGGGCGGCGATGTAGAGCCAGTCGGGGCCCGGGGTGCAGACCAGCAGGAGGTCGACTCCGAGGAAGAGGAGGAGGGCGTGGGTGTCCATGGACGTGGGCGTGGCCTGTCGTGCTCGTCGCGGTGCGGCCCGGCGGTCGGCCGGTTCGGCCCGGCAGTCGGCCGGTGCGATCACTGAAGGTAGCCGGATCGGGCTGGCACGCGATGGCGACTTCGCGCTGGTCGGAGCGGTGTTTTGGCAGAATGTTGCGCCATGGACCGAATCGACCGCAGGATCCTCCGCGAGCTCCAGCAGGACGGGCGCTTGACCAACACCGAGCTGGCCTCCCGGGTGGACCTCACCCCCTCCCCCTGCCTGCGCAGGGTCCGCCAGCTGGAGCAGGACGGCGTGATCCGCGGCTACCGGGCGGTGCTGGACGGCGCGGCGGTCGGGCGCGGCTTCCAGCCCTTCGTCACGATCACCATGCGTCACGAGGACCAGGTGACGGTCGCTGAGTTCGAGCGCCGGGTGGCCGAGCTGCCGGAGGTGGTGGAGGCGCACCGGCTCTTCGGCGAGCCGGACTACCTGCTGCGGATCGCGGTGGCCGACATAGCCTCGTACGAGCGCTTCATCACCGACGTGCTCTCCGGTCTGCCGGGCATCGCCCAGGTCAACTCCCACCTGACGATGAAGCAGGTGAAGGCCGACCGGGGGCTGCCGGTCGGCGGGTAGGGTGCGAACCGGGGGCCGTGCGGCCGCCCGTACGGGCAGAGCGACGCACTGCGACATGGGGGCTGAATTGCGCGTGATCCGCCGTCTCGAACTGGGGTACATCATCCGGCCGGCCGCCGAGGTGGGCGGCCCGGAGCCGCGCGTGGAGCCGGTGCTCGCGTACCTGGTCCGGCGTCCGGAGGGGCTGCTGCTGTTCGACACCGGGATCGGCGGCGGCGAGCCGGAGACCGAGGCGCACTACCGCCCGGTCCGCCGACCGCTGCCGGAGGCGCTCGCCGCGGCCGGGGTCTCCGTCGCCGACATCGACCTGGTGGTCAACTGCCACCTGCACTTCGACCACTGCGGCGGGAACCCGCTGTTCGCCGGCACGCCCGTCCTGGTCCAGGCGGGCGAGCTGGCCGCCGCCCGTCGCGGCGGGTACACCATCGACGCGCTGGTCGACTTCCCCGGTGCCGAGTACCGCGAGCTCGACGGCGAGGCCGAGGTCTGGCCCGGCGTCCGGGTGCTGCCCACCCCCGGCCACACCGGGGGCCACCAGTCGCTGCTGGTCGACCGGCCGGGCAGCGGGCCGGTCCTGCTGGCCGGGCAGGCGTACGACTTCGCCTCCGAGTACGGGCAGGCGCTGCTGGCCCGGCGGGCGGCGCTCGACGGCGTGGCCGCGCCGCTGCCCGGGTACCGGGCCTGGCTCGACCGGATGGCGGAGCACGCGCCGCACCGGGTGCTGTTCGCGCACGACCACGCCGTCTGCGAGCCGACCGACTAGCGGCGACTTCCTGCTGCCCGGGGCCCGGAACGACTTCGCGCTGCTCGGAGCTCCGAACGGCTTCGTCCCGCTCGGGGCCCGGGCGGCTTCGTCCCGCCCGCCGAACCTCAGAAGGTGAAGCGCAGCGAGCGGACCCGGTGGTCGAAGCTGGACGGGACGATCTGCGGCTCGCCGACCGACCGCGCCTCGGGCAGGCGGGTGAAGAGCTCGCGGAACAGCGCCGTCATCTCCTGCCTGGCCAGGTGCGCGCCGAGGCAGTAGTGCGGACCGCCGCCGCCGAAGCCGAGGTGGGAGTTGGGCGTGCGGGTGATGTCGAAGGCGTCCGGCTCGGGGAACACCTCCTCGTCGCGGTTGGCCGAGCCGTAGAACAGCGCGACCTTCTCGCCCGCGCGCAGCAGCGGGCCACCGGGGCCGCCCAGCTCGTGGTCGACGGCGAGGGTCCGGTTGAACTGGATGATCGGCGTCGCGTGGCGGACCATCTCGTCCACCGCGCCTTCGAGTCGCCCGTCGAGGTCCTCGAGCAGCAGGGCGCGCTGCTCGGGATGGGTGGTCAGCAGGTGCAGGCCGTGGGCCAGCGCGTTGCGGGTGGTCTCGACCCCGGCGACCAGCAGCAGGCTGAAGAAGGCGCCCAGCTCCCGACCCGTGAGCCGGCGGCCGTCCACGTCCGCCGTGACCAGCGCGGAGATCAGGTCGTCCTCCGGCCGGCGGCGGCGCCGGCGGCCGATCCGGGCGACGATGCCCTGCATCCGGGCGAGCGCCCGCAGCCCGCGCCCGGGCACCCTGAGCCGACGGCGCAGCGGGCGGGCCACACCGATGTCCTCGGAGCTGCGGTTGACCAGGTCGAGGATGACGCGGCGCTGCCGCTCCGGGATGCCCATCATGGTGCAGATCACCTGGAACGGGAGCTCGGCGGCGACCGCGGCCACGAAGTCCTCGGGCCGCTCCCGCTCGATCCGGTCGACCAGCTCGGTGCTGATCCGTCGGACGTCCTCCTCGACCCGGTCGAGCAGCCGCGGGGTGAACGCGCGCGAGACGATCCGGCGCAGCTGGGCGTGACGGGGGTCGTCCAGGTTGACCATCGAGTCGCCGAACAGCAGCCGGACCCAGCGCGCGGGGACCGGGGTGGTCACGCCGGGGCCGCTGAGGAAGACGGCGGGGGTGCGGCTGGCCTCGACGACGTCGGCGTGGCGGACCAGGGCGTGGAAGCCCCGGCCGGTGGCGCGGTCGCCGAAGAACACCGGGGCGGGGCGGCTGCGCAGCTCGGCGAATGCGGCGGCACGGGCGGGGGCGGGCAGCTGCCAGAAACGGGGGTCGGCGAGGTCGGCGCCCTCGGGCGGGGCGGAGGCCTCCTCCGGGTTCGCGGACGCGGGCGCGGCGGACGGGTCGGCCGTGTCGGCGGGGGCAGCGGAGTCGGCGGCTGGCTCGGCTGCGTCGGCGGTCAGCTCGGCTGCGTCGGCAGGGACCGCGGCCTCGGCCGCGTCGGTGGGGGCAGCAGGGTCGGCGGGCGCGGTGGCCTCAGCTGAGTCGGCCTGTGCTGCGGACTCGGCCGACTCCTTGGCTTCGGCCGGTTCCGCGGCTTCGACCGTCTCCGCAGCATCGGTCGTCCCGGCGGAGTCGGTCGTCCCGGCGGTGTCGGTCGTCCCGACGGGTTCGGCCGACCCGGCGGCCTCGACAGCTGCGGCCGGCTCGGCGGCGACGGCCCGCTCCCCGCGGTCCGCCGCTTCGGCCGGGGCCTTCGCCTGTTCCGGGACCTTCGCCCGCTGCGGGACGGTCGGCTCCGCGGGGGCAGCGGACTCGGCACTGTCGGCAATGGGCGCCGAGGCATCCGTTGTATCCGTCGGGGTCTCCAAGACCGGACCTCCTGCTTGCTGGGCGGCATCATTCACGTACACACCGTGCTGGACTGTGCACATTAAGTGAGCATGGGGATACGTGCTGTCAAACCGCCCCGATGGTCGTACGAGCAGCTGTTCGGTTCAGCCCGCCGGGCCGACGGGCCTGGCCCGGCCGCGATCGGGCGGAGCCGCGGGCGGGTCTCGGGCGCTCCCGGGCGCTCCCGGACGGGGTCGCGGAGCAGCTCTCGGGCAGGGGTGCGGGGCGGCGGCCGGGCATGGTCTCACGGCATAGAACCAGCCATCACCGGAGGGTGCGGTACGGACCGGGCGGGGCGGGTGCGACGATGAGTGCCATCGTGATGACCGACCGGATCCGCCTGCTGCGCGCCGCGGTCTTCGCCGCGCTGTGCGTGGCGATGGCCGCCACCGCGCACGTCGCCATGGCCGGATCCGGGGTCTCGCCGACGGCCCTGGCCGGCGGCTTCGGGGCGGTCCTCGGACTGACCTGGCTGCTCGCCGGGAAGCGGCGCGGGCTCGGGGTGATCAGCCTCTGGATGGTCGTGGCGCAAACCGCGCTGCACCAGCTGTTCGAACAGGCCGGGGCGATCACCCGAGGCGGCGGCGGTCTGGGCCGGCTCGCCACCACGGACTGGGCCGCACTCCTGCTCTGCAATCCCGACCGGGCGCCCGGCGGGCTCTCCCCCGTCGAACTGGCGCGGATGGCGGGCATCGACCCGGACGTCCCACCGGCCGCCGGCAGCCTGCGACCGACAACGGTGCCGCGCCACGGGGCCCCCGGCACCGCGGGCACGGACACCGACCTGCCGGGGATGACCGGGACGGCCGGAATGCCGGGGATGCCAGCCGGGCAGCACGTGATGCCCGAGGGCACGTTCCACGGCGCCGGGTCGTACGGCCCGGCGCAGGATCTGGTGAGCGCGCCCGCGCACGGACCGGCGCACGACATGGCGCACGGGATGTCCCACGGCATGTCGCCGGGGATGACCGCCGCCCACGTGCTCGCCGCGCTGGCGTGTGCGCTCCTGCTCTGGCGCGGTGACGCGGCGCTGGTCCGGCTCTTCGAGCTGCTCGGCGCGCTCGGCGCCGTGGTCGCGGGGGCCCTGCCGCTCCCACTGTTGGCGCTCTTCGCGCGCCCCTTCGGCTACCGGGCCCCGGCCCCGCCGCGCCCGGCCGACGACCGGGCCCGGCCACCCCGCTCGGTGCTGCTGACGCATGCCGTGGTCCGGCGCGGGCCACCGGCGTTCGCCCTCGCCTGCTGACGCGCCCGCCGCCCCCTCTTCCCGCTCCCGGCCACTTCCGGTCGCCGGGGGGACTCTCGCGACGGGCAGGTCGCCCTGCCGTACGGCCGCGCCTCGTGCCGTCGTGCCGCCAGGGTGCGGGCCCGCGTCCGCCGCCGCGCTTCCCCAGGGGACCCGGCGTGCCGCGCGGCTGCCCATGGACGCCGGCGGTGCCGCGCTGCGCGGCACCGCTCCCGCCTTCCCCCTCGGGACCTTCCCATGCCTGACTTCCACGGCGGACCGGCTGCGGCCGGCGCCACCGCCCCGCCCTTGCCGCTCCTGCGGGCTCGCCGACCGCGCCTACTGCTCGGCGACCTGCGGGCCGTCCGGAGCGCGACCTCCCGGCCGGTCCTCGCCCAGCCTGGCCAGCAGTCGGGCCGACCACTCGGGCGAGGGCCCGTCGGCGATGCCCGCCCGTACCCGGCCGCGCAGCCGTTCGGCCCGGTCCAGCCACTCCCGGCAGCCGGCGCAGCGCGCGACGTGCTTGTCCAGCCGGATCTCCGGCAGGCCGCTCGGTTCGCCGTCGAGCCGGGCGGACAGAGCGGTACGAAACTGCGCGCATCTCATAGGACCATCGTCCCGCATGGCCGTGGCGCCGGGACCAGCCAGGCGGGGGGCCACCGTGGATGACGAACAGCTCACCGCGCTGGCACTGACCGCCCGCTCCGGACGGGCGGCGGACGTCGAGGCCTTCGTCCGGGCGACCCAGCGGGACGTCTGGCGCTTCGTCGCCCACCTGACGGACGTGCAGTCCGCCGACGACCTCGCACAGGAGACCTTCCTGCGCGCGTTGCGCGGCCTGCCCGCGTTCGCGGGGCGGTCCTCGGCCCGTACGTGGCTGCTGTCGATCGCCCGGCGCACGGTGATCGACCGGTACCGGATGGCCGCCGCCCGGCCGCGTTGCGCCGCACTGCCGGACTGGCAGGAGGCGGCGGAGCGGCAGATCGGCGTGCCGACGGCCGGGTTCGAGGACGGCATCGCGCTCGGCGACCTGCTCGACCGGGTGCCCGCCCAACGGCGGGAGGCCTTCGTACTGACGCAGGTGGTCGGCCTGAGCTACGCCGAGGCGGCCGAGGTCGCCGGCTGCCCCGTCGGGACTGTCCGCTCCCGGGTCGCCCGGGCGCGGGAGGAGCTGGTGGCACGCCTGCGCGCCGCCGAGGCCGGGGAACTCGCGACCGCCTGCTGAACGGCGGGTGACGGAGAACAGATGACGGATAACAGATGACAACTTTCGAAATCTGTTATCCGTCATCTGTTCGCTGAAAGCCGTCGACCGTCGACCCCCCGGGAAGAAATCCCTCAAGTGTTCGGAACTGGAGCCCCCGTGCCACCGACTGCTGTACCGGACCCCGCCGCCGAGGCGGTGTCCGGTCCGGCAGCACGGGAGACGGAGGCACTTCGTGACAGCACAACCAACCCCGGCCGCCCCATTCCTGACTGAACGTCAGCCCGTGGTCGACCGCTGGAGCCTGGTCGTAGCCGCCGGCCTGCTGTCGTTCGTCGCGATGCTCGACATGAACGTGGTCAACCTCGCGCTCACCGACATCTCGGCCGGCCTGCACGTCTCCCCCGGGGTCGCCCAGTGGGCCGTCCTCGGGTACCAGCTCCCGCTCGTCGCCCTGCTGTTGCCCGCCGGGCGGTGGCTGGATCAGGTCGGCACCCGCTCGGCCCTGTTGTTCGCCGTCGGCGGCTTCGCCCTGTGCAGCGTGCTGGCCGCCTGCGCCCCGTGGGCCGGTTGGCTGATCGCGGCCCGGATGCTCCAAGGCTCCTTCGGGGCCGTGCTCTTCGTCCTGATGCCGGTGCTCGCCGCGACCTCCGTCCGGCCCGAGCTGCGCGGCCGGGCGATGAGCGTGCCCGCGACGCTCGGTCCGCTCGGCGCCGTCACCGGGCCGGTGGTCGGCGGTCTGCTGCTGGACCACCTGGGCTGGCGGGTGATCTTCCTGGTGAAGCTGCCGGTCTGCCTGGCCGCCGTCCTGATCGTGTGGCGCCGCGCCCCGCGTCGCGGCGGGCTGCGGCCGCCCGACCGGTCCTCGCTCGGCGACGCCGGGCTGATCGGCGCCGCCGTGGCCGCCGTCCTGCTCGGGCTCACCCTGGCCCCGCAGGCGCCGGGGTGGCTGCTGCTCGCCCTGCCCGCCGTGCCGCTGGTGCTGCTCTGGCTGCGCCGCCCGGGCGGGCGGCCGGTGGCCGAGGTGCTGCGGGCCGCCGGGACCGCCGGGGTCAACGCCTCGGTGCTGGCGCTCGCCGCCGGCTTCGCGGCCTGCCACTACCTGCTCGCCCAGCACCTGCGCGGCCCCCGGGGCGAGAGCGCCACCGCCACCGCGCTCACCATGCTGGCGTTCCCGCTCGGCATGGTGCTGGCCGGCCGGGTCGGCGGCCGGCTGGCCGACCGCTGGGGTGCCCGCCCGACCGCGCTCACCGGCGCCGCCGTCACCACCCTCGGTCTGACCCTGCTCGTCCCGCTGGACGCCGGTTGGTCCGCCCCCGAGATCGCCGCGCGACTCGCCCTCGCCGGTGCCGGGATGGGCCTCAACGGCGGCCCCACCCAGGCCCTGGTGATGTCCGCCTCCCCGCCCGGGAAGCTCGCCACCGCCGGCTCCGCCGTCCAGCTCGCCCGCAGCCTCGGCTTCGCCCTCGGCCCGGCCCTCGCCACCGCCGCCGCCCTGGCCGGCGGCCGCACCGTCACCGGGGCCCGCACCGGGATCGCGCTGGCCGCACTGGTCGCGGCCACCGCCGTCGCCCTGCTCGCGCTGCACCGCCGCCCCACGCCCTGACCGCTCCACGCCCTGGCCCGCGCCAAGCCCCCGCGCCACACCACACTCACCGCACCGCGACACCGCGCCCCGAACCACCCCGCACGACCCCCGACCCGCACCGCACCGAAGGATCCCCGATGACCGAAACGATCCCCGGCCCGGCCTCCGCCGCCGACGACGACGCCCCGGGCTGCCCGTACGGGTACGACCGGCTCCCCTCCCCCGTCCCGCTGTACGGCCCGGCGTACAAGCGCGACCCGTACCCCCTCTACCAGCGGATGCGCGAGGCCGGGCCGGTGCACCGGGTGGAGTTCCCGAGCGGCATCCACGCCTGGCTGGTCACCGGCTACCGGGCCGCCCACGCGGCCCTCAACGACCCCCGCCTCGGCAAGAACCACGCGCTGGGCAACGACAACTGGCGCCGGCTCGCGTCGATCATGCCCGAGCCGCAGCACTCCCAGCTCCAGGTCCACCTGCTCCACCAGGACCCGCCCAAGCACACCTCGATGCGTCGGCTCGTGCTGGACGCCTTCGCCCCGCGCCGGGTGGAGTCGCTGCGCCCCCGGTTCCGGGAGCTGGCCGACGCGCTGGTGGACGAGCTGCCGGAGTCCGGCGGCGCGGACCTGGTGGCCGGCTTCGCTGCCCACTACCCCTTCCGGGTGCTCGCCGAAGTCATCGGACTGCCGCCCGAGTTGGCGGAGCGCTTCGACCGGGACTGGGGCAAGGTGGTCGCGCCGGTCGGCCCGCAGGACCCCGGCCGTCCGGCGTACGAGGCGCGGCTGCGCGGCCTCCAGACGTACATCGCCGACGTCGTCGCCCGCAAGCGGACCGACTGCCGGGAGCCCGACTGGGCGGCGCGGGAGGACCTGCTGGGCCGGCTCGTCGCCGCCCATGACGCGGGCGAGTTGAGCCGCGCCGAGCTCGACTCGATGGTGTTCCAGCTGCTCGTCGCCGGGCAGGAGCCGGTGACCAACCAGATCACCACCATGCTGGTCACCCTGCTGCGCCACCCCGATCAGCTCGCCCGGCTGCGCGAGGGCGTCGACGAGCCCGGCCGGCTCGCCCGGGCGGTGGAGGAACTGCTGCGCCACGACGCCGCGTTCGAACTCACCACCTGGCGGTTCTTCGCCGAGGACAGCGACCTGTTCGGCACCACCGTCCCGGCGGGCGACTCGGTGATCGTCTCGCTCTGCGCCGCCAACCGCGACGGGGCACAGTTCCCCGGGCCCGACCACCTCGACCTCGACCGCACGCCCAACGCCCACCTGGCCTTCGGCCACGGCATCCACTTCTGCCCGGGTGCCGCGCTGGCCCGGGCCGAACTCCAGATCGCCCTCGCCACCCTGCTCACCCGACTGCCCGGCCTGCGCCCGGCCGAGGCGCCCGGCGACGGCCTGGCGGACCTGACCTGGGTCCCCGCCGTCCTGGCCCGCGGGGTGAGCCGGCTGCCGGTCGCCTACGACCACCGCCGCTGACCCCGGACGCGTCCCGCCACCCGGCTCCACCCGCCCGGAGCCGCCCCCGCCCCCGCACCCCGCACCCCGCACCCCGCACCCCGCACCCCGCACCCCGCACGACCTTCCCTGGAGGACCTGCCATGCCGCCCGTCGGCACCGCCCCTGCCGTCATCACCCCTGGCGCCCCCGACGCCCCCGGTACCCGTGCCGGCGCCACCGCCCTCGCCGCCCGCATCCTCGGCCTGCTGCTGCCCCACCGTCGCGCCTCGGACCCGGAGTTCGACGCCGGCCCGGAGCACTTCCCGCTCCAGCTGGCGCAGTTGGCGGACTTCATCACCGCCGGCGAGCCGATCGTCCTCACCCTGCCCGGCTTTCCCTGCAAGTCGCCGAACCCGGCGAAGGTGCTCGGACATCTGCCGGACGAGGGCGAACGGCTGTCGCTGACCTTCCTCGACGGGCTCTGCGCCGAGATCGGCCGCCTTCACGCGCCCGGCGCCCGCATCCTGATCTGCTCGGACGGGCACATCTTCGGCGATCTGATCAACGTCCCGGACGACCACATAGACGCCTACTCGGACGCCCTGACCGCGATGATCGCCCACGAGGGCCTCTCCCACCTCGACACCTTCGACCTGCGGGCCGTCCTCGGCGACCTCCCGTACGACGAGAAGCGCGCCCGGGTACACGCCCGGTACGCGCCGAGCGTCGAGGAGTTGCGCGAGCAGGTGCTGACCGAGGAGGAGACCCTGCGGCTCTACCGGGGCATCACCCGCTTCCTCACCGAGGACACCATCGGCTTCACCGGTACCCGTTCCGCCCTCCAGCGGGAGTGCCGCCGCCGCGCCTACGGCGTCATCCAACGCAGCCGTGCCTGGGGCGAGTTGATCGCCGAGCACCACCCGCGCGCCGTCCGGCTCTCCATCCACCCGCAGCCGGCCGGGGCGTCCAAGTTCGGCATCCGACTGCTGGCGTCCGCCGACGTCTGGACCACGCCCTGGCACTCCGCGGTGCTCCACCGCACCGGCGGTGACCGGGAGTTGCTGCGCAATGACGAGGCCGCCCGGATCGGCCGACTGGTGCTGCGGGACGGCAGGCCGAGCCACTACGAGGGCTACTGAGGCACGCCTCGCCCGCCCACGCGGGCCGGGTGGCACCGAGGCCGACCCCCTGGTGCCACCCGGCCCCGCTCTCGACCATGCCGCCGCCCACGCCGCCCCCAGCCCCTGTCCCCGGCCCTGACGCGGATCCGGTCGACGGGCGGCAGGACGGTCGGCATCTCGTCGGTGACCCAGGCGTACTCCAGCGCCGACAGGGTCGTGCCGCCCTCGGCCCACACCAGCAGCTCGCCGACGTAGTCGCCGGAGCCGTCGTGGACGGGCGCGTCGACCGACAGGGGCACGGACGCCGGGGCGGGGTCACGCTCCAGCCCGCGCACCCTCAGGTCGACGCTCACCGACCCGGCGCCCCGGACGACCGTCACCTCCGCCCGGAGTCGTCGAGCGGACGGGGTTCGACGGGGATGACGGCCATGGGCCCATCGTCGCGGACCGGCCCAGCGCAGGTCGGCCCAGCGCCGGTCGGCTCAGCGCAGAACAGCTCAGCGCAGGTCGGCCCAGCGCAGGTCGGCTCAGCGCCGGTCAGCGAACGGGAGCGGCGGCCGGGTCCGCCGCCGGAGCTCGGTGGTCGAAGGCGATCAGCGGGTCACCGGTGAGCGGGTGTTCGACCACCGCCGCCCGCACCCCGAAGACCTCGGCCAGCAGCCCGGCGGTCAGCACCTCGCGCGGCGCCCCGGAGGCCACCAGGGCGCCGCGGTGCAGGACGTGCAGCCGGTCGCAGACCGAGGCGGCGGCGTTGAGGTCGTGCAGGGCCACCAGGGTCGTCCGGCGCTGCTCCCGGAGCAGGGCCAGCAGTTCGACCTGGTGTCTGACGTCCAGGTGGTTGGTCGGCTCGTCCAGCACCAGGACGTCCGGCTGCTGGGCGAGCGCCCGGGCCAGCAGCACCCGTTGCCTCTCCCCGCCGGACAGTTGGGCGAAGCGGCGGTCGCCGGCCTCGGCCATGCCGACCCGGTCCAGCGCCTCGGCCGTGATCAGGTGGTCCTCGGCGTCGTCCGCCGCGAAGGCCCGCTTGTAGGGCGTGCGGCCCATCGCGACCACCTCGCGGACGCTCAACTCGAAGTCCCCGCCGCGCTCCTGGGGCAGCGCCCCGATGTGCCGGGCGGACTGCGCGGGCCGCAGCTCCGCCAGGTCCCGCCCGGCCAGCAGGACCCGGCCCGCGCTGGGCCGCAGGTGCCGGTAGACGGTGCGCAGCAGGCTGGACTTGCCGCTGCCGTTGGGCCCGACCAGTCCGGCGACCTCTCCCTCCTCGGCGATCAGGTTGGCCCCGGCCAGCACCGTCCGGCCGGCCAGGGCGACGCTCAGGTCCTCGACGGCGATCCTCAACTGCGCTCCAGTCGTCGGTCCAGCAGGTAGAGCAGGGTGGGGGCGCCGAGGACGGCGGTGACCACGCCGATCGGCAGTTCCTGGCCGTCCAGGGCGGTGCGGGCCACGGTGTCGACGACGACCAGCAGCAGCGCCCCGGTCAGCGCGGACAGTGGGAGCAGCCGGCGGTGGTCGCCGCCGAGCAGCAGTCGGCACACGTGCGGCACCATCAGTCCGACGAAGCCGATCGCCCCGGAGACGGCGACCAGCACCCCGGTGAGCACGCTGGTGACGACGAAGACCTCTCGGCGCAGCCGGGCGACGTCCACGCCGAGCCCGGCGGCCGTCTCGTCGCCCATCAGCATCGCGTTGAGCCCCCGGGCGCGGGCCTGGAGCAGTGCCAGTCCGAGCGCCACGGCGACGGTGGGGAGGGCGAGTTGGGCCCAGACGGCGCCGCCGAGGCTACCCATCAGCCAGAACAGCACGCCTCTGGTCTGCTGCTCGTCGCGGGTCTGCAGGACGAGGTAGCTGGTGATGCCGCCGAGGAACTGGGCGATGCCGATGCCCGCGAGGACCAGGCGCAGCGGGGAGAAGCCGCCGCCGCGCCGGGCCATCAGCCAGACCAGCGAGAACGCGGCGAGCGCGCCGGCGAACGCCGCCAGGGAGACGGTGAGGCCGAGCGCGCTGCCGAAGGAGAGCTGGAGACCGAGGGTGGTGCCGAGGACGATCGCGGCGACCGCGCCGAGCGAGGCGCCGGAGGAGATGCCGAGCAGGTAGGGGTCGGCGAGCGGGTTGCGGACCAGGGCCTGTACGGCGGTGCCGACCAGGCCGAGTCCGGCGCCGACCACGGCGGCCAACAGGGCGCGTGGGACGCGCAGTTGCCAGACGATGAGGTCGCGGGTGCCGGGTTCGGGGGCCCGGCCGGTGAGCCGGCGGGCGACCACCGACCAGACCTCGCCGGGCGGGACGTCCACCGAGCCGAGTGAGACGGCGGCGGTCAGCGCGAGTACCAGGGCGGCGGTGAGGGCGGCGGCCAGCGGCCCGGCCCGCAGGGTGCGGGCCGGGCGGGTGTCGCCGCGCTCCTTCCGGGTGGTGGCCGAAGTCACCGGCTACTGCCCGTTCTTGGCGAGGTCGGGGATCTTGACCAGGTCCGGGTGGACGGTGGCGGCGATCTGCCGGACGGCGTCGGCGTTGCGGACCCCAGCGATGGTGGTCACCTCGGAGCCGAGCCGCACGAAGTGCCCCTCCTGGACGGCCTTCAGGCCCTGGGTCGCGGGAAAGTTCTTCAGGAAGGCCTCGGCCTCGTCGAAGGCCTTGCGGGTGGCCTCCTCGCTGCCCCGGTTGCGCACGGCCAGCTGGATCCAGTCCGGGTTCTTGGCGACCACGTCCTCCCAGGAGCCGGGCTTGAAGTCGGCGTCGCAGTCGGCGAACACGTTGCGCGCCCCGGCCTGGCTGATCACGGCGTTGGCGACCTGTCGGCCGCAGACCGCCACCGGCTGCTTGGTGCCGGCGTCGAAGTCGAAGACGAAGTAGCTAGGCCGCTGTTCCTCCGGTACGGCGGCGAGCGCGGTGCGGACCTCGCCGAGCTGCTTCTCCATCCCGGTGACCAGTTCCTCCGCGCGTGCGGCGGTTCCGGTGACGGCGCCGAGCCGGCGGACGTCCTCCTCGATCCCGGCGAGGTCGGTGCGCGGTGCCTTGGGGGCCTTCGGCGTCCCGGCGCAGGCGGTGGAGAGCAGGTAGACGTGCTGGATGCCGGCCGCCGCGTACTCCTCCTCGCTCGGTCCGGTGGCGCCGCCGCCCATCATCGGCATCGCGCCGAAGGTGTCCACGTAGAGGTCTGCGCCGGAGCCGAGCAGCTTCTCCTTGGCTATGCCCTTGTCCCCGAGTGCCGGCACCTTGGCGCCCTGCTCGGCGAGGTCGGCGGGCAGGGTGCCCTTGCCGGGCGGGAAGCCGGTGCCGATCACCCGCTCCCCCGCGCCGAGTCGGAGCAGCAGTTCCAGGCTGGCGGCGTTGCTGGTGACGATCCTGGCGGGCGCTTTGGCGATGGTGGTCTCCTTGCCCGCGCAGTCGGTGACCTTGACGGGGAATCCACCACCGGGGGCGGGCTGGACGGTGACGGAGGCGCTCTGCCCGCTCCCGGTCCCGCTTCCGCAGGCCGTGGCGAACAGGGCGACGGCGGCCGCGATTCCGCAGACGACGCGAGGGCGCATGACAACTCTCTCCTGGTCGGTGATCGTGCTCGGTGCTCGGTACTTGGTGCTTGCGTGTTCGGTGCTTGGTGCTTGGTGCTTGGTGCTTGCGTGCCTGGTGCTTGGTGCTTGCGTGCCTGGTGTTCGGTGCTTGGTGCCTGGCGTTCGGTGCGTGGTGCTCGTGCGTGCCGAGGGCCCGTGCTGCGGACCCGGACCAGGTAGTCGGACGGCCGGGGCGGCCGGTTCCCCGCGATTCGTGACCGGTCGTCGCCGGCGCGCCCCCTCGCCGAGGAGCCGGACGTAGGCTGGCCGGATGGCCGCCCCCACCGCCCCGCGCGACGACCTCGACCTCCCCGTCCGGCTCGGGCCGCGCCCGCCCCGCCGGGTGGTCTCGCTGGTGCCCTCGCTGACCGAGGCGGTCGCCGCCACCGCGCCCGGGCTGCTGGTCGGCGCCACGAACTGGTGCAGCCACCCCGCCGGCCTGTCCGTCACCCGGGTCGGCGGCACCAAGAACCCTGACGTCCCGCGCGTCCTCGCGCTCGCACCGGACCTCGTCCTCGCTAACAACGAGGAGAACCGGCGCCCCGACCTGGACGCGCTGCGGGCGGCCGGCGTCCCGGTCTGGGTCACCGACATCCGCACCCTGGACGACGCCTTCCGCTCCCTCGACCGGCTGCTGACCACCGCCTGCGGGCTGACCCGCCCGGCCTGGTTGGACGAGGCGGAGGCGGCCTGGGCCCCCGTCGGCAGCGGTGGCACTCCTCCGGACGCCGACGGCCCCCGGGCCGTCGTGCCGATCTGGCGCCGCCCTTGGATGGTCCTCGGGAGCGACACCTTCGCCGGGGACCTGCTGCGCCGGCTGGGCCTGCGGCTCGTCCACGCCGACCACCCCGAGCGCTACCCCGCCGTCCCGCTGTCCGAACTGATCGCCTGTCGGCCGGAGTTGGTGGTCCTACCGGACGAGCCGTACCGGTTCACCGCCGAGGACGGCCCGGAGGCGTTCCCGGACACACCGGCGGCGTTGGTCAGCGGACGGCACCTGACCTGGTACGGGCCGTCGCTGGTGACCGCCCCGGCCGTGCTGCGGCAGGCCCTCGACCACCCACTCGATCCTGGCGGCGCGGGCACCTCGTAGGATGACCGCCACTCACCGGCGGCCCGCCGGTGACCAGTGGGGGGACCACATATGAGAATGAGCACGACCCGGCGGACCCTGGGCCTGGTGTCCGCCGCCGTCTCGGCCGCCGTCCTGGCCGGCTGCGGCACCGAACACGCCGACAGGAACCGGGACGCGTCGTCCGCCGGCACCCCGGTGGCCGCGAGCGCCTCGCCCGTCGCGACGCCGAGCGAGAGCCCGTCCGCGAGCACCGCGCCGAGCCCGACCGCCCCGGCGAGCACGAGCCCAGCCGCCACCCAGAGCCCGGGCGCCGCTCGGAGCACCGGCCCGGGCACCTTCGGAAAGCCCTCCGCGAACACGCAACCAGGCAGCACCGCCAAAGCCGGAGCCGGCGGCCTGCCCGCCGGAGTGACCACCCAGCCACCCGTCGTCAAGCCCGTCGTCGCGGCGCCGGTGCCGAGCGCCAAGCCCGGCCCGGTCGCGCCCCCGCCGCCGGCGCCCTCGACCCCGCACGTGCCCCCGGCGCAGAGCGGCTGCGCGCCCAGCAAGCCCCGACCGGACGAGGCCAAGGAGACCGTCGGCGCGGCGCTCGCGACGGCGGCCAGCCAGTCCCGGACACTCAGGCTCGGCACCGGCGGCACCGACCAGCTCCCGCCGCTGCCCGTCAACCTCGTCAAGGCGATCGCCTGGCAGGAAAGCGGCTGGCAGTCCGGCATCGTCGCCTGCGACGGCGGAATCGGCACCATGCAGGTCATGCCGAACACCGTCAGCTGGATGAACGGCAAGTTCGGCACCACCTCCGACCCCGCCGCCCTCGCAGGGAACGTCCAGCTCGGCACCCAGCTGCTCGACTGGCTCGTCGCCTACTACGGCGACTCCTCCTTCGGCGGCAAGTACGACCTCTCCCCCGACCCGGCCACCGGCAAGACGCCGCTGCTCGACCTGGTCGTCTCCGCGTACAACGCGGGCGCGGGCAACGTGCACTACAACGTCGTCATCGACCCGGCCACCGGCGAGGCCGTCGGCAGCCTGGCCATCCCCAACCCGGCGTACGTCGCCAACGTGAAGGCGCTGATGTCCAGCCAGCCGTGGAACAAGGCCGGCTGACGGAGGGCGCTGCTTCACCCCCGGAACACGACGGGGCCCGGGACGCGTGCTCGCGTCCCGGGCCCCCGGCCCTGCGGCCGTACGTCGTCAGCCGCGCGCGGCGGCGACGGCGGCGCCCAGCGCCTCCTTGATCCTGGGGCCGAGGCGGGCGAAGCCCAGCTCCTTCATGGCCGCCCGCAGCAGCTCCTCGTCGCTCCGCTCGACACCGTCACCGTCCACCCACCGCACGACGGCGAGCAGTTCCTCGGCGGAGTAGGCGGTCACGGGGCGACCGGGCGTGAAGTCCGGCTTCGCGGGACGGGCGTCGGCCTCCGGCTCGGCGGCGGGAGTCTCGGTGGCGGCAACGGGCTCCGTCTCGACGACCGGCTCGGGCTCCTCGGTGACGGCCTCCGGCGCGGTCTCGACGACCGGCTCCTCTTCCTCGACCACCGGCTCCGTCACCTCCACGGCAACGGCCTCGGGCTCGGCGACGGGCTCCTCGACGACGGTCT
>NZ_JBIWFT010000002.1:150553-498760 GCF_044763205.1 Kitasatospora sp. NPDC096204
TCTCGGGCTCGGTCTCGACGACCGGCTCAACCTCAGCCTCGACAGCTTCGACAGCCGCGTCGGCAACCCCGACCTCGGCCGACTCCTCGGCGACAGGCTCCGCCACGACGACCTCGGGCTCGACCTCGGGCTCGACCTCAGCGACTACCTCAGCGGCCTCGGTCGCAGGCTCATCAGCCAACTCCGCGACAACGGTCTCGGGCTCGGTCTCGACGACCGGCTCAACCTCAGCCTCGACAGCTTCGACAGCCGCGTCGGCAACCCCGACCTCGGCCGACTCCTCGGCGACAGATTCCGCCGCTACGGCCGCCGGCTCAACCTCGGCAGCCTCCTCGACCTCGACGGCTGGCTCCTCGACCGCGGCGGCGGGCTCGTCCACGGCGGGCTCCGCGATGACAGCCTCGGGCTCGCTCTCGACCACCGGCTCGGCCAGCGGCTCGACAGCGTCCTCGACGGCCGGCTCCTCGACCGTGACCTCGGCAGCGGTCTCCTCGACCTCCACGACCTCGACGACCTCGGCGGTCCCGGCGGTCTCGGTGACCGGGGCGTCCTGCGGCTCCACCTCCGCCGCCGGCTCGTCCACAGCCTCGGCCAGAGCGGCGGTCGCGGCAGCCACCAGGTCGTCGGCCGCCGGGGAGGGCGCCGGGAGGGAGACCACGGCAACCGGCGTCTCCTCCTCTGCCTGCGCCGCCGACGGCTCGTCGTCAGCGGCACCCGCGTCCGACGCCGTCTCCGCCTCGGCCTCAACCTCGGCCTCCGCCACGACGTCAGCCTCGGCCACGACCTCGGCCACGACCTCAACGTCGATCTCGACGTCGACCTCAACGTCGGCCTCGACGTCAGCCTCAACGTCGGCCTCGGCAGCCTCGGCCACAGTCGCCGCAACAGCGTCGTCGGCCGACTCCGCCACAGCCGTCACCAGGACCGGAACCTCCTCCACGAGGCCGTCCCGCTGCCCGGCGGCCAGCGCCTGCAGGGCAGCCGCCTCGGCGTCAGCCCGGTCGACCGGCTCCTCGGCTCCCGGCTCGTCGGTCCCGGTCTGCGCGGCCGCGGCCTCCTCCGAGCCGGTCCCACCATCGGCCTCGGCGCCGACCTCGACCTCGACCTCGACCTCGACCTCGACCTCGGCCGCCGCCTCCACGGTCTCCTCGGTACCCGGCTGCTCCTCGACCACCGTCTCCTCGACCGCGACAGCGGCCGCCTGTTCGGCAAGCCCGTCCCGCTGCCCGCCGGCGAGCGCCTGGCGGGCCGTGTAGGCGGCCTCGGCGGCGCGGCGGTCGGCCTTGGCGGCGGCGAGTTCGGCGAGCAGGTCGGCGAGGCCGGCCTCCTCCAGGCCGGCGCGCAGGCCGCGGATGGTGGGCAGGCGGTAGAGGGTGCCCTCGTCGGCGGCGAGCCGCTCGACCAGGTCGATCAGCTCGGCGAAGGGCAGCCCGTCCAGGTCGTGCTCGGGCAGCAGCCGGGCGAGGCCGCGCAGGCCGGTGTTGATCGCCTCGAAGGCCTGGGCGGTGCGGTCGACGAGGGCGCCGTCGGCGGGCACCCGCGGGAGGGTGCCGACCGGGGCGAGCGCGGCCCAGGCGCGGCGCTCGATCTCCGCGGAGGTGAGGGCCTCGTGCAGTTCCTCCCGGCGGATGCGGCGGTCGGTGGCGAGCGCGACGGCCTGCTTGCGCAGCGAGCGGCCGCGCAGCCAGGAGAGCTTCACGCCGTTCTCGCGGCGCCAGGCGCTGTCGGCGGTGGCGGCGGCGAGGGCGCCGAGGTCGGCGTCGTACGCGGCGGGGAAGAGGGTCGCGGAGGTGCGGTGCACCCGCTGGAGCATCTCGACCAGCAGCGCGGTCTTGGCGACGGTGCCGGGCTCTTCGAGCTTGGCGTCGGCGGCGAGGGCGGCGACGGCCTCCCAGGTCTGTTGGAGGTCGCTGCCGCGCAGCTCGGCGAGGGCCGTGGAGGCGGCGCGGGCGTCCTCGGGGGTGGCGACGGTGTCGACGGCCGCGTACCAGGCGTGGGTCTCGGCGGTGAGCGTGAAGGCCCCGAGCTCCGCGTAGCGGCCGAGGTCCTCGCGGAGGTCGGGCTCCGCGGCGGCGTCCTGGAAGTCCTTGACGTCTGCGGCGTCGGCGACGTCCGCCGGGTCGGCTGCGTCGGCGTTGCGCGAGTGAAGCACTGTCATGTGAGGTCCGGTTCTGGGCGACGACGGCGGGGCTGGCGGCGAGGGGGCGGCGGACCGGGTGCGCGGGGTCGCCCCTGGGGCGGGGCAAGGGGGCGCGCGGTCGGGCTGCCGGTTGTGGACGCCCAGAATACGGGTGCCCGTTCGAGCCTTGCACGCACCCACCGTCCGGATGGGCGGGTGTCGTATGCCATACCGCCCGCCTGGCCGCCACTCGGGCGGTCCGCACGGGTGGTCCGCACGGCGGTCCGTCCTCGGTCCGTCCTCGGTCCGGAGGGGTGTCCGCACTGCTCAGGGCTCCTCTCCGCGGAGCCCGCGCCGTCCCCCGCCGGACGGCCCGGACCTGCGGCCGGGCTGACGGCCGGGCCGCCGGAACCGTTCCAGCGGCACCTCCCGGACGCCCCGGCCTCCCGCCGGGCCCCGTCGGCCGAGCGGCGGCCGGTACCCGGCGCGGCCGAGGGCCCGCAGATCGACCGGCGCGAGGTACTCGCCGAGCGCGGTGCGGTGCCACCACGCGCCGGTTTCCCGTAGTTCGCGCCAATCGGTGAACCGGTACAGGTAGAGGGTCGCCCGGACGTGGGTCGGCGGGGCGTCCGGGAAGGGGTTGTGGCGCAGCAGGCGCAGGGTGGCCCGGTCCCCGGCGAGCAGGCGGGCGACGAAGGGTAGGAACCAGGGGCCGGCGTAGGCGGGCGAGATGCCGGCGAACCACATCAGCCAGTCGAGCCGCAGGTGGTAGGGCGCGAACTGGCGCGGGAGTCGGCGGACGTCACCGGGCTTGCCCTTGAAGCCGTACTCGCGCCAGACGGTGTGCGGGGTGAGCACCGCCTCGTCGGTGCCCTCGACCACCACCTCCTGGCGGAGCCGGTTGACGCTGCCGAAGGCGCCGTAGGTGTTGACGAGGTGCAGCCGGTTGAAGGAGCGGTTCATGGCCTGGCCTCGGGACAGCATGTTGCGCACCGGCCAGTAGCTGAGCACGACGACGGCGGCGGTCAGCGCGATCACCAGCGCCTCGTACCAGACCGGCGCGCCGGGGTACGCGCGGGCGTGGACGGGCAGGCCGAGGCGGGAGGGCTGCACGGCGGCGAGGGCGAGGGCGATGGTCAGCCAGTTGAGCCAGGCGAAGTTGCCGGAGGCGACCAGCCAGAGCTGGGTGGCGAGGACGGCGCAGGCCGCGTAGCTCGCGACCGGCTGCGGCAGCAGCAGGCAGACCGGTACGACGAGTTGGACGATGTGGTTGGCGGCGGCCTCGACCCGGTGCAGTGGTGCGGGCAGGTGGTGGAAGAACCAGCTGAGCGGTCCGGGCATCGGCTGGGTCTCGTGGTGGTACTGGAGGCAGGTCAGGTCGCGCCAGCAGCTGTCGCCGCGCAGCTTGATCAGTCCGGCGCCGAACTCGACCCGGAAGACCAGCCATCGCATCAGCCAGAGCACCGGGGCGGGCGGGGCGGTGTCGGCGTTGCCGAGGAACGCGGCGAGGAAGCCGGCCTCGAGCAGCAGGGACTCCCAGCCGAAGGAGTACCAGGTCTGCCCGACGTTGACGATGGAGAGGTAGAGGCCCCAGAGCACCGCCCAGAGCAGGACGGACGCCCAGAGCGGGACGGCGTCGCCGAGCCCGGCCACCACGGCGGCGGCGAGGGCGGCGCCGCTCCAGGCGACGGCGGCGAAGAACCGGTCGCTGTAGTGGAGGTGGAACAGGCCGGGTGACTGTCGGAACGGGACGCGGGCGGTGAACCGGGGCACGGGCAGCATGCCGTCGGCGCCGATCAGGGCGCGGAACTGCGCGGCGGCGGCCAGGAATCCGATCAGGTAGAGGGCGGCAAGCAGGCGTTGGACGAGCAGCCGGCTCAGCCAGTAGTCGGGGGCGGCGAACCAGTCCATGCGGCCCATGCCTACCACCCGGGACCCCGGGCGCGGGGCCGGTCGGGGCGGCGGTACGGGGACGGTTCACCCGCTCGGCCCGGACGGCGGGCCCGGACGGGCTCGGACGGGCTCCGGCTCAGGCGGGGTCCGGCTGAGGCGGGGTCCGGCTGAGGCGGACTCGGGCGGGACTCGGCTCCGGCGGGCTCCCGGCGAACTCCCGGCCCCGGACGGCACCGTGGCGGCACCGTGGCGGGGTCCTCTCCACGGGGGTGAGAGGCGCCCGCCACGGTGGTGGACCGTCCGCACCGGCCGGGGTTCAGCCGGGCAGGCGGCGACCGGCCTCGCCGGCGATGGCCGAGCGGCCGGGCACGGAGGCGCCGCTCTGCTGGAGCCGGTCGACGAGCAGGGCGGCCAGCGTGCCGAGCTCCTCCTCGGTGCGGGACCGGGCGGTGATGTCCATGCCGACGGTGAGGACGCCGTTGATCCGGCCGGTGAGCGCGGCCCGCAGCGGGGTGCAGGTGAAGCTGAAGACCTGCGGGCCGCGCTGGGCGTCCGGGCGGGCGGACTGGATCCGGACGTCGTCGAGGACGGCGGTGCGACCGGTGTGGTAGGCCTCGACGACGGTCTGTTCGAGGCCCGCCGCGCCGAGCAGCGGGTACGCGGCGCCGATCGTCCCGTAGGCCGTCGGCGCGCCGAAGGTGTCGGCGTGCTGGGCGTTGGCGTACCGGATCTCCTGGCCCGGGCCCTCGGTGAGCATGATGGGGAACGGTGAGCCGTCGAAGGCGGCGAACATCTCCTGGCGCTGGGCGAGCAGGCTGTCGCGCAGCCGGATCTCGGAGAGCAGTGCCTCGGCGAGGTGCTGGATGTCGCGCAGCCGCTCGCGCCCCCACTGCCGGGGTTCCCGGTCGAGGACGCAGACGGTGCCGATGACGGTGTTGGTGTCGTCGACGAGCGGGGCGCCGAGGTAGGCGCGGACGCCGAGTTCGTCCACCACCGGGTTCCCGGCGAACCGGGGGTAGGCGAGGATGTCGTCGAGGGCGAGGGGGGAGCGCTGGGCGACCACGTGCGGGCAGAAGCCGTGACTCAGCGGCATCTCGCGGGTGGGGAGGTCGAAGGCGATGCCGCGGTCCGCCCAGGACGACCCGTCCTCGGCCGGGGCGTCGGCCGAACTTGGCGGGATGTAGAGCCCCCGGAACATCTGGCGCTCGTCGTTGATGAAGTTGACCATCGCGATGGGAGCGCGCGTGATACTGGCTGCCAGGTGGGCGAAGCGGTCGAAGGCCTCGTCCGCGGACGGGTCGTTGAGCCCAAGGCCGCGCAGCCTGCGGGTTCGCGCGGACTCCCCGGAGGCACCCGGGAACTGGCCTTGAGTGCTCATCACATCAGTCATGGCGCACATGTAACCAGACATCAGAACGGCTGGGCCGCTTCGATCGAGCGTTCCTGGGCCTTGCCGATGGCTTGTCAAAACCGCACGTGAACGACAGGTCGACGGACCGTCACGGAAGCGAAGTTCGATTCCCGTCCGAGGTCCTGGCGAAACCCCTCCCGGCGGGGACGGGCCGAATCCCGCCAATCCAAGATCGACTCTGGGATGCCCCGGTGCCCCATACAACAATGAGCCCTGCCGAAGACACGGACGGCGCCCGACGCCGGGACACCGCCCCCGTGACGCATGCGCCGATCGCACCGGGGCGACCGGCCGGAACTCCCGCACCCCCACCGCCCCCCGAGGGCGTCGCCGGAGCGGCATCGACGGCACGGACGGAGGCACGGCACCACACGCATCGAGAGGACCGGAGCAATGGCGATGGACTACTTCACCGACGACCGTCACGAGGACCTTCGCGCCGAGGTCCGTGACTTCGCGGAGAAGGAGGTGCGTCCGAGGGTGGCCAGGATGGAGTCCGAACGGAAGATCGAGTTCGAGCTGGCCAGGGAGATCGCCCGCCATGGCTGGATCGGCGTGACGATCCCGCGGGAGTTCGGCGGCCTCGGCCTGGGGCACGTCGCCAAGACCGTGATCATCGAGGAGCTGTCCCGGGTCAGCGGGGCCGCGGGCTCGATCGCGCAGGCCTCCCAGCTGGGCGTGGCCAAGGTCCTCCACTACGGCTCCCAGGCCCAACGCCGCAAGTGGCTGCCGAAGTTCGCCTCCGGAGAGTGCCTGCCGACCATCGCCGTCACCGAGCCGGAGTCCGGCGGACACGTACTCGGGATGACCGGCACCGCGGTCCGCGACGGCGACGAGTACGTGCTCAACGGCCGCAAGTGCTTCGTCGGCAACTCCCACATCGGGGACGTGCACGGCGTGGTCCTGCGCACCGGCCGGGGCAGCCGGGGCCTGTCCGCCTTCCTGGTCGAGAGCGACCGCGTGGGGTTCCGCACCGGCTCCCCCGGGTCGCAGAGCGGGCTGCACGGCTTCAGCTTCGGCGAGATCCTCCTGGAGGACTGCCGCGTCCCGGCCGCCAACCGGCTCGGCCGGGAGGGGCAGGGCCTGGACGTCGCCTACTCCTCCTCCACCCTCTACGGCCGGATCAACCTCGCCGCCGTCGCGCTCGGCATCCACACCGCGATCGTCGAGGACACCGTCCGGTTCGCCGAGGGGCGCGTCCTGTACGGCCAACCGATCAACCAACTTCCCAACATCATGCTCAAGTTGGGTGAGATGCAGTCCCGGCTGATGACCGCCAGACTCGCCGCCTACCACGCCTCCCACCTGCTCGACCACGGCCGCGCCTGCGACGCCGAGCTGATGAACGCCAAGCTCATCAACACCGAGTACGCGCTGGACTCCGCCCGCAACGCCATGGAGATCCACGCCGCCCGCGGACTCCAGCCCGAGTTCGGCATCGAGCGCTACCTGCGGGACGCCACCCACGTCTACCCGCCGGCCGGCACCTCCGACGTCCAGCGGCTGCGGCTCGGGCAGTTCGCCTCGGGCACGTACGGCAAGCAGTGGTCGGCGGAGCTGTCCGAGCTGACCAGCTGGGCCTGGAGCGAGCTCGCCGCCCAGCGGGACGCCCCGGTGGAGAAGCCGCCGGGACGGGGCGGACGAGTGCTGCCGATGCCACTCGCGGGCTGAGACCCGTCCGCCCCGTCCCGCCACGAGCGGTAATTGACCTGTTCCTGACGGCCTCCCCCGGGGGTCTCACCCGACCTCCGGGGACCGCCGCTTCGACCGGGCCGATGGCCGTGAGCTGCGGCGTCGCCTCGGCGGAGCGTCCGGCGCGAGCGCCGCCACGGCGCCAGCAGCCGCTCGTACCCGGCCAGTTGATGTTCATCGACGACAATCGGGCTGATAGCGTTCCGTGCCGTCGGCGGCCGCGCTGCACCCCGCCGGGCCAGTGACAGCACGTCACCGGCTCCGGCAGCCCAGGCCTCGACGCCCTGAAGCCCGGCCGCGCCGTACGGGGTCGAACCGCCGCCCGGACCCCTCGGTCCGGACCGGCGTCCCGGCTCCCGCGACGCGGCCCTGCAGCAAGGAATCAGATGCCAGGCATACCGGCCCGCCGCACGGGCCACCGCGCCGGCCGGTCCGGCTCCCTCCGCGGCTCGCTCCTCTCCCTCGCGCTGGTCCCCAGCCTGGGCCTCGCGGCCGCCTGGGGCTACGCCGTCCACCTGCTGCGCGACTCCGGACAGCGCACCGCGCTGCTGGCCGGCAGCGCGGCCGTCGCCGCGGTGGTGCTGATCAGCCTGTTCCGCGGCGTCCGGACCGCCTGGAGGCTGTCCGCGCGGCTGTCCGACCTGCGGGCCGACACCGTCGCGCTCGCCCGGCAGGAGATCCCCGAGGTCGTCGAACGGCTGCGCGCCGGGGAGCAGGTGGCCGCCCCGACCGCCTGGGCGCCGTCCCGGCGCGGCGGCGACGACCTCCAGCAGGCCTCGGAGGGCCTGGCCGCCGCCCGGCAGGCCGCGGTCGCCGCCATCATCCACCAGGCCCAGGGGCGCGAGGGAACGAAGAAGGTCTTCCTCAACATCGCCCGGCGCACCCAGATCCTGATCCACCGGCAGATCAGCATGCTGGACGCGCTGGAACGCGAGTACGAGGACCCGGAACTGCTGCGCGAACTGTTCGCCGTCGACCACCTGGCCACCAGGATGCGGCGCAACGCCGAGAACCTGGTCATCCTCGGCGGCGCCCTGCCCGCCCGGCGCTGGCGGACCGCCGTGCCGGTGGTCAACGTGCTGCGCAGCGCCGTCTCGGAGACCGAGAGCTACTCCCGGGTCGTCGTCCAGGGCGTGCCGCGCGTCTCGCTCGACGGGCAGGCCGTCGCCGACGTCATCCACCTGGTCGCCGAGCTGATCGAGAACGGCACCACCTTCTCCCCGCCGTACACCCAGGTGCAGGTCTCCGCGCAGGAGGTCCCCACGGGTCTGGCGGTCGAGGTCGAGGACCGCGGGCTCGGCATGACCGAGGAGGAGTACCGGCGGCTCAACGACTACCTGGCCGACCCTCCCGAGCTGGACGTCTCCGCGCTCGGCGACGACCTGCGGCTCGGCCTGTTCGTCGTCGCGCGCCTGGCCGCCCGGCACGACGTCCGGGTCTCTCTTCGGCCGTCCCCGTACGGCGGCACCCGGGCCGTGGTGCTGGTGCCCTCGGCGCTGCTGGAGCGGGCCGGGCAGCTGCCGCAGTCGGCCGCGGTGCCGGGGCTGCCGTCGGGGGCCCGGATCACCCGGGCTCCGGCGTCCGACGGGCGTCCGGCGACGGGGGGTGGCAGTGCGGGGGGCGGCAGTGCGGGGGGTGACAGTGCGGGGGGCGGCTTCGGGACTGGGGCCGGGCCTGGAGTCGGGTCTGGTGTCGGTTCCGGTTCCGGTTGGGGGTCGGCTTCCGGTTCGGGATCGGGGGCGGGGACGGGATCGGGGGCGGGGTCCGGGCACGACGGCGCCGGGCGGGATCCGTCGGGCGTGACGGCCGTGGGGACGGGCGGACGGCCGGACGGGGGCCAGGGGGCTCCAGGGCCCTTCGGCGCCCCTGGGGCTCCTGCCGTCCCCTACGCCACGGACGGCAACGGGAGCGGCGCTGTCGACGTCGTGCGTGCCGATGCGCCCGACAACGGGGGCCTGCCGGCCGGCGCCGAGATCCCCGGACTGCCCGGCGCCGTGGTCGTTCCCCGGCCCGTGCCGCCCCGCATGTACGACCTGTCGAGCAGCCCGACCGTGGGCCACGGCGCCACCACGCCGGTGCACGGGGCCCTCCCCACCCCTTCGGTCCCGCCGCGAGCCCCCGGGGAAGCTCCCGCCGTCCGGGAGTCCGAGGACCCGCGGTGACGCCCCGGCGGACCGTGGCCGCCCCGGCCCTGCGATGAGCGCGGTCTGGGTACCGACGGGCGGGCCGGCCTGGCCGGGGCGCGCCGTCTCCGCGGCGGCCCGCCCGGGCTCAGGCGTCGGCGTGGAGCGGGTGCAGGTCGGCGAGCGACTCGACCAGCGGCGCCAGTTCGGGGACCGCGGTGGCCTCGGCCAGCGTCGCCTCCAGCGCGGCGTCGTGCACCGGGCGGGCGGCCGTCAGCAGGTCGCGCCCCTCGGGCGTGAGCTCGGTGTAGATGCCGCGCCGGTCGTCCGCGCAGAGGTAGCGGCCGAGCAGGCCCCGGTCCTCCAGGCGGCTGACGAGTCGGGTGGTCGCGCTGCTACTGAGGGCCGCCGCGCGGGCCAGCTGCTGCATCCGCATGTGCCAGCCGTCCTGGCGGGAGAGCGCCTCCAGCACCGTGTACTCGACCACCGAGAGCTTGAACCCGGCCTGGAGCGCCTTCTCCAGCGCGGTGTCGATCATGCCGTGCAGCGCGGCGAGCGTCCGCCAGCCGCGGGCCCGGATCTCGGCCGCATCGTCGCGGATTCCCATGACTCGCCTACCCTTCCGTCGCGCTGCTCGTACCCTGTGCCCGACAAGGCCCCGTGCGCGGTGTCGTACGAAGTCCCGTCCCGCGTCTCCTCGCCTTCCTCTGACAAGTATGCCAGTCGGCGCGGAATACCGTTCTGTGCAAATAGTTCAGCTTATACCCCGGCCGCCCCCTCCTCGGACCAGGCCGCCGCGCACAGCGCCGTGGCCAGTTCCTCGGTGTAGGAAGCCGCCGTCAGCCAGGCGGTGGCGAAGGTCTCGTGGTCGTCCGTGACGATCCGGCCGAAGACGTCGCGCTGCCGGTGGGCCGCGGCGGCCCGGAGGCCGTCGAGGAGTTCGGCGGCGGTGACCAGCCCGGCGGCGCGCAGCAGAGCGCGGTCGGCCGCTGCCGACGCCTCGCCGGACGCGAGGGCGTGCCGCCCCGTGGTGACCGTCTGCTCGACCCGGCGGCCGAGCACGTGCACGGGCGGGCCGTACGGCACCGAGCCCGGTGCCGGGGCCGTCGGCTGGGCTGTCGGCTGGGCCGTCTCGGCCGTCGACGCGTCCGCCGGTTCGGCTGCAGGGGCGGCTGCCGGGTCGGCCTGGGCGGCGGAGGCCGTCGCGGGCGCGGCGAGGTCGGCGGTCTGGAGGCGTTCGAGGCCGAGGTTGACCCGGCCCGCCCGCTCCACGGGCCGGGAGAGCGGGCCGGGGTCGTCCGGGGGCGTGCCGATCGCGAGCAGGCGCAGCTCGGGACGGTCCGCGCGCTCCAGACGGCCGATCACCCGCAGCCGCAGGCCGGGTGTGGTGGCGAGCAGCGCGAGGTTCGCCCGGAAGGGGAGGTCGGGATGCTCGTGCGCCGGGCGCAGGACGACCACCGGGCCACCCAGCGGCCCGCCCGCCGGCCCGCTCGCCGGCGCCCCCGCCGTGCAGCGCGCCAGCAGCTGCGGCGTCCCGCCCGGACCGGTCGGGGCGGTGCCCAGCAGGGTGACGTCCAGGAAGAGCAGGTCGCTCCCGGCCGGACGGCTCTCGTACGGCAGCTCCTGCGCCGCGAGCGCCCGGGCCACCTGAGCGGGCGCCGGTTCGGACCAGAGCCGGGTGGCCGGCTCCGCCGTCCACGCCGTTCCCGTGGCCCGTACCGCCCGGACCGAGGCGCCGGCGCCCAGCCGTCCGCCGGTGGACCTGGTCGCGCCCTGGACGGCCAGCCCCGCGCGGCTGAACTCGCGGTGGCTGAGCGCGGCGTCGCCCAGCCGGACCGTCCGGTTGCCGGCCCCGACCGCCTGTGGGGCGGCGGCCGCCGCGTCGTCGTGCGGCATCACCTCGGCGATCGTGCTGAGACGCCCGTTGGCGTCCACCGCCCAGCTGACGGCGCCCGCATGGGTGGCCGTCAGCACCGGCTCGGCGAACAGTCCGTAGAGCCGCAGCCCGCCCTCCTCCCGGTAGGCCTGGCGCGCGGTGCCGCGCAGCTCGACGACCGGGGCGGCACCGGCGGCCAGGGCGGTGGTGAGGCCGAGCAGTTCGCGCAGGCCTGCGACCAGGTCGACCAGCCGGTGGTCGGGCGCGCCGGAACGCGCCGCCCGGACCCTGGTCACAACGGTGACGGCGGCCGCTGCCGCACGGTGCAGGCCCGCCAGCCGCGCCCGGTGGGCCGCGCGCAGCAGTTCGGCCTGGGAGACGGCGCCCGCCCCACTGACCCCGGCGGCAAGCACGGCGGCCGCGGCCTGGTGGAGATGGCGAACGGCTTCGAACTCGACGGCGGTGAGCGGGGTGGGGGACGACCGGTCGACGGACTCGGCGGCCGTCTCCGTGGCTGCCGTCTCCGTGGCGGCCGTCGCGGTGCCGCCCCCGGGCTCTGGCTCGGACGCAGACCCGGACGCGGGCCCGGGCCCGACCGCCGGCTCGGGCTCGGCGAGCGGGCAGAGGGTGACCGCGGCGGCCCGGTGCACGCAGGCCGGGGCGAGCAGGCAGCCGCAGCGGACGTCGGCCTCCCCGGTGACCACCCCGCCCGGGGCGTGCAGCACGAGCACCGTCTCCTCGTCCACCTCCACCCGCCACTCGTCGCCCTCCCGGACCACCGGCCGCTCCGCCAGCTTCGCCGCCGCGCCGTCCAGCCGCTTCTGCAGCCGGGCGCTCAGCCCGGCCACCACCTCGGCGACCACCTCGGGCCGCACGCCCGGCCAGTCGCTCGTCCGTGTCGTCACACTCATCGCACCTTCTCCCCCACCCAGCGGGCCAGTTCCAGCGGGCTCAACGCCGCCACGGGCATTCCGGCCGCGACCAGTTGGCCCGCGACCGCCTTCGAGTAGCGGGCCCTCCCGGTGTCGTCCAGCGCCGCGCAGCCGAGCAGGTGCACGCCGGAGTCCACCAGTGCCCGGGTCTGGGCCAGCAGCCCACCGACCGGTCCGCCCTCCTCGAAGTCGCTGACCACCGCGATCAGCGTGCGGGACGGCACCGTCACCAGCTCCCGCGCGTAGCGCAGCCCCTTCGCGATGCTGGTGCCGCCGCCGACCCTCACCTCCAGCAGCAGGCTCAGCGGATCGTCCACCCGCTCCGTGAGGTCCAGGACCTCGGTGGAGAAGGCCACGAAGTGGGTGCTCAGCGAGGGCACCCCGGCCAGGATCGAGGCCGTCAGCGCGGCCCACACCGTGGAGGCCTCCATCGACCCGGAGACGTCCACGACCAGGATCAGCCGCCAGTCGTTGGCCTGCCGCGCCCTGGTCCGGAAGACCGGGCGCTCGGGCACGATCAGGGTGCCGCCGTCCGGCGCGGGACGGGCGGTGGCGAGGTTGGCCCGGATGGTCCGGTCCAGGTCCAGCCCGCCGCCCGGGCGGCGGGACGGGCGCGGCACGGCGATCCCGGTCAGGGCCGGGCGCAGCCTGGTGGCCAGCTCCCGGCTCAACTCGTCCACCAGGCGCCGCACCAGCGGGCGCAGCCGGGCCACCCGGGCCTCGGGCAGACCGCCGGCGTGGTCCAGCACGGTGCGCAGCAGGTCGACGGACGGGCGGACGGCGGACGGGTCGATCGCCTCCAGGACGTCGGTACGGCCCTGCGCGACGGCGGCCGCCAGCACCTCCTCCCGCACGCCGGGGCCGAACAGCGACTCCAACTCCTCGGCCCACTCCCGCACACCGGGGTACGGGGCCTCACGGCCGCCCTTGCCGCCCCGGCTGTCCAGGCCCGGGCCGGAACCCTCGCCGTGGCCGCTGCCGTACAACTCGTCCAGGGCGGTCGCGAGTCGGGCACCCCGACCGGTCAGGCCGCCGCTGCCCGGACGGCCGAGGAGCAGCCGCCAGCGCTCGGCGGGGGCGAGGGTGTGCGGTGGGGTGGTCACGGCGGGAAGCCGGGTGGCTGAATGCTCCGTGGTCGGAGGCGGCGGAGCAGCCGGGGGCTCCGCGGGCGTCGGGGGCAGCAGGCCGCGACGGGCGAGTGCGGCACGCGCCGCGAGGTCCGCACGTACCCAGCCGGCGAGGACGGCGGGGCCGGCCTCCTCGGGGAGAGTGGCGAGCCGGGTGCCCAGGCGCTCCTCGACCAGGGCCAGCAGCCGGTCCCTGGCGGCCGGGCTGAGCGTGTCGAACCCGCCGCGCAGGGCGGGCAGTCGATCCAGGAAGGCCTCGTCGGGCAGCGAGGTGACCCGCTCCAGCACCGGTTCCAGCGCCTGCGGCGCGGAGTCGAACAGGCCCTCCGCAGCCGTCAGCAGACCGACCAGCGCCCGCCCGAGCGCGTGGCGCGCCTCCGGACCGGTCGCACCGTCCACCCAGGAGGCGGCCCGGCCGCCCAGGGCCTCGGCCGGCTCCTGCCCGAGCAGTACCCGCACCGCACCGGCCGCAGCCCGCACCAACGGGCTCCCCTGCTCGGCGAGTTCGGCCAGAACGTACGCCAGCCGCACCCCACCGAGCCGGTCCGCCCGCCGCACCAGCTCCACCAGCGCCCGAGCATCCTGCGGGTCGTCGGACCCGCCCAGCCCCTCCAACTGCCGCACGGCGGCGACGGTGAGCACCTCTCCGGCCGCAGCGAGCACGGGTCGGCCCATCGGTGCGGACAGCGCACCGGGGCCGGTGCCCGGGTGAGCGTCGCCCGCCGAGGCGGGGCGGCCGCCGGCGGTGGCCGCGCGAGTTCCGGCAAGGGCCGGGGCGGAGCCGCGAGCGGCGGTGTCACCGCCACCTCCGGCGGCCTTCCCGGCACCGCCCGCAGGTTCGGTCTCACCGGGGCCGGGCACGCCAACCACCGTGCCGTTCCCGGCCGCGGCGCCTCCGATGACCGGGGCGCTTCCTGGCTGCTCCGCGAAGGCGGGGCTGGCAGGCGTGCCGGGCGCCGAAGCCATCGCGTCGGCCTGAGCAACCTCGCCGGGCGCATCCTCTCCTCCCACCCGGGTACGCCGGGGCTGCTCCGCGAGGGCGGGGCGGCCAAGCGCGCCGGGCGCCGAGGCCGCCCCACCGTCTCCACCGTCTCCACCGGCGACGGCACCGCCGTTGGCGGCCGGCGCCTCCCCTCCCCCCGGCCTGTAACCCGGGAAGTGGCCCGCCGTCAGGCGGTCGACGAGTGCCAGGGCGTCGAGGAGGTCGGGGAGGGTGGCGGAGGCGGGGAGGACGGTGGTGAGTTGGGTGAGGCGGGTCTCGGCGAGGGTGGGGAGGGCGCAGGAGGCGGCGGCGGTGAGGCCGTCGATGATCTCGCGCGGGGTCGGCTGGTCGGTGAGCCGGGCGCGCAGGGCGCCTTCGGCGGCCTGGGCCGGGGTGACGCCGCGGGTGCCGGCCACGGTGAGCATGGCGGCGGTGGCGGGCGTCCAGTGCAGGCGCCAGCGGGTGCCGAGGGTCTCGGTGCCGCCGGCGCCGGTGGTGGCGACGGCCTCGGCGTAGGGGACCTCGCAGGCGGTGAGGCGGTGCAGGAGGACCTCCCGGCGGCGGTCGAGGTCGCTGCGCAGCGGGTCGAGGCGCAGTTCGCGCGGGCCGGGGTCGGCGGGGCCGGGGAGGCCGAGGTCGGCGAGGAGGGTCTCGACGGCCGGGCCGAGTCCGCTGCGCGGGGCGGCGGGGGTGGGACGGCCGGTGCGGGTGCCGACCAGGACCTGTTCGAGGGCGCGGGCTACGGCCCGGCCGCGGCCGAGGGGTTCGCCCTGGGCGAGGACGGTCTGCACCGCTTCGACGAGTTCGCCGCGGCCGGGCGCGGCGTGGCCGCGCAGTCGGGCGAGGTCCCCGGCGAGGCGGACGATCTCGCGGGCGTCGGCCGGGCCGCTGGGGTGGTCCTGGGTGCGCAGGGCGGCGCAGATCCGGACGGTGGTGGTGGTGAGTGCCTCGGCGAGGCGTTCCGGGTCGCCGCCGGCGTCCAGGACGGTGTGCTGCCACTCCGGGTCGCGGATGCCCGCCGGGTAGCCGGAGCGGGCGTCGAGCAGTGGGTAGGTGTACGGGATCAGGGACAGGACGTGCCCGGGGGCGTCCGGGTGCGGCGGCTCCTCGGTGGCGAGCGGGCCGTCGAGCAGGGCGGGGGCGTGGAAGGCGCCGATCACGGCGGCGACCTGGCGCCCGCCGGCCGAGGCGGCCTGGATGCGGGCCCGCATCCAGGCCTCGCGGCGCAGGTCGTACGGGTCGACGCCGGGGCCGGTCTCGGCGTCGCGGCGCAGTGCCCAGCCGACCAGCAGGGCGGCGCGCCGGACGGCCTCCGGGGTGGAGCCGGGGGCGGCCGTCTCGACCAGGCGGTCCCACAGGTCCTCGTCGGAGTCCCGGCCGGTGAGGCGGTGGCGCAGCGCGTCGGCGACTCCGGGTGTGTCCGGGGCGCCGTCGGTGTGTCGCCGTTCGGCCGTGCGGGCGGCGCGGTGGGCGAGCGGGAGGTCGCAGGCGATGGCCTCCACTCCGTTGCGCCGGGCCCAGCGCAGGGCGGCGAGTTCCGGGGAGAAGTCGGCGAACGGGTAGAAGGCGGGCCCGGCCGCCTCCCCGCGCCCGGACGCGTCCGCGGCCCCGGCCGGGGCGGCGGCGAGGGCGACCGGGGCCTGGGTGGCCTCGTCGGCGAGCCAGTCGAGCCAGGGCTGGAACTCGGCGGGCAGCTCGACCAGGACGGCCTGCGGCCGGGCGGCGTCGAGCAGCGCGGGGACGACCGCGCTGAGGGACGGCGCGTGGTGGCGCACGCCGATCAGGTAGGGCCCGGGGCGGCCGGTGCCGGAGGCGGCCAGCCGGTCGGCCTCGGCCCGGACCTCGCGGTCCGTGTCCTCCGGGCGGTGGATCTCCGCGCTGCTCATCGGATCAGGCCTCCAGCACCGAGCGGAGGTCCCACAGGGTGCGCCAGGTGGCGGCGCCCTGTTCGGCGCGGCGGCGGACCGGGCCGTCCCAGTAGCCGAGCAGCCGGCCCGCGTCGGACGGTTCGTCCTTGCGGACCACGCCGAGGAGCTGGCCGGGCAGCCGGCCGAGCAGGTCCCCTCCGTCGGGCAGGTAGGCGGCGCTGACGCCGAGCGAGGTGGCGACGGAGACCGCCTCGGCGGTGCTCATCACGGTGGACGGGCGTTCGACGTCCCAGCCCTCGGTGGAGCGGCCGGTGCGCAGGTCGCGGAAGGCGGTGACCAGGGCCTCCAGCACGGCGTCGTCCACCGCGTAGGCGGCGCCGGCCCGGGCCACGGCGGCGGTGGACTGGCGGCGGACCAGGTCGACCTCGGCGGCGAGGCTGCCGATCGGGCCGACCGTCTCGAAGTTGAACCGCCGCTTGAGCGCCGCGGACATCTCGCTGACGCCCTTGTCCCGCAGGTTGGCGGTGGCGATCAGGGTGAAGCCGGCCGCGGCGTGCAGCTGCCCGTCCGGGGTGCCGGCCAGCTCCGGGACGGCGATGCGCCGTTCCGAGAGCAGCGAGACCAGGGCGTCCTGCACCTCGGGCAGGCAGCGGGTGACCTCCTCGACCCGGGCGACCGCGCCGGTGGTCATCGCGGTGAGCACGGGCGAGGGGACGAGGGCCTCGCGGCTGGGCCCCTTGGCCAGCAGCAGGGCGTAGTTCCAGCCGTACTTGAGCTGGTCCTCGGTGGTGCCGGCGGTGCCCTGGACGGTGAGCGCGCTGGTGCCGCAGACGGCGGCGGCGAGCAGTTCGGAGAGCATGGACTTGGCGGTGCCGGGTTCGCCGACGAGGAGCAGGCCGCGCTCCCCGGCGAGGGTGACGACGCAGCGCTCGACCAGGGCGCGCTCGCCGACGAACTTCGGCTCGATGACCAGGCCCTTGCGCCCGGCCTTGAGCTTCTCGCCGCCGCTGCCCATCACGAAGGTGACCACGGCGCGCGGGGTCAGGCGCCAGCCGGGCGGGCGCGGGCCGCTGTCGTGGGCGGCCAGGAACTCCAGTTCGGCGGCGTACTTCTCCTCGGGCGGGACGGTCTGCCGGTCCGCGGCGGCGGGGGCGGTGGTGGTGGTCGTGCTCATCGGCGGGCCTTCCTGCGCTTGCTGGTCTGGAGCTCTTCGTAACCGGGGGTGTCGCCGTCGACGGTCCGCTGCCAGGCCCGGGCGAACAGCTCGGGGACGGGCAGGGTGACCAGCGCGGGCCGGTAGGTGGGCAGGTCGTACAGGGCGGCCTTCCAGGTCTCGGCCGGCAGGGCGGGCGCCTTGGCCTCCTGCCAGCCGCCTGGCAGGAAGAGGCTGCGGCCGGCCCGGGCGCGCTTGGCCTCCAGCACCAGGCCGGTGGCGGCGAGTTCGGCGCGGGCCTTCTTCAGCCGGGCGGGCTTCCAGCCCGTCCAGCGGGCGGCGTTGCGGTCGGTCGGGTCGGGCAGGGCGAGCAGCTGGAGGTAGAGCGTGGCCGCGTCCTCGCCCAGGTCGTGGGTGCGGGACACCTCGGTGACCAGCCCGGGGACGGACAGCTGGGGGTTCTGCAGCCAGGCCGGGCCCTCGCCGCCCACCGGCACGGCGGCGGAGGAGGCCAGCCGCACCGGCTCGCCGCGCAGCACGGCCTCGATGGCACGCCGCTCGACGGAGTACCAGTAGCTGTCGCAGAGCCCGTCGAGCAGTTCGAGCAGCGGGTCGTCCGGGCCGGTGAGGGCGGCCGGGCGCAGCCAGACCCGCTCGTACTTCTCGTGGTGCGGCGCCAGGACGAGCGCCGGACCGCAGCGGACCAGGCCGTCCTGGTCGGCGCCGCCCTCGGCGGGCAGCCCGAAGTGGGTGCGCAGGACGGCGGACAGCGGGGCGCCCTTGACGGTGCTGATCAGGTGGAGGTCGAGCAGCAGCTCCGGGTCGGCCAGCCGGTCGTGCAGCGCGGTGGCGGCGGTGGGCAGCAGCGGGCGCAGCGGGCTGTCGGCGGGCAGGTGGTAGGCGAGCCAGCGCAGTGCCTCGACGGTGTCGCGCAGCGTGCCGTTGTCGGGGAGGGCGGAGGCGTCCTCGGGGACCAGCCGGGGGCCGGGCCCGCCTTCCTCGGTGATCCGGTATCCGGTGCGCCGGGTCAGCCACGGGGTGCGGGAGGGGTTGAGCACTGCCTCGACGGTGTCGATGGACACGCCCCGGACGGTGGCCAGTGCCTCCTCGGGGAGGGTGACGAGCCGTCCGAAGCGCCGGATCCACTCCTCGGCTCCGGCGGCGAGGTCGGGGCCCTCCGTCCACAGGGTCTTCGGGTCGGCGGGCAGCAGGGCGCCCCAGACCGCGGCGAGTCCGGCGTGGTCGTGGCCGCACAGCCAGGACCGGGCGGCCTTGAACTCGCCGGCCTTGAGGCCGAGTTCGGCGGGCACGGTGACGGAGCTCCAGTGCAGCAGGCCGGACGGCGGGCTGAGCAGCAGGGAGGCGCGGGCGGCGCCGATGCCGGTGAGCGCGCTGAAGGCCTCGGCCCGGGCGTGGTCCGCCGGGATGGTGCCGCGCAGTGCGGCGACCCGCCAGAACTTGGCGACCCAGGCGGCGGAGACCAGTTCCTCGGTGTCGCGCTCCGCGACGGTGGTGAAGTGCGCGACGGGGCCGAACTCCCCGCTCGGGTCGTGGTCGACGGCGAGCCAGTGGACCGTGCCGTCGTTGTATTGCCGCACGTGGCCGAGGATGACGACGGTGCGTTCGCCGTGCCGCAGCACCTCGCCCTGGCGGCGGGTGACGGGCCGGTTGCCGGTGCCGTTGGCGGCCGCCGGGACCGGCTCGGCGAGGACGATCTCGCGCAGGGTGGCGCCGCGCTCGGCCAGCGGGCCCCTGGTCAGTTCGCCGAGCAGCAGGACCAGCGAGGAGCGGTGGGCGGGCTGGGTGAACGGCGCGGCCACCGCGTAGGCGAGGGCGTGCAGGTGGCCGAGCAGGTCCAGCCAGCCGTGGTGGGCGTCGCCGCTGCGCAGGGTGACGGTGGCGGGGGTGGTCCAGCCCTCCCCCGCCGCGGCGGGCGGGGCGGCGAGCACGGCGCTGACGGTGCGCAGGTTGTTGAGCACCGCCCACTGCTCGGACTCGCCCCAGCTGCTGCCGAGGCCGCCGATCCCGGGCAGCACGGCCCGCACGGCGTCGCGCAGTTCGTGGTCGCGGCCGTGGTCGGGCCGCCACTCGGCGTCCTTCGCCGTGCTCGGGCGCTCGGCCTCCGGCTGCGGGACGAACCGGGCGACCTGGTCCAGCAGGTCGGCCGCGGCGCGGGCGAGCCCGGCGACGCCGGCCAGCAGCCGCGGGTGGGCGATGCCGGGCAGGGCGGCGCCGACCGCCTGGACGGGCAGGGAGCGCAGGGCCTCGCCGTTGCGGGCGAGCGGGCGGCGCACGCCCTGGACGGTGAGCCAGCGCCGCTCGTTCTCCGGGCCGGGCTCGGCGTCGACCGGCCAGGCGGCGTCGATCAGCCGGGCGGCCTGCTCGGCGGTGACGGCGCGCAGCACCTCCGAGCCCGCCTCGTCGCGCGGGCGCAGGGCGTGCCAGTGCGGGTAGGGCGGGATCAGCGGGGTGCCGGCGGCGGAGAGTTCGCCGGAGCGGCAGGGGCGCAGGTCGGTGGTGCGGTCGGCGCGGCCGGTGAGGTCGGGCAGGTTGAGCGCGAAGTGGTCACCGGAGACGTGGCTGACCACCGGCGTGGCCGCGCCGGGCAGGCTGAGCCGGCCGACCGGGACGGTGTCCGCCCGCTGACCGGCCAGCGGCACCACGATGCGCTGCCCGTCGGCGGTGAAGGTGGTGACGGCCTTGCCCGGCTCGACCCGGGCCCAGCTGCCGAGCACGGTGCCGTCGGTGCCGAGCGGGGTCCGCTCCAGGCCGGGCTGGAGCGGCAGCAGCCAGGTGCTGCGGTGGACCAGCCGGCCGGCCGGGGCGGTGGCGGCGATCACCGGCGGTTCGGCGGTGCGCCCCAGGGTGCCGGTGGCCGGGTCGAGTTCGCGCAGGACGGCGTCGCCCTCGGAGGTGCGGCGCTGCGTCCAGTAGCCGGTGCCGTCGCCGAGGACACGGTGTTCCTGGGGCATCCGGGTGTCGCCGGCGTGCAGCGGGCGCTCACCGGTGGTGCGGCCGCCGCCGGGCAGTTGGAGGGACGGCGCCTGGGGATCCCGGTTGCCGTAGTAGTAGCCGGCGATGGTCTGGCCCTCGAGCTCGAACTGCTCGTCCGGGCGACTGGACCAGTAGGCGAGCTGCTTGCCCTCGTGCCGCCAGGCGACCAGCAGCTCGCCGTCGACCAGGCGCAGCCTGGTGCGGGTGGCCGGGCCGGGCGTGCGCAGGGTGTGCTCCAGCAGGATACCCTCCGGGCCGACCACGACGGCCTGGTCGCGGCGGGAGAGGATCAGCTGCGGCCAGGCGTCCTCGATGACCAGCTCGTCCAGGCCGGCGGCGCCCAGGCTGGGGACGGGGTGCTGCGGGGCGTCGGCGGCGGGCGGGTCGGCGAGCTTGCCGAGCGCCTCCTCCAGGGCGGGCCAGCCGAGTTCGTCCAGGATGCCGGCCCGGAGGGCGTCGGTGAGCAGCGTGGTGACGTCGAGGGCGGCGATCCGCTCGGCGACGGCCGGGGCGACCGTCCGGACGGCCGTGCGGTACTGGCCGATCGAGCGGACGAGGTCGGCGGCGCCGGCCAGGCCGCGGGCGGCGGAGAGTTCCTCGGCGCGCTGCTCGGCCCATTCCGCGAACAGCTCGTTGAGCACCGGCAGGGCGGGTGCCCGCCGCTTGACGGCCGTCTCCCAGGCGCCCGGGGTGGCGGTGCGCAGTAGCGGCCGGTACCGCTCGTCGGCGGCGACGGCGGTGAGGGCGGGGCTGTCGGGGCCGCACTGCGCGATCCACTCGCGCAGGTCGAGGCCGAGGCCGGACGGCGGGTCGGCGACCGGGACGCCCGCGGCCAGCAGCTGGTCCAGCAGGTCGATCCGGGTGTGGCTGCCGCGGATGCCGGTGTGGAGGTCGACCGGGACGGCGTCGGCCTTCAGCCGCTCGGCCATCCGGCCGGCCAGCGCGAGCGTGGCCGGGCAGCTGGGCCGGCTGCGCCAGCCGCGGCCGTGGTGGTTGCACCAGCGCTGGAGCCAGGCGGCGGCGGGTTCGGCGCCCTCGGGGCGGGGGCCGGTGAGCAGTTCCTCGGCGCCGGTCTCGGCGAGCAGCTCCAGCCAGGCGGTGTCGTGCGGGGCCGGGTCGGAGGAGGCCGGGTCGGGCAGCAGTTCCAGCAGCCGGGTGCGGACCGCCGCGTCGCCGCGGCCGAGTTCGACCAGCGCGCCGTGCCAGGACTTCCAGAACGCGCCGGGCGCCCGGTTGACCGCCGGGGAGTCCAGCAGCTCGGCGAGCAGCGCGCGTTCGTGCTCGGCGCGGTCCAGTCCGGCGGCCCTGATCAGGGCGCGGGCGTCCTCGGCGACCCCGGCGTACGGGGCCATGCCGGCCGCGGAGCGCTCGGTGCACAGCTGGCGGAAGCGCTGCCAGGCGGTCAGCGGGTCGAGCCGCTGGGCGAGCTCCTTGACGTACTGGCGCAGGGACTTGACGGTGAGCGCGCCGGCCAGGGCGAACTCCAGGAAGACGGCGCGCAGCCGCTCCTCGTCCACGGTGAGGCCGTGGGTGCGTTCGGCCTCGCGGGCCTTGCCGAACCAGGCGGCGGCGTAGGTCCGGTTCTCGTGGCGCAGGAAGATCCGGCCGACCTCCTCGCAGAAGGTGGGCAGGAAGTGCGGGACGGCCCGGCCGAGGCGCCCGGCCAGTTCGTCGAAGCCGTCCTTGGCGGCGCCGGGCTTGGACGCGGCCTGGCGGGCGAGCCGCTCCAGCTCCTTGACCAGGGCGAGCGCGTGGTGGCCGTTGGCCGGGTCGTGGACCAGGGCCCAGGCGGGGAAGCCGAGCGCCTCCTGGCGGACCTGGCCGACCTCGGCGGGCGCGGCCTCGGGGGCCAGGCCGAGGAAGTCGAGGGCGAGGTCCTCGGCCTGCCCGAGGGCGCCGGGGACGAGCCGGACGATCCGGCGCCCGTCGAGCGCGGGGTGGGTGTAGGTGCGGGCGGTGAGGACGTCGGCGGCGCTGTCGGGGCGGCCGGCGTCGGGCAGCGTGCCGGGCGGGAGCACGGCCCCGGCGTCGAGCAGGTCCTCGGGCGTGGCGGCGGTCGGGTTCACGGTGGTGGTCATGCGGTCTCGTCCCCCTGGATCGTGCGGCCGGCGTACAGGGCGGCGGCCATCCGCATGCCCTCGGACCAGGCGACCGGTCCGACCTCGGTGAGCGGCAGGGCGCGGCCGTCGGGGCCGGCCCAGCTGAGCGCGCCGGTCTCGCACTCGTCGTACTCGTAGTAGTCGCCGACCCAGACCCGGGCCTCGACGGTGCGGCCGCCCTCGGTGACCGGCTGGACGGCGGAGCCGCCGCGGACCCGGCAGCCGAGCCGGTTGCTGCGCCCGACCAGCTCGCGCAGTTCCCGGTAGCGCCCGCCGGCGTAGGTGGTGACCTCGGTGCCGGCCGGCACCTGCGCGGGCCGGTGCCAGACCTCGCGGTAGAGCTGCTGGACGCGCTGGGAGACGCCGAGTTCGACGGCGAACTCGCGCAGCTCGTCGAGGTCCTGGAGCAGGACGGGGTGCGGTATGAGGACCTCGCCGTCGGTGAGGCGCACGGTGTCGCCGTCCAGGTCGACCAGGCCGAGGCCGCGCTCGGCGTCGGCGCCGCGCAGGAAGCCGGCGACGGAGCCGTCCGTGGCGGTGACCACGAGGTCCTTCAGGACGCCCTGCCAGGCGTCGTCCGGCCACACGGCGGTCAGCACGGCGGCGGGCACCGGCAGCGAGCGGACCATCCAGCGCTCGACGTCCTCCAGGCAGCCGCGCTCGTGCGCGGCCAGCCACTCCGCGAGCTGCTTGAGCTGGGTGACCACCGGGTCGTCACCGAGCTTCGACGGTAGGGACTTGAGGTCGCGGCCCGCCGCGTTGCGGCACACCACCCTGCCGTCCCCGTCGAGCGCGACGCGGTACCCTCCCGCGCCCGTCTCCACCCATGCCACGGCCGTACTCCTCCCACCAGGGAAACACCTGTCGATCGCCTTGCTGACCAGCGATGCGAGGAACGTAGCGAGGGGCACTGACAACGCGACGGGCGGGGTGAACCCAGGCCCTGACATGGTGAATTCAAACCACTCGAACGAGTGATCGAAGAAGCGAAGAAAGGCGGGGCCGCTGCCCCCACGCAGCCGCCCCGCCCGTCCTTCAGCCCCCCGACCCCTCGACCCTCCGCCCAGCGGCCCCTCAGCCCAGCGGCGCCTCAGCCCCTCAGCCCAGCGGCGCCCGGGGCACGATCACCGGCGCGCCGTCACCCGGCGCCGCGAGCACATGGCTGTCGATGTCGTACAGCGCCCGCACCAGCGGCGCGTCCACCACCTCGCGCGGCGGCCCGCAGGCCACCACCGCGCCGTCCCGCAGTGCGACCAGCAGGTCCGCGTAACGCGCGGCCGCCGCGAGGTCGTGCAGCACCATGACCACCGTCCGCCCGCCCGCCGCGACCCGGCGGACCAGCTCCAGCACCTCCACCGCGTGGCCGAGGTCGAGCGCGCTGGTCGGCTCGTCGAGCAGCACCACCGGGGTGTCCTGGGCGAGCACCATGGCGAGCCAGCAGCGCTGGCGCTGGCCGCCGGAGAGCCGGTCGAGGCGGCGGTCGGCGAGGTCCTCGACGCCGGTGGCGCGCAGGGCCTCGGCGGTCAGCCGCTCGTCCTGCTCCGACCACTGGCGGAACAGTCCCTGGTGCGGGTGGCGGCCGTAGCGGACGAGCCCGGTGACGGTGACCGCCTCCGGGGCCTGCGGGCTCTGCGGCAGCAGCGCGATCCGGTGGGCGGCCTGGCGCGGGCGCAGCCGCCACACGTCCTCGCCGCCGACCAGGACCCGTCCGCCGTCCGGCCGGTGCAGCCTCGCGACGGACCGCAGCAGGGTGGACTTCCCGCAGCCGTTCGGGCCGACCACCGCCACGACCTGCCCGGCCGGCACGGTGAGGTCGACGCCGCCGAGCACCGGGCGCCCCGGTCCGTAGCCGGCGCTGAGACCCTCGATCGTCAACTCCATGGCAGTCTCCCCCTCGACCGGCGCGCGCTCAGTTGCCGCCCAGCGCCTTGGCGAAGTCGCCGATGACGACGTCGGCGGCGAGCGGGCCGCCCCGGGTGGACCAGACCGAACCGTCCACGGTGACGGCGTGGTTGTTCTTCACCGCGCCCAGCTCCTGGTAGGCGGGCTTGGACTGGACGTCCTTGAGCGCGGCCTTGCCGTCGTCGGTGAGGGTGGACAGGAACAGCCACTCCCCGTCGATCTCGCCCAGCTTCTCCAGGCTGAGCGCCGGACTGTGCGCGTTGCCGTCCTTGTCCTGGGCCGCCGGGCGGGTCAGGCCCATGTCCAGGGCGACGCCACTGGCGAACTGCTTCTTCTCCATCCAGCTCGGGCCGGTGGGGTTCCAGCGCACGATGGAGACGGCGGCGCCCTTGTTCCCGGTGAGCTCGCCGCCCGCCTTGGCGGCCTTGGCCTCGTAGTCGCCGATCACCTTGTTGGCCTGGTCCAGCTTGTTGACGGCGTTGCCGATGCCGCGGAAGGCGAGCTTCCAGTCGTCGGTGGGCGCCATGGTGACCAGCGTGGCGGGGGTGATCTCGCGCAGCTGCTTGAGCACCTGCTCGTCCTGCATGTCGCCGGCCAGGATCAGGTCCGGCTTGGCGGCGATCACCTTGTCCATCACGGGCTGCAGCAGGTTGCCGACCACCGGGACGCCCTGCACCTTGTCCTTGAGGTACGCGGGCGGCTCGGCCAGGCCCTGGCCGTTGGTGATGCCGACGGGCTTGACGCCCAGGGCGAGCACCGCGTCCAGGTCCTCCTGGGTGAGGGTGACGATCCGCTTGGGCTCGGCGGGGACGTCGACGGCCTTGCCGGTGGCGTCCTTGACGGTCCGCTTGCCGCCGACACCGCCGTTACCGCCGCCGTTGCCGCCGCCGTTACCGCCGCCCGCCGCGTCCGCCGCCGGGGAGGCGGCCGTGGACGAGCCCGCGGAGGAGGAGCCCGAGGAGCCGCAGCCGGTGAGCAGGAGCGCGGCCGTCCCGGTGACGGCCAGCGCCTGGGCCGCACGGCGGCGGACGGGGCTGAGCGGGCTACGGGCGAACGGCATGGGGGCCTCCGGGGCAGTGGTGGTACGGGAGTTGAGCGAGGTCCGGGCAGCTCGACGGAGCGGGGGTGCCCCACGGACGGGCTCGATCGTTAGGTTAGCCTTACCTTATGACATTGTCGCAAGCCGGCGTCCACCCGGCGCCCCCCGTCACCGCGCCGAACCCCCGACGGTCCGGGCGGCCCCGACGGCCCGGGCGGCGCACGGAGGGCGCCCGCCCCACCTGGCCGACCGTCACGGCGGTGGTGGTGCTGCTGCTCGCCCTGGCCGCGCTCTCGCTGTCGGTCGGCGCCGGCGAGGTCGGCCCCGGCCGGGTGCTGGACTACCTGCTGAACCGCGACGGTGCCCGCGCCGACGGCCGGCTCGCCCTGGTCGTCGGTGACCTTCGACTGCCGCGCACCCTCACCGCCCTGCTGGTCGGCGCCGCGCTCGGCGTCGCCGGGGCGCAGCTGCAGTCCGTCACCCGCAACCCGCTGGCCGAGACCGGGCTGCTCGGTGTCAACGCCGGCGCCTCGCTGGGCGTCGTGCTCGGCATCGCCGTGCTCGGCGTGCAGACCTCCTTCGGCTACCTCGCCTTCGCCTTCGGCGGCGCGGTGCTCGCCAGCACCGTGGTGCTGCTGGTCGCCGGCGCCCGGGGCGGCGGCTCGCCGATGCGGCTGGTGCTCGCCGGCTCCGCCGTCGCGGCGATCTTCCGCGGGCTCACCGACGTGCTGATCGTCAACTCCCCCGAGGCGTACGAGCGGTACCGGGTGTGGGTGCTCGGCTCACTGGCCGGGGTGGAGGGCTGGACGACGCTGCGCCAGCTCGCCCCGGTGCTCGGCGCCGGGTTCCTGCTCGCCGCCCTCACCACCCGGCCGCTGACCGCACTCGCCCTCGGCGACGACCTCGCCCGCGGCCTCGGCCACCGGCCCGGCGCCATCCGGGCCGCCGTCGCCGTCGCCGTCACCCTGCTGACCGCCTCCGCGGTCGCGCTGGCCGGGCCGGTCGCCTTCCTCGGGCTGCTCTCCGGCTTCCTCGCCCGCGCCGTCGCCGGCCCCCGGGTCGGGCGGCTCTCCCTGCTCGCCGCACTGTTCGGCGCCGCCGTGCTGACCGGCGCGGACGTGCTCGCCCGGGTGGTGGCCCGGCCCTTCGAGGCCCCGGTGTCGGTGATCGTCGCACTGATCGGCGCCCCGGCCCTGATCGCGATCGTCCGCTCGCGCCGCTCCGCCGCACTGTCCATGGCCGACCCGGCCGAGTCCGCGCCGCCCTCCACCCAACGGGCCGAAGCAACCGTGCCCAGAGCGGACTTGGCGCTGAGGTACGGCACCTGGTCGCTGCTGCTGCCGCACCGGGCCCTGCTGGCCTCGCTCGGCCTGGCCGCCGCCCTGCTGGCCGCCGTGGTGGTCTCGGCGCACGCCGGGCAGAGCGAACTCGACCTCACCCGCACCTTCCAGGCCGTGTTCGGCCACGGCGACCGACTGGACGTGCTGCTGGTGCAGAAGTTCCGGCTCGGCCGGATCGTCGCCGGGCTCGCCGCCGGGGCCGCCCTCGGCCTGGCCGGCTGCCTCACCCAGACCCTCGCCCGCAACCGCCTGGCCACCCCCGAACTCCTCGGCGTCAACGACGGCGCGACGGCCGCCGTGCTGATCTCCGCCGGCACCGCGGGCACCTTCGGCGCCTGGTGGGCCGGGCCGCTCGGCGCGCTGGTCGCGGTCCTGGTCGTCTCCCTGGCCTCGGGCGGGCTCGGCGCGCGCGGCTACCGGGTCCTGGTGGTCGGGCTCGCCATGTCCGCGCTCGCCTCGGCCGTCATCCAGGTCGCGATGGCCCGGCGCTCGCTCAACTCGGCCAGCTCGCTCTATATCTGGACCAACGGCAGCCTCAACGGGCGGGACCTCGCCGTCGCCACGCCCGCGCTGATCGGGCTGGCGGTGCTGGTGCCGATCACGCTGGTGGTGGCCCGGCGGCTGGCGGTGCTGCGCTTCGACGACAGCGTCGCCTCCGCGCTCGGCGTCGACCCGGGCCGGGTCCGGCTCGCCTGCCTGCTGCTGTCCGTCGCGCTGGCCGGGCTGGCGGTCGGCGTCTGCGGGCCGGTCGGCTTCGTGGCGCTGGCCGCGCCGGTCATCGCCGGGCGGCTGGCCGGGCCCGCGCGGGTGCCGGTGCTCGGCTCCGCGCTGACCGGCGGCCTGCTCGTCGTGCTCGCGGACACGCTGGGGCGGGTGCTGTTCGCCGGGGTGGAGATCCCCGTCGGCATCGTCACCACCGTCCTCGGCGGTCCCTTCCTGCTCTGGGTGCTGCTCGGCCGCAAGGGCAGCCCCGCGTGACCACTCCTGGAGGCCCCACCGTGGCAACCCGCTTCCCGCTGATCGCACCCGACCCCGCCGACCCGGCGTACCGCCTGGTCACCTTCACCCACCGGGGCGAGGACTGCGACGGCGTGCTCGCCCTGCTGCACACCGTCACCGACAAGGACCGCCACGCCGGCGACCTGACACCACATCTGATGGAGCGGCAGGCGGACGGGACGTGGTCGATCACTTACCGGCTGCGCGCGGACCACCGCGCCTCCTACCAGCTGTACCCGTTCCGGGGCGAGGCCCCCGGCGCCACCCGCCCCGACTGGCTGCGCGTCCTCGACCACGCCCGCCCCGACCCGGACGACCGCGAGCCCCGACTTCCCGCCCGCGACGGCCGCCACCCCTCGTCGGTGCTCAGCCTGCCCGCCGCGCCCGCGCAGCCGTACGTGCGGCGCCGCGACGGCGTGCCACGCGGGCGGACGCTCGCCCGTACGGCGGCCGGTCGACGGGTGGACGTCCACCTCCCGGCCGGGCACCGCGCGGACGGCGGCCCGTACCCGGTCGCGGTGCTGCTGGACGGCGAGATGTGGGGCGAGGTGCTGTCCGTCGGCGACACCCTCGACAACCTGACGGCGGACGGCGCCATCCCGCCCACCGTCGCCCTGCTCGTCCACACCATGGGCCCGCAACGGCCGGATGACCTGAGCTGCAACCCGGCCTTCGTCGACCTCCTCGCCGACCGCCTGTTGCCGTGGGCCGCAACGGAGTTCGGCGCGACCACCGATCCCTCGGCCACCGTGATCGCCGGCCAGAGCGCGGGCGGTCTCACCGCCGCCTACGCGGCCTACCGGCGCCCGGAGCGCTTCGGCAACGCGCTCTGCCAGTCCGGGTCCTTCTGGTGGCCGGACGAAACCGAGTTCGACGCGGGCAGCGAATGGCTCACCCGCCGCTTCGCCGCCGAGGAGCGGCGCCCGGCCCGCTTCTGGATCGAGGTCGGCCTCCAGGAGTGGATGCTCCTCACCCAGAGCCGCCACCTGCGCGACGTGCTCACGGCCCGGGGCTACGACCTCGCCTACCGCGAGTTCAACGGCGGCCACGACTACGCCTGCTGGCGCGGCGGCCTGGCGGACGGGCTCGCACACCTGTTGGGGTCACCCGGGGGGATGGTTTCGGGCTGATTCGCATACCTCCAGGCCATAGGGCGTCTAGCGTCGGACTTCGCACCGACCGGCCTGGAGGTATCCCCATGAACGCGTCATCGTCCGCCCCGCCGCCGATGTCGTGGCGGTACTGCGGCAACCAGATCAAGCTCTGGCGGACCCGAGCCGGCATCAGCCGTGAGGACCTGGCCGCCGAAGCCGGGTACGGCATCGAGAGCCTGCGGTCGATGGAGGCCGGACGGCGCAAGCCGTCCATGCATCTGCTGCAGGTGGCGGACGACATGTGCGACGCGAAGGGAATCCTGGTGGCGGGGGTGCAGTACCTGCTGCCCGAGAAGTATCCGTACTTCGCCGAGGAGTACATGAATTACGAAGCCGAGGCCATCGTCATCCATTGGTTCGAAACGCTGCTGATTCCAGGGCTCCTCCAGACCGAGGAAACAGCTCGGACACTCCTCAACGCACACTGGCCTCCGCTCGATGACAACACCATCGACGAGCGCGTTGCGGCGCGACTCGCACGCCAGACCGTACTGGCGACCCAAACGAAGTCGTTCAACTTCCTGATCGGTGAAACGCCGCTGCGGTACGCCCTCAGCAGCCGAGAAGCCCACAAGCGTCAGCTCCTTCACCTACTGGCCACCGGCGAAGCACGACACATCGTCATTCAGGTCGTACCGAGCTCGGGGTCACACCCGGGGTTGAACGGCCCCTTCATCCTGCTCGACAGCCCTGAACACCAGCGGCTGGCGTACGAGGAAGGACAGGCGATGGGCCTTCTCCACTCAGAGCCCGATAAGGTCGGCCTGCTAAGCCAACGTCATGCAAAGATCCTTCAACGGGCCCTCAACCCTGAGGCCTCGGCCGAATTCATCGCCAAGTTGGCGGAGGAGCTATGAGCATCGAACTGGCCTGGTTCAAATCCAGCTACAGCGGCACCGAAGGCGGCGCCTGCGTCGAGGTGGCCTCCACTCCGGGTACGGTCCACGTCCGGGACTCCAAGGACAAGGCCGGTCCCCAACTCGCGTTCGCTGCCGAGGCGTGGGCCGACTTCGTCGCGTTCGCCCGGAGCGCTTCTCCCAAGGCCGACTGAGGCCGCCCCCGGCCGTGTTAGCGTCCCGGGGGCGGTGCGGCGGTGTCGACCCCGGTCTGCCAGGACGACGCACTCTGGAGGTCCCATGTCCGCCGCCGGTACTCCGATCGCCCGTCCGCTGGACGTGCGGTGGATCCACGGCTCTCCGTCCGCGAAGCACAACACGGACCCGGACATCCAGGTCTACGAGTACGACGAGCACACCGTCATCCTGCGCCAGAACAAGGCGGTCCACTGCGAGGCGCCGTTCATGTTCCTGCTGTTCGGGACGGAACGGGCGGTGCTGATCGACACCGGGGGGACGGCCGAGGCCGCGTACTTCCCGCTGCGCGCCACGGTCGACGAGCTAGTGGAGAAGTGGCTCGCCCGCAACCCCCGGCCCGGTGGCGACTACCCGCTGCTGGTCCTGCACACCCACCCGCACGACGATCACTTCGCCGGTGACGTCCAGTTCGCCGACCGGCCGGCGACCACCCTGATCGGCCCCGAACTCGAAGCGGCCTGGCCGTACTTCGGCTTCGACCGGGACGAGGAGGCGGTGGCCCCGGTCGACCTCGGCGGCGGTCGGGTGCTGAAGTGCCTGGCCACCCCGGGACACGACCAGGCCTCGGTCACCTACTACGACCCGTGGACCGGCTTCCTGCTCACCGGCGACACCGTCTACCCGGGGCGGATCTACATCACCGACTGGCCGGCCTTCGCGCGGACCGTCGAGCGGCTGGTCGCGTTCGCCGAGAACCACCCGGTGACGCACGTGCTCGGCTGCCACATCGAGATGACCCGTGAGCCGGGCGTCGACTACCCGGTCCGCGCCACCTACCAGCCCGAGGAGCCCCCGCTCGAGCTCGCCCCCGCCCACCTGCACCGCCTCCGGGCCGCCGTCGCCGAACTCGGCGACCGCCCGCGCCGGTACCCACTGGACGACCTGATCCTCTGGCCGGTCAGCTGAGCCTCCCGGATGTCGGAGGAGCTCTGGGCAACGCGTTGACCTGGTGCGAGTCCAGCCACAGCAACACCGGGGGCTGCGCCTGCGTCGAGGTCACGGCCGGGACCGTACGGAACGGCTTGTCGAACGATCAGACCAGGCCTCAGACTTGCCCCCATGTCGACTGAACGAACCTCCCGGTCCGTCGGAGCCGGTGTCGGGCTGGTGCTCCTCCAAGCCGGCGCGGGAGCCCTGCCGCTGGCCTTCGAGGTGCCGGTGCGGGTGCTCTCGGTGGCCGCGTTCCTCGGAGTCATCGGGGTCGGGCAGCGCTGGGGCGGCCGGGAGGAGACGCCGGGCCGCACCTTCGACCTCGCCGCCCTCCTGCGGCGGCCCGCGCTGCGCGTCCTCGGCGCCGCGATGGCGCTGTGCTGGATCGGCGGGCTGGCGCTGGCCCTCGGCGGCGCCCCGACGGCCGTCGTCGGCGCGGTCGCCGGGATCGCCCCGGGGGCGCTGCTGCTGGGCGCGGTGTGGTGGCTGTCCGCCCGGCCGCAGCGCGCGTCCGGGCGGACCACCGGCTGAGGGCTCAGTCCTCCGGCGGCGGGCCCGGGGCCTCGGCCGGGAGGCGGAGGGCCAGGAGGGCGCCGGCGGCGACCAGTGCGGCGGTGAGCCCGAGGGCGAGGCGGTACGGGCCGGCGCCCGTGTCGTCGCCGAGCGCGCCGAGCAGGGCGGCGGTGGCCGCGATGCCGAGGGCGCCGCCGAGGGTGCGCAGGATGGTGAACAGGCCCATCGCGCGGCCCATCGCGGGGCCGGGGACGTCTGCGAAGCCGGCGATCTGGACGGTGAGGACGGCAGTGCCCAGGATCAGGCCGACGGCGAACATCAACACCCGTACCGCCCAGGGGTTCTCGGCGAAGCCGAGCGCGGCGAGGACGAGCGCCGCCAGCAGCAGCCCGGGCAGGGCGAGCCGGCGGGGGCCGAGGCGGGGCAGCAGGCGGTCCACCACCTGGGAGGCGGCCATCAGGCCGATCGCCTCCGGGAAGACGCTCAGTCCGGCGTCCAGGGCCGAGGCGCCGCGCGCAGCCTGGTAGAGCAGCGGCAGCACGAACAGTGCGCCCATCAGCCCGGCCGAGGTCAGCAGGGCGAGCCAGCTCGCCGCGCCGAAGGTGCGGTCGGCCAGCAGACGAATGTCCACCAGCGGTTCGGCGGTGCGCAGTTGGTGCCGTACGGCGGCGCCGAGCAGGGCCAGTCCGAGCAGGCCGCCGAGGGCCACGCCCGGGGAGGTCCAGCCGTGCGCCGGGCCGAAGCCGAGGGCGTAGGTCAGCAGGCCGAGGCCGGGGGTGGCGAGCAGGAACCCGGTGGTGTCGAAGCGGCCGGCCGGGGGCTCCTCCTCCGCGCCGCGCAGGCCGGTCAGGCCGATGACCACGGCCGCCGCCCCGATCGGCACGTTGACCAGGAACAGCCAGTGCCAGGAGAGGTGTTCGGTGAGGAAGCCGCCGAGCGGCGGCCCGAGGGCGGGCATCAGCGCGGTCGGGACGATCAGGACGCGGCCGAGCCCCGCCCGCTCGTGCGGGGCGAAGGCCCGGAACAGCAGCGTCATCCCGACCGGGGTGAGCAGCCCGCCGGCCACGCCCTGGACGGCCCGGGCGGCCGAGAGCGCGCCCAGGCCGGGGGCCGCCGCGCAGAGCGCGGAGGCGAGGGTGAAGGCGGCGAGCGAGCCGAGGAAGACCCGCTTGACGCCGTACCGGTCGCCCAGCCAGCCGGCCGCCGGCAGGCCGAGGGCGAGGCCGACCAGGAAGGCGGTCTCCACGGCGTTGGCCGCCGAGACCGGCCGTCCGAAATCCTCGGCGATGCTGAACAGCGCCGGGTTGACGATGGTCGAGTCCAGGCCGTTCATGCACATCGCGGCCGTGTAGACGACCACGACCGCGGCGCGCCCCGCGAGCAGGGGGCGCGCCGGGGCCTGGACCGCCGGAGGGGTCACAGGGAGGTCCAGTTGGCGGCGATCCACTCCAGGGCGGCCGCCCGCTCGCACGGGCCGTGGACGACGTCCCAGCCGGCCGGGACGGCGGCGAAGGCGGGCCACAGGGAGTGCTGCCCCTCGGGGTTGACGAGCGCGAGGAACTCGCCGTCGGCATCGAAGGGGTTGGCGGGGACGTCACTCATCGGTGGTCTTCTCCATCGTGGGTCGCCTTCGGGAGGTCGGCGAGGTGGTGGGCGATCACGCTCGCGATGTGCGCGATCGGGGCGGGCAGGGTCATGTCCTTGTGGGAGCAGGCGACATCGGTGTTGGCGATCCGGCCGGACACGTACGGCTCCCAGAGCTCGGGCACCAGGGTGTCGTCGATGGTGTCGACGGTGGCGCGGAAGAACAGCACGTCGCCCTCGAAGCGGCGGTGGTCGTAGCCGCGCACCAGGTGGTTGGTGTTGAGGTAGATCCGGTTCAGCGCGGCGACGGTGGCCTCGTCCAGCCCGGCGAGCGGGCTGCCCTCGCGGCGCAACAGCTCCGTGACGGCTGCGAGTTCGAGCGGACGGCCGGCCAGGTCCTCCGGACCGAAGCCGCCCATGGTGAGCAGCGCCTCCAGCGCCTCGGCCTGGTCGGGGACGGGCAGTTCGCGGAAGCCCTCGGCCGGGTAGGCGTCCAGGATCGCCAGCAACTCGACGTCCTGGCCGAGCTCTTGCAGCCGTACGGCCAGCGCGTGCGCGATGATCCCGCCGGTGGACCAGCCGAGCAGTCGGTACGGGCCCTCGGGCTGGACCTCGCGCAGCCGGTCGGCGTAGTGCGCCGCCAGCTCCTCCAGGGTGGCGGGCAGCGGCCGGGCAGCGGTGGCGGCGCCGACGCCCTGGGCCTGGAGGCCGTAGATCGGCACCTCTCCGGGCAGGTTGCGGATCAGGCCGGTGTAGCACCAGCTGAGGCCGCCGGCCGGGTGGACGGCGAACAGCGGGCGCTGCCGGCCGGGGGCGGCGGGCCGCAGTGGGAGCAGCACGTCCAGGGCGTCGGTGTCCGGTGTGCCCGCCGCGAGGGCGGTGTCCAGGGCGGCCACGGTGGACGCCTGGAACAGGGCGCCGATGCCGACCTCCAGCCCGAGCACCTCGCGGATCCGCCCGGCGAGCCGGACGACCAGCAGCGAGTGCCCGCCGAGCGCGAAGAAGTCGTCCTCGACGCCGACCGACGCCAATCCCAGGACCTCGGCGAACAGTTCGCACAGCTGCTGCTCGCGCGGGGTGCGCGGCGGGCGGCCGGCGCCCGCGGCGGGGCCCTCGGGGGCGGGCAGGGCGCGGCGGTCGAGCTTGCCGTTGGCGGTCAGCGGGAGGCGGTCGAGCAGGACGACGGCGGAGGGCACCATGTGGGCGGGCAGTTCGGCGGCGGCGTGGGCACGCAGCTCGTCCGGCGCGGCGGTGTGCTGCGGCCCGTCCGGGGCGGCGCCGGCGGCCACCGCGTAGCCGACCAGCCGCTTGTCCCCCGGCACGTCCTCCCGGACTACCACCGCGGCGTCGGCGACGGCCGGGTGGGCGGCCAACACGGCCTCGATCTCGCCGAGTTCGATCCGGAAGCCGCGCAGCTTGACCTGCTGGTCGGCGCGGCCGAAGTACTCCAGCACGCCGTCGGCGCGACGGCGGGCGAGGTCCCCTGAGCGGTACATCCGGGTGCCGTGCTCGCCGAACAGTTCGGCGTACGGGTCGGCGACGAAGCGGGTGGCGGTCAGTTCGGGGCGGCCCAGGTAGCCTCGGGCCAGGCCCGCCCCGGCCACGTACATCTCGCCGGTGACGCCGGGCGGGACGGGCTGGAGGTGCCGGTCGAGGACGTAGACCCGCAGGTCGGGGATGTTGACGCCGATGGTGCTGCTGCTTCCGGCGGCGGCGCTCGCCCGGTCGAGGGCGACGTACGAGACATGCACGGTGGTCTCGGTGATGCCGTACATGTTGACCAGCGTGGGCGCGTCCTCGGCGTGCCGGTCGTACCAGTCGTCCAACCGGGCGAGTTCGAGCGCCTCGCCACCGAACACCACGTAGCGCAGGGCGAGTTCGCTGCCGGGGCGGTCCCGGTCGGCGGCGCTGAGCTGGTAGAAGGCGGACGGCGTCTGGTTGAGCACGGTGACCCGCTCGCGGGCGAGCAGCTCCAGGAAGGCCGCCGGGTCGCGGCTGACCAGGTGCGGGACGACGACCAGCCGACCGCCGTGCAGCAGGGCGCCCCACAGCTCCCAGACCGAGAAGTCGAAGGCGTAGGAGTGGAACAGCGTCCACACGTCCTCGGCGCCGAAGCCGAACCAGTGGTCGGTGGCGCCGAACAGCCGGACCACGTTGTGATGGGTGACGGGCACGCCCTTGGGGCGGCCGGTGGAGCCGGAGGTGTAGATGACGTACGCGGTGTCCTCGGCACGCAGCGGGCGGGTGCGCTCGTGCTGGGCCAGCGGAACGGCCGGGTACTGCTCGGACTCCGGTCCGTCGACCAGGAGTTGGCGCACCTCGTGGGCGGGCAGCCGGGGCGCGGTGGCGCGGTCGGTGAGCAGGGCGGCGGGCGCGGCGTCGGCCAGCATGTAGGCGAGCCGGTCGGCCGGGTAGTCGGGGTCGAGCGGCAGGTACGCGGCGCCGGACTTGGCCACCGCCAGCAGGGCGACGACGAGTTCGAGCGAGCGCGGCAGGGCGAGCGCGACGATGGTGCCGGGGCCGATGCCCTCGGCGGCCAGCAGCCGGGCCAACCGGTCGGCGCGGGTGCCGAGTTCGGTGTAGTCGAGCTGCTCGTCCCGGTAACTGACCGCGATGGCGCGCGGGTTGGCGGCCGCTGCCGCCTCGAACAGTTCGGGCAGGGTCGCACTCGGACCGTTCGAGGCGACGGGGGTGCCGTTCCACTCGACCAGGGCGCGTTGCCGCTCCTGCTCGCCGATCAGCGGCAGCCGGCCGATCGGGGTGTCGGGGGCGCTCGCGGCGGCGGTGAGCAGTCTGGTCAGGCGCTCGCCGAGGGCGGCCACGGTGGCGGTGTCGAAGAGGTCGGTGCGGTACTCCAGGAAGCCGCCGATGCCGCCGTCGGGCAGTTCACCGGCGTTGAGGGTGAGGTCGAACTTGGCGGTGCCACTGGGGATGGCGGCGATCTCGGCGGTGAGACCGTCACCCAGGGCGATGCGCTCGTCCGGGCGGCTCTGCCAGGCGAGCATCACCTGGAACAGCGGGTGGCGGGCGAGCGAGCGGGCCGGGTTGAGCTCCTCGACCAGGCGGTCGAAGGGCAGGTCGGCGTGCTCGTGCGCGGCGAGCACGGCGGCGCGGACCCTGGCCAGCAGCTCACGGAAGGTGGGGTCACCGGACGTGTCGGTGCGCAGCACCACCGAGTTGACGAAGTAGCCGATCAGCGCGGCGGTCTCCTCGTCCTCACGGCCGGCCACCGGGGTGCCGATCGGGATGTCGGTGCCGGCGCCGTGCCGGGTGAGCAGGGCGGCGAACCCGGCCTGGACGGCCATGAAGACGGTGCTGTCGGCGGCCCTGGCGAGCCCGGCCAGGGCGGTGTGCGCCTCGGCGCCGAGCGCGAAGGGGACGGTGGCGCCCTGGTGGCCCGCGACGGCCGGGCGGGGGCGGTCGAGGGGCAGCTCCAGCTGGTCGGGCAGCCCGGCGAGCGCGGCACGCCAGTGCTCCGCCTGCCGGACGGCGAGCGGGCTGGGCGCGTCGGCGGTGCCGAGCCGCTCGCGCTGCCAGGCCGCATGGTCGGCGAACTGGACGGTGAGCGCGGGGAGTTCGGGTTCGCGCCCGGCGGCCCTGGCGGTGTAGGCGGCGGCCAGGTCGCGCAGCAGCGGGGTGGTGGAGGCGCCGTCGCCGGCGATGTGGTGCAGCAGCAGAAGCAGGGTGTGCCGCTCCGGGCCGCCGGCGGGCGGGGTGGATCCGGCCGGTGCGGCGAGACCGGCAGACGGGGTGGATCCGGCCGGTGCGGCGAGCCCGGCGGGCGGGGTGGATCCGGCCGGACCGGCGAGACCGGCGAACAGCGTGGCGCGCAGCGGAGGTTCGGCGGACAGGTCGAAGGCGTACCGGACGGCCTCGTCCGACTCGCCCGCTCCGTCGTGCAGTTCGACCGGGGAGGGGGGAAGGATGCGCTGGTACGGCGTGCCCTCCGGCTCCTCCCCGTAGACGGTGCGCAGGACTTCGTGCCGGGCGACGAGGTCGCCGAGGGCGAGGATGAGGGCGTGCCGGTCGAGCGGGCCGGTGAGGGTGAGCGCCAGCGGGATGTTGTAGGTCAGGCTGGGGCCTTCGAGGCGGTGCAGGAACCAGAGGCCGCGTTGGGCGGGCGAGAGCGGCATCCGCTCGGTGCGCGGCACCGGAACGGGGCCGGGTCCGCGTTCCGCCTCCGTGCGCCCGCCGGGCGCCTCCGCGAGCAGCGCGGCGAGGCCGGCCGGGGTCGGCTGCCGGAACACGTCGGCGAACCCGACCGGGGTGGCGAAGGTGTCGCGCAGCCGGGCGGCCAGGCGCCCGGCGAGCAGCGAGTGGCCGCCGAGGTCGAAGAAGGAGGCGTCCCGGCCGGGCGCCTGCGGCAGACCGAGGACGTCGGCGAACAGCCCGCAGACCAGCTCTTCCTGGGGCGTGGCCGCCGCGGCGCCCTCGGTGACGGTGGCCGGCTCGGGCAGGGCGCGGTGGTCGAGCTTGTCGTGGGCGGTGCGCGGCAGTTCGTCCAGCAGCAGGACGGCCGCCGGGACCATGTGCGCGGGCAGCCGGGCGGCGAGCGCGGCGCGCAGCCCGTCCGGGTCGGGCGTGCTGCCGCTCTCCGGGACGGCGTAGCCGAGCAGGCGCTTGCCCTGCGGACCGGGGCGGGCGATCACCACGGCCTGGGCGACGCCGGGCAGTTCGGCGAGGACGGCGGCGATCTCGGCGGGCTCGATCCGGAAGCCGCGGATCTTCACCTGGTCGTCGGCCCGGCCGAGGAACTCCAGGGTGCGGTCGGGGCGGCGGCGGGCGAGGTCGCCGGTGCGGTACATCCGGCTGCCGGGCGGGCCGAACGGGTCGGCGAGGAAGCGTTCGGCGGTGAGGTCGGGGCGGCCGAGGTAGCCGCGGGCCAGGCAGGCGCCGGCCACGTACAGCTCGCCGGTGACGCCGTCGGGCGCGGGGCGCAGCGAGCCGTCCAGGACGTAGGCGCGGGAGCCGCGCACCACCCGGCCGCGCGGGGCGCCGTCGGGGCCCGGGGTCCAGGCGTAGGCGTCGACGGTGGTCTCGGTCGGGCCGTAGAGGTCGACCGGGCTCAGGCCGGGGACGGCGGTCAGGCGCTGCCAGAGGGCGGGCGGGGTGGCCTCGCCGCCGACCACGAGGACGGACGGGCGGTGCCGACCCTCGTCCAGGATGCCTTCGGCGAGCAGGACTTCGAGGTAGGAGGGAGTGAGGTCGAGGTAGTCGATGCGCTCGCGGTCGAGGTGGGCGGCGAGCGCGGCCGGGTCGCGGTAGGTGGCGTCGTCCAGCAGGTGGAGCTCGTGGCCGTGGACCATCCAGAGCACCGGGTCCCAGGAGGCGTCGAAGGCGAACGAGGCGCTGTGGGCGACGCGCAGGCGGTCGCGGCCGGCGCGGCGCACGGCGGGGGCGATGTGGTCCTCGCCGAGGCCGGCGTGCAGGTTGGCCAGCGAGGCGTGGGTGACCACCACGCCCTTGGGGCGGCCGGTGGATCCCGAGGTGTGCAACACGTAGGCGGGGTCGTGGAGTCGGGGTGCGGGCGGGGCTTCGGCGGGCTCGGTGTCCGCTTCTCCCGGCTGGGCGGTGGGGAGGTCGGCGGGGTCGGCGTCCGCTTCCCCCAGCTGGACGGTGGGGAGATCGGCGGGGTCGGCGTCCGCTTCCCCCGGCTGGACGGTGGGGAGATCGGCGGGCAGATCGAGCCCGGCGAGGGCCTCGGCGGTGCCGATGGCGCAGACCGGCCGGGCGTCGGCCAGCACGGCGGCCAGGCGCTGCGCCGGGTGGGCGAGGTCGAGGGAGACGCAGGCGCCGCCCGCCTTGAGGACGGCGAGCATCGCGACCAGGGTGTCGGTACCACGCGGCAGGGCGATCGCGACCGGTGCGCCGGCCCGGACGCCCAGGGCGGTCAGGCGGTGTGCGAGGCGGTCGGCGGCGCGGTCGAGTTCCTTGTACGTCAGGGCCGTTGAGCCGGAACAGACGGCGACGGCGTCCGGGGTGCGGGCGGCCTGGGCGGCGAACAGTTCGGGCACGGTCCGCTCGACGGGGGGCTCGGCGCGGCCTTCGGTGGCACGGCGCAGGCCGTCCGGGTCGAGCAGGTCGATCCGGGCGATCGGCGTCCGCGGGTCGGTGAGCAGGAGGTCGGCGAGGGCGTCGAGGTAGCGCAGCAGGCCGTCGCGGTGGGTGGCGAGGGAGGCGAGGCCGTAGCGGGCCGGGTCGGCGTCGATGACCAGGCGCAGCGCGCCGTCCGGGCCGGGTGAGACGTTCACGGCGAGGTCGTCGACCGGGCCCGCGGCGAGGTTGCGGACGGTGCCGGGCAGGCCGGCCAGGTCGAGGTCGCTCTCGAAGGCCTTGATGTTGACCATCGGGCCGAACAGGGCGCGACGGTCGCCGGTGCGGCCGAGGTCGCGGCGCAGTTCCTCCAGTGGGTAGCGCTGGTGGCGGCGGACGGCGCGCAGCTCGCGGACCACGGCGCGCAGCAGGTCCTCGGCACTGTCGGCGGGGCGGACGGCGAGGCGCAGCGGGAGCACGTTGGCGGTGGCGACGGGGGTGCGCAGGGCGGCCGGGCCGCGGCGGTTGGCGAGCGGCAGGCCGAGGACGACGTCCTGGGTGCCGGTCAGGCGGTGCAGGTAGCCGGCGGTGGCGGCGAGGAGCAGCTCGGCCCAGGTGGCGCGGACGGCGCCGGCGGCGTGCTCCAGGCGGTCGCGGGTACCGGGGGGCAGGTCGGCGGTGAGGCGGATCGTTTCGGCGGGGGCGTTGTCGGCGCTGGTGTTGTCGGCGGCGGGTTCGGGCGTGGCGGCGTTGTCGGCAGCGGGCTCGGCGATGACGGCGTTGTCGGCAGCGGGTTCGGCGGTGACGGAGTTGCCGGCGGCGGGTTCGGGGGTGCCGGGGAGGGTGGCCGGGGTGTCGGCGTCGGCCATCCGGGCGGACCAGTGGGCGCGGTCGGCCTCGTACTGCGCGCTCTCCCGGTAGGCGGCCTCCTCGGCGGCGGTCTCGGCGAGTCCGGCGAAGGGGTTCGGAGCGGGTTCGACGCCGGTGGTACGGGCGGCGTAGAGGGCGGCGACCCGCTCGCCGAGGAGGGTCAACGCGTAGGCGTCGACGGCGAGGTGGTGGATGCGGCGGTACCAGAGCCGTCGACCCTCGGCGAGCCGGATGAGCGCGTGGGTGAACAGCGGGCCCTCGGCGAGGTCGGCCGGGCGGGCGAGGTCGGCGCGCATCCAGGCCTCGGCCTCGGCGGCCGGGTCGGTGGCGGCCCGCAGGTCGAGGCGGTGCAGCGGCCAGCGTCGGCCGGGGCGCAGCCGCTGGCGGGGCGTGCCGTCGGGACCGGTCACGACGACGGCGCTCAGTGCCTGCGCCTCCTCCACCGCCTGCCGCAGCGCCTGTTCGAACCGGTCCTCGTCGAGCGGGCCGGTGATCTCGACGGCGTCGCCGGTGTTGTAGACCGGGCTCGCGGGGTCGAGGGCCTGGGCGTACCAGATGGCCGACTGGGCGGCGAGCAGCGGGATGTCCGCGGTCTGGCGGTCGGCGATCTGGGTTTCGACGGCAGGCATGGGGTGGAGAGCTCCTCGGGGATCCGGAACGCCTTACTTAGGTTAGCCTAATCTAACTTCATATGATCTGGTCAACGGCCCCGCAGGGCCGGGCCCCTGACAACCCGGAGACGCCGCCCATGCCCCCGACCGAGCCGCCGACCGCACCCTCGGCTGACCTCTCGACCGGCCTCTCGACCGGCCTCTCGACCGGCCTCTCGACCGGCCTCTCGGCCGGCCTTCTCGCCGAGGTCAAGCAAGCCGTGCGCGACCGCGTCCACGCCCACCGGTCCGAACTGCTCGCGCTCAGCCGCCGCATCCACTCCCACCCCGAGACCGCCTTCGAGGAGCACCTGGCGGCCGCGTGGTGCGCCGAACTGCTGCGCGCGCACGGCTATTCGGTCACCGCGCCCGCCCACGGCCTGGCCACCGCGTTCGACGCGCGCCTCGGCAGCGGGCCGGTCACCGTCGCGCTGGTCTGCGAGTACGACGCGCTGCCCGACCTCGGCCACGCCTGCGGGCACAACCTGATCGCCGCCGCCGGCCTCGGCGCGGCACTCGGGCTCGCCCCGTTCGCGGACCGACTCGGGCTCACCGTACGGGTGATCGGCGCACCGGCCGAGGAACGCGGGGCCGGAAAGGCACTGCTGCTGGAAGCCGGGGCGTTCGACGGGGTGGACGCGGCGATGATGGTCCACCCGTGCCCCGTCGAGGTCACCGACTTCCGGTCCTTCGCGCTCGGCACACTGTCCGTCCGCTACACCGGGCGCACCGCCCACCCGAGCCTCGATCCCCACCGGGGACGCAACGCCGCCGACGCGCTCACCGTCGCCCAGGTGGCGATCGGGCTACTGCGCCAGCAACTCCCGCCGCAGTGGCGGGTGCACGGCATCACCACGGCGGCCGGGACGGCACCGAACCTGATCCCGGACAGCGCGAGCGCCGAGTACGAGATCCGCGCCTCGGCGGCCGAGGACCTCGCCGAACTGCGCTCCCGGGTCGAGGACTGCTTCCGGGCCGGGGCGCTCGCCACCGGCTGCGAGGTGGAGCTGACCCGACCCGAGCCGGACTACCTGGACATGCGCTCCGATCCCCGGCTGCTGGCGTTGTGGCGGGCCAACGCGGCGGCGCTCGGCCGGCCGGAGCCGGTCGAGAGCGGGCCGTTCGCCTGCACCGACATGGGGAACGTGTCACACGCGGTGCCGTCGATCCATCCGGTACTGGACATTACCGGCGGCGCCTGCGCCCCGCACGAGGCGGAGTTCGTCGAGGCCGCGCTGGGCGCGGAGGCGGAGCGGGCGGTGCTGGACGGCGCGGTGGGGATGGCGTGGACGGCGGCGGACCTGGCGGTGCGGGCGGCGGCAGCGGTCGAGCCGCGCTGACGGGCGGGTGACAGCCGACGACTTTCAGCGAACAGATGACGAAATCTGTTCGCTGACATCTGTTCGCAGACTTCTGTTCGCTGAAAGTCGTCACCCCGTCCTCACCCGCCGAGCAGCGCTCCCGGCGCCACCCGCACCGCAGTGACCCCCAGCTCCCGCACCAGCGTCCCGACCTCGCCCTCCTGCCTCGGGTCGACGAGCACCACGGCGGCGCCCGTCCGCAGCGGCCACAGGTACTCCCAGAGCGGCAGGCCCAGCTGCAGCACCCGGTCGCCCGGCCCGAGCGGGTGGGCCGCCTGGAGGTCCCGCACCCGGCGGTCCGCCTCGGCATGGGTGAGCCGGACGGCGGCCGGAAGCCCGCCCGGACCGTAGCCGACGCAGAGCAGGTGCTGCGGGGTCAGCGCCCGGGGCGGGTCGGTGGGCAGCTCGCGGTCCGGCTCCAGCCCGCTCACCGCCCCGGGTGCCCCCTCCCCCAGCACGCAGACCGGAACGTTCTCCGCGAGCAGCCGTTCCCGCCGCCCGGGCGCGTCCGTCGGGTCCAGCGGCAGGTACGCCGCGCCCGACTTCGCCACCGCCAGCAGCGCCGTGAGCAGCTCCGCCGGGCGGCGGAACCCCGCCAGGCCGACCACCGCGCCCGGGCGGGCCCCGCGGGCGGCCAGGGCGCGCGCCAGTCGGTTGGCCGAGGCGTTCAACTCCCGGTAGCTGACGGTCCCCCCGCCCGCGAGCACCAGTGCCGGCGCGTCCGGCGTCCGGGCCGCCTGCGCCTCGACCGGCCCCACCGCGGTGGTCGCCGGGTACCTCACCGTACGGCGGGGCAGCGGAGGCAGCTCGGGCACCGTGGGCGGCACGGGCCCACGGACCACGTCCCGGGCCACGTCCCGGACCGCCCCTTCCATCCCCGCCGCCATCACGCCGCGCCCAGCAGTTCGGCCCAGGCCTCGATCGCCGGGCGTTCCGCGAGCCGGACGAACGTCACGTCGGCGCCTTCCTGCTGCCAGCGCGCGGCGAGCGTCATCAGCCGGATGGAGTCCAGGCCCCAGTCGACCAGGTTCTCGTCCAGCGGGATCTCCGCCGGGTCCTCGCCGAGCAGGTCGGCGACCTCGGCCCGGATCCGCTCCACCGTGAAGCCCGTGCCCGTCACTTTCCGCCCACCCCTTCGAGCTCCGACGTCCCGTACTCACCCTCGGCGTTCGGGGCGACCGACTCCCCCGCCGACCCAGCCAACCCCGCCGACCCCGCCGAATCCGCGACCGACTCCGCGACCGACCCCAGCGCCCCGAGCACGACCTCCGCCGTGGTGACCATCCCGCAGCGCCCGGCCACCCAGGCCAGCGCGCCGCGGTGCTCCGCCGGGCCGAAGTCGGCGACGGCGTCGGCCACCACGAAGGCCTGGATGTCCCGCATCCAGGCGTCGCAGGCGGTGGCCTGCACCCCGATGTGGGCGTACACGCCGGTGATCACCAGCTGGTCCCGCCCCTGCTCGCGCAGCAGCTGCGCCAACTCGGTGCGCACGAAGGCGCTGTACTTCCACTTGGTGAGCACGGTGTCGCCCGGTGCCGCGGCGACGGACTCGGCGATCGCGGTGGCCCGTGGGTCGTCCGGGATGCCCGGGCCCCAGAAGTCCTGCTGCAGCCCGCGCTCGGCCGCACTCTGCCCGCCGAGCTGAGCCGAGTACACGACGGGGACGCCGGCGGCGCGCGCCGCCTCGGCCAACGCCGCGACGTTGCCGAGGAGTTCGGGCAGCGGCGCGGCCTCGGCGGCGAAGGCGTCCAGGAAGTGGTTCTGCAGGTCGTGCACCAGCAGGACGGCGCGCGCCGGGTCCACGGCCCAGGCGACCCGGTTGGCGGGCAGTTCCTCGGCGGCGGGCATGGGATAGGAGGGAATGCGTGGCAGGCCCACGGTGGTGTTCCTTGTCTGGGCGGAAGGCGAGATGGCGTGCGGGGAGGGAGACAGCAGGCGGTCAGCGGGCGGTCACCGAGGCCGCGATCGCGGCGCGCAGGTCCTTCTTGCTGACCTTCCCGATCCCGGTGGCCGGGAAGGCCTCGACGAACTCGACCCGGTCCGGCACCTTGAACTCGGCGAGCCCGCGCTCGCGCACGAACCGCTTCAACTCGACGCCCCTCGGCGGCTGTTCACGGTGCTCGGCATGCAGCACCACGTACGCGCAGGTACGCTCGCCCAGGTACGGGTCGGGCATCGACACCACCGCCGCGTCGTGCACCGCGGGGTGCGCGAGCAGGTGGTTCTCGATCTCCTCGGCGGCGACCTTCTCGCCGCCCCGGTTGATCTGGTCCTTGGCCCGCCCCTCGACCACCAGGTGGCCGGTCGGGGTGCGCCGGACCAGGTCCCCGGTGCGGTAGAAGCCGTCCGAGGTGAAGGAGACGGCATTGTGCTCGGGCGCGTTCCAGTAGCCGCGGATGGTGTACGGGCCGCGCGTGAGCAGGTGGCCGGTGACACCGTCGGGCAGGTCGCGGTCCTGGTCGTCGACCACCCTGACCTCGTCGTCGGGCGAGATCGGCCGGCCCTGGGTGGTGGTGATCAGCTCCTCCGGGTCGTCCAGCCGGGTGTAGTTGACCAGCCCCTCGGCCATCCCGAACACCTGCTGGAGCGTACAGCCCAGCACCGGCCGTACCCGTCGGGCCGCCTCCTCGCTGAACTTGGCGCCGCCGACCAGCAGCACCTCCAGGCTCTCGTACCCGCGGGCGCCGCGCTCGGCGGCATCCAGCCAGAGCAGCGCGAGCGGCGGCACCAGCCCGGTGATGGTCACGCCCTCGCGCTCGATCAACGGGAAGGCCGTCTCCGGTCCGGGCTGCGGGCAGAGCACCACCCGGCCGCCGGCGTACAGCGTGCCGAGCGAACCCGGCGAGCTGAGCGGGAAGTTGTGGGCGGCGGGCAGCACGCACAGGTACACGCTGTCCTGGTCCTGCCCGCACAGCTCGACCGAGCCGCGCAGCGAGTAGATGTAGTCGTCGTGGGTGCGCGGGATCAGCTTCGGCACACCGGTACTGCCGCCGGAGAGCTGGAGGAACGCGACGTCCCCGGGTTCGGGCTCCCCGCCGGAGATCGTCGGGCCGCAGGCCGTCGGGTCACCGGTCTCCCCGTGGCGGGCCTCCGGGCCGGGCGCGTCGCCGGGCGTGTCGCCGGGCGCGTCGCAGGGCACGTCCGCGAGCCGTACGTGCTCCCCCGGGTCCTCGCCGGCCACCAGCACCAGCCGCAGCGTCGGGTTCTCCGCCCTTACCCGGCTCGCGAGTTCGCGGTAGTCGAAGCCGCCCTCGACGGCCGGCACCACGTACGCGGCCGCCTCGGTGAAGGAGCAGAAGTACCCGATCTCGGCGTACCGGTGGGCGGGCAGCGCGAAGACCGGCAGCGCGCCGATCCGGAACAGCGCGAAGACGACCTCGAAGAACTCGGCGGCGTTGGGCAGTTGGACCACCACGCGGTCCCCGGCGCGGATGCCCCGGACGCGCAGTCCGGCGGCCATCCGGTCGGCCCTGCGGTCGAGTTCGGCATACGTCCAGCGCCGCTCCGTCGCCGCCACCGCGTGGCCGCCCGGGTCGACGACGGCGATCCGCTCGCCGTGCGCGACGGCACGCTCGCGCAGCATCCGCCCGAAGGTCTCGCCGCGCCAGTACCCGGCGGCGCGGTAGCGCTCGGCGAACTCGGCGGGGTACGGGGCGAACCCGTCCAGCGGCGTCACCGCGCCACCCCCGCGGCGTCCAGGAAGGTACGGAACTTGGCGCTGGTCTCGGCGAGTTCGGCCTCCGGCCGGGACTGCTCGACCACACCGGCACCGGCGTACACCCGCAGCGTCCGCTCCTCCGCCTCGGCGCAGCGGATGGTGACCACCCACTCGCCGTCACCGGTCGCGTCCTCCCAGCCGACCATGCCGGTGTAGAGGCCGCGGTCGAAGGGCTCGACCTCGCCGATCACCCGGCGTGCCACGTCCGTCGGCGTGCCGCAGACCGCCGGGGTGGGGTGCAGCGCGCAGGCCAGCTCCAGGGCGGAGACCACGGGGTCGGCCAGCTCGCCTCGGACGGTGGTGGCCAGGTGCCACATCGCCGCCGTCCGTACCAGGGTGGGCCGTTCGGGCACCTCCAGGGTGCGGCAGTACGGCGCCAGCACCTCGCGGATGGCGTCCACCACGACGGCGTGCTCGTGCAGGTCCTTGGGCGACTCCAGCAGCGCGGCGGCGCGCCGGACGTCCTCGCCGAGGTCCTCGCCGCGCGGCACCGAGCCGGCCAGCGGGTTGGCCAGCACGGCCGTTCCCCGCCGGGAGAGCAGGAGTTCGGGGCTAGCGCCGATCAGGGTGCGGCCGCCGCCGGACGGGACGGCGAAGGTGTAGCCGCCGGGGTCGCGCCGGGCCAGCCGCTGCAGGACGGCGGGCAGGTCGAGCGGCTCGGCGGCGCTCAGCTCTAGCGTGCGGGCCAGCACCACCTTGCTCAACTCCCCGCCGCGCAGCCGCTCGACGGCCGCCGCGACGCCCGCGCCGTACGCCTCCGGCGCGGGCACCGGGTGGATCCGCCAGTCGATCCGCTCGGCCGGCGGCGCGGGCAGGGCGATCAGCGGGTCGTCGCGCAGCGCCCCGGCGGTGCGGACCCGGGCGGGGACGGCGAGTTCGACCCGACTGTCCCGGTCGAAGGCCACCGCGCCGACCACCAGCGGTCGTTCGACCCCGGCCCGGCCCGCCTCGGCCAGCGTCTCGGCGACCCTCACGGGCAGCGGCCGCCCGTCCTGCGGAACCCGGGCGTGCACGCCGGAGCCGAGCAGGGTGCGGGTCGGCGAGGCGAAGAACGCCTCGTCGGAGCCGGCCCGGTACTGGCCGAGCAGTCCGCTGGCCGCGCCGATGACGGCGTGGTCCGGGCCCGCGGCGGGGGCGGTCGCCGGGGAGTCGGGCCCGGCGGGTATCGGCCCGGCAGGGGCCTGGTGCACCGTGGTCACGGCGGATTCTCCAGTCTGGGACGGTTCTTCGGAAGGCACGAGGAGGAGGGCCGGCGGCGTGCCGCTCAGGCGCGCGGGCTCAGGCATTCAGGCTCAGGCGTTCAGGCTCAGGCGTGCAGGGTCAGGCGCCCAGGCGCGATCGCGCGGGCTCAGGCGCGCAGGGTCGCACCGCCGTCGACGTACAGGTCGTGCATGGTGATGTGCCGCGCCCGGTCGGAGGCGAGGAACACCACCGCGTCGGCGATGTCGGCGGGCGCGGCGATCCGCCCGAGCGGGATGCCGACCCGCCAGGCTCCCAAGTCGCCGTCGATGACCAGGCGTTCGGCCGCCTCGGCGTCCTCGCCCCACAGCGCGCGCTGCATCTCGGTGTCGGTCGAGCCGGGCGACACCACGTTGCACCGCACCCCGGAGCGGGCGAGTTCCAGCCCCAGGCAGCGGGTGAACATGGTGGCCGCCGCCTTGGACGCCGCGTAGGCGGCCATCCCGGCCCGCGGCACCCCGGCGGCGTTGGACCCGACGGTCACGATCGCCCCGCGCCCGCGGGCCGCCATCCGCCGGCCGACCGCGCGGCTCGCGTGGAAGACCCCGGTGGTATTGACGGCGAAGGTCTCTGCCCAGTCCCCGTCGGTGAGTTCGACGACCGGGGCGGTGCGCAGAATGCCCGCGACGTTCACCAGCGTGCCGATCGGCCCGAGTTGGCCCTCGATCGACTCCACGACCCCGTCCACTGCCCGGCAGTCGGAGACGTCCAGCACGTACGGGCGCGCCGACGGCATCTCGGCCACCAGGGCCTCGAGCCCTTCGGGGTTGCGGTCCACCGCCGCGACGACGGCCCCCTCGGCCACCAGCGCCCGCACCACGGCCGCGCCGATGCCCTGCCCGGCCCCGGTGACCATCGCGACGGCACCGGCGAATTCGGACTGTTGCTGCACAGGACATCCCTCCGACCAGCAAGATTAGGCAAGCCTAACCTAACACAGCAGTTCGCCCGCGCCGATCGCCTGTGCGAACGTCAACTCGCCCCGGAGGCCCCACGGCGGGCGCCCCCCACCGAAGCCACACTCGGCACCACACACTCGGCCCCGCCCCCGGACATACCGAGGCCGCCCGACCCAGGACGGGGCGGGCGGCCTCGGCGCCCCGTGGCGGTGGCGCGGCAACGCGGCGACGCGGCGACGCGGGCCGCTGGGGCAGGCGGCTCGCGAAGATCAGGTCGCAGCCGACGCCACCCGCGTCGTCCGGGTTCTCCGCGCGGCGCGGGCCCGCACGCAGGGCGACACTTCGGGAGGAGGGGCTCTCCGGGGGACGGGCGGACGCGGGCGATCGACGGGAGGCCGGGGGCGTGGGCTGCCGGCCAGCCCGCGGCGGCGGTGACGGCCTCGGCGGTGAGGCCCCAGCCCCAGGCGGCGAGGGCGAAGCGGCGGAAGAGGTCGAGGATCGGCAGGCCCGCCGGCTCCATCGGCTTGCTCCCGCAGAAGCCCGGCACGGCCGGTGAGTTGTGCGCCCGGACGGCCCGCCGGCGCCGCGGCAGACAACCTTTGCCCCGTGGTGACGTGCCGCGCCGTTCGGATGCTGATTCGGACGGCGCGGTGCCGCCAAGCGTCCGGGTGGCAGAACGAGTACGTGTCCGCGAGATCGATGACGACGAGGGGCAGCGCCTGTTGCGGACCATCCGCAGAGGCACGGGGTCGGTGGTGACCTGGCGGCACGCCTAGATGATGCTGCTGTCCGCTCAGGGTATGCCCGTGGCGAAGGTTGCCGAGGTGACGTTCACGAGCGCGGACCGGGTCCGGGACGTGATCCACAACTTCGACACCGACGGCTTCGACTCCCTGCATCCGAAGTACAAGGGTGGCCGGCCCAGGACCTTCACCCTGCCTGAGCGGCGCGAGGTCAAGAAGATCGCGAAGTCCAAGCCGGCCGAGCACGACCTGCCGTTTTCGACGTGGAGCCTGACCAAGCTGGCGGACTTCCTGGTCGCCGAGGGGGTGGTCGACGACATCAGCCACGAGGGCCTGCGCATCCTGCTCCGCGAGGAAGGCGTCTCCTTTCAACGCCTGAAGACCTGGAAGACCTCCAAGGACCCTGGCTACGCGGCGAAGAAGGCCCGCGTCGAGCACCTCTACGCGATCGCCGACGCCGAGGTCATACCCGGCAAGGGTGAACCCGAAGTCATCTTCTGCATGGACGAGTTCGGGCCGCTCAACCTGATGCCCCACCCGGGCCGGCAGTGGGCCGAGCGCGCCGGCAAGCACAAGGACCCCGACCGTGAACCTCGCTGACGGCGCCGGGCGACCTACAACCGCCACGGCGGAGTACGGCACCTGTTCGCCGCCCTGGACCTGGCCAAGGACAAGCTCTACGGCCACATCAAACCGGTCAAGAAGCGCACCCAGTTCCTGGAATTCTGCCGTTACCTGCGCAGCCTCTACCCGCCCCAGGTCCGTATCGCGATCGTCTGCGACAACTTCTCACCGCACCTGACCACCAAGAAGTGCCAACGCGTCGGCACCTGGGCCGCGGCGAACAGCGTCGAAATCCCCTACACCCCCACCAACAGCTCCTGGCCCAACCGCATCGAGGCCCAGTTCACCGCGCTGCGCTACTTCACCCTCGACGGCACCGACCACGCCAGCCACAAGGAGCAGGGCAGCATGATCCGCCGCTACATCATCTGGCGAAACCGCCCTGCCGACGACCAGCGCCTACGCGCCGTCGTCGACAGGGCCAACGCGGCCTGATCCGGCGCTACACGCCGGTAGTGCCATCGATGCGTTCCCTGACCAGGTCGGCGTGGCCGTTGTGGCGGGCGTACTCCTCGATCATGTGGACGTAGATCCAGCGAAGGTTGACGTCCTGCTCCATGAAGCGACCCGTATCGGTCAGAGCATGCTCGGCGCAGTTCTCACGGGCCCGGGCGATCTCCGCGTGCCAGGTGGCGAGGGCGTCGCTCAGGGTGGCGCCCGCAGCCACATCGAAACCACCGTCGGGGGCATCCGGGTCGGCCTGCGGGTCGTAGATGGGCGGAGCCTGTTCTCCGGCGAACACGCGGCGGAACCAATTCCGCTCCACCTCCGCCATGTGCTGGACCAGGCCGGTCAGCGTGAAGCCGGACGGCGGCACGGACGCCACGGCGGCCTGCTCATCGTCCAGACCCTCGCACTTCATGGCCAGTGTGGTGCGGTGAAAGTCGAGCCAGCTTTCAAGCGTCGTGCGCTCGTCGGCGTTCAGGGGCGGCATAGGGCGATCGAAGGCGCTCATCGGTCGATTATCCCCAGCGGCCGAAGCCGTCGACAGTCGGGGCCTCACTACAGGGCGAGCCTTGCCTGATCCGGCACCAGCCGCAGCCGTGGCGCCGCCGGGCGGCGTTCCGGCGGCCGTGCAGTTCCTCGGCCTCGGCCCGGATGGCGGGCGCGCCCGAGGGCTTGTGGACACAGGCGGCCGGGTGGCGGTGGCCCGCCAGGACGGCGTGGAGGTCTCTCTCGGCGGGGCACAGCAGGGGAAACTGACGGGTCATCAGTTCCTCGTGCCCGACCATGGCGGGCACCCTAGCGCGGGACGGCGGGGGTCGTCGAAGCCTTCGCGGGGCCCGAAGAGGCCTTTGCCGGAGGTGTGGAGGCCGGAGGCGTGGAGGCGGGAGCCGCGGCGGGCGGAGCCGTCGAGCCCGCGGCATCGGCACCGGCGGCCGGTGCCGGGGAGAGGCCGGTGCAACCGCGCAGGCCGTCGCGGCGCTTGAGGGCCGCCTCGGCGGTGGCCCCGGTGACCGGCTCCGGGACGCCCTTGTCGTCGATGGTGGCCGGGGTGAAGGCCTCGCCCGTCACCTTGCCGTCGGCGGTGAGGGTGAGGGTGGTGACGCCGGTCTCGTTGGAGTTGGCGTAGTTGGAGGTGCCGTACCAGAGGAAGTTGCCGAAGCCGTACCCGATGTAGGTGTTGCCGAGCATGCCCGAGCCGACCATGGTGTGCGCGTGGGTGCCGACCACGGCGGTGGCGCCGGCGGCGGCGAGCTTCTTGGCGATGGTGGTCTGCGGTCCGGTCGGGCAGGCCTTGCCCTCGTCGCCCCAGTGCAGGTAGACGAGCACCACCGGGGCCTGCTGCTTGGCCGTCTCCACCGCCTTGACCAGGGCCGGGACGTCCAGCGCCGAGGCGATGCCCGGCTTGTTGGCACCGGCCCGCCACTTCTGGTTGGTGAGGTCCTCGACCTGGCTGGCGGCGACCACGGCGACCTTCACCCCGCGCACGGTGGTGACGTACGGGGCGTACGCCTCCTTGGCGTTGCGCCCGACGCCGACCACGGGGATCGGCGAGGAGTCCTTGGCGGCGAGGGTGTCGGTGAGGCCGTCGGCGCCGAAGTCCACGGCGTGGTTGTTGGCCATCGAGACGACGTCGACGCCCGAGTCCTTGAGCACCGACAGGGCCTTGGGCGAGGTGCGGAAGGTGTACGTCTTCGGCTCCGGGGCGCCGCGCCCGGTGATCGCGGTCTCCAGGTTGAGGACGGACAGGTCGGCGTCGGCGAGGGTGTGGGAGATCGGGCCGAGTGCCTGCTCGGGCGCCTGGACGGCCAGCCGGGCCTCGGTGCGGCCCTCGAAGTGGACGTCCCCGGCGAAGGCGACGGTGATGGTGCCGTCGGGTCGGGGCGGGGCGCTCTTGCCCGGGGCCGTGCCGGTGGGCGAGCCGTCCGGTGCGGACGCGGTGGGCGGGGCGGGGGCGGCGGAGGCGGGGGCCGGATCGGGGTCGTCCGGCCCACAGGCGGCGACGGCGGTCATTCCGACGAACAGCGCGACGGCGGCCGCGGCACGACGCATGAGTGAATCCCCCCGAGGATGATGCAAGAGCGGTCAGCCTACGCCACCGAATCACCATCACTCGGACCCGAGCCCGCAACATTCCGGCCACAAAGTATTCCGCCGACGCCGGGCCGGGGCGTCGGCGGGCGCCCCTGGACCGCACCGTCGGCCCACCCGTCCTTCTCGTCCCATTCGCCCCACCCGACCCGGCCACCGCGTCCCTGGCGCGCGGGCGGGCGGGGCGCGCAGCGTGGTGTACGGGGGCAGTGTGGTGTACGGGGGCAGTGTGGTGTACGGGGACCGGCGCGGTGTGCGGGGAGCGGGTCCCGCGCCGAAGGCCGGGAGGTGTGACGTGATGGGCAGCAATCGACTCTCCCCCACGGGCGGCGGTCGGCCTTCCCCCGCGGACGGTGGCCGGTCCTCCCCCGCCCGGGAACGCCGGATCGTGGTCGGGATCGACGGCTCAGCGCCGTCGAAGGCGGCCCTGCGCTGGGCGGTCGGCCAGGCCGTGCTGACCGGGGCGACGGTGCACGCCGTGGCGGCCTGGGAGTACCCCTCGCTGTACGGGTGGTTCGCGCCGATGGTGGACGACGGGTTCGAACGGACCGCCAGCCGCACGCTGAGTGCCGAGATCAACGAGATCCTCGGGCCGGACCGCCCGGTGGAGGTCCGGGAGAGCCTGGTGCTGGGCCACGCCGCCGACGTGCTGCTGGAGGCTGCCGACGGGGCCGACCTGCTGGTGCTGGGCAGCCGCGGGCGGGGCACCTTCGCCCGGACCCTGCTCGGCTCGGTGTCCACCCGCTGCGCGGTGCACGGGGCCTGCCCGGTGGTGATCGTCCGTGCCGACGGGACGGCCGTCGCCCCGCCGCAGGGCATGGCCGTGGCCGGCGGCGCCGAACAGGGGGCACCCGGCCGCGTGCGCACCAAGGACTGGCAGCTCAGCCTGCACGTGGTCGAGGACGAGGACACCACCCGGGTGCACGCCGTACTGGACGCCGACGGCAATGTGCTGCACAGCGACGCCCTCTCCCGCCGCAACCCGCGCGACGTCCCGGCCCCGGAGGTCGGCGACGAGTTCGCGGTCGGCCGCGCCCTGGTGGACCTCGGCCACCAGCTGCTGCGCGCGGGCGTGCACGGCGCCACCGGGCCCACCGAGGAGTGAGCACCCGTCCTCGGGTGGGTGCCGGGCGGTGGAGTGAGCGCCGACCGGTCGGGTGCGCCATGCCGGCACCGCCGGAGCAGCACCGAACCGCCGTACCATCACGGCTGCGAACCACCGAACCGCCGAACCGCTTGATCGCTGAACCACCGCACCGCTGGACCGCCGCACCGCCGTACCGTTCCTCCCGCGATCCGACCGGAAGAGCCGCACCCCGCCATGGACACCACCCCGGCCGCCGACACCCCGCCCGTCGGCACCCCGCCCACCGAGGCCCCGCTCACCGGGACCCGGGCCCCGGACTTCACCGCCGACGAGCGCGCCCGGGGCCGCGCCCTGCGCCGCGCCCAGCTGCCGTGGGCGCTGGGCGGGCGGCTGGCGGGCCTGGCGCTGACCCTGCTGCTCGGCCTCACCCCGGCGGGCGCGGCCCTGGTGACCACCACCGGCGGCTGGTTCGGCGGCTCCCGGACGGCCGGCGTGCTGGCCGGCGCGGCGGCCCTGGTGCTGCTCGGCCAGGCGCTGCAACTGCCGTTCGGCGCCGGGGCGAGGGCCGTCCGGGCCCGGTACGGGCTGGTGACCCAGGGCTGGGGCGGCTGGGCGCTGGACGCCGTACGCGGCCTCGCGCTCACCCTCGTCCTCGTCCTCCCGCTCGCGCTCGGGCTGTTCGCGCTGACCGCCTGGTCACCACAGCGCTGGTGGCTGCCGGCGGCGGGTGCGGCGGCGCTGCTGACGGCCGCGTTCTCCTTCCTCCACCCGCTGTTGATCGAGCCGGTGTTCAACCGCTTCTCCCCGATGCCTCCGGGCGAGTTGCGCGCCGCGCTGCTGGCGCTGGCCGAGCGGGACGGCGTCCGGGTGCGGGACGTCCTGGTGGCGGACGCCTCCCGCCGCACCACCGCGCTCAACGCGTACGTCTCCGGGTTCGGGGCGACCCGCCGGATCGTCGCGTACGACACGCTGCTGACCACCGCCGAGCCGCGCGAGGTGGAACTGGTGGTCGCGCACGAGCTGGGGCACGTCAAGCACCGGGACGTGCCGGTGGGCACCGCACTGGGCGCGGTCGGCGCGGCCGTCGCGGTGGCCGTCCTCGGCCTGCTCGCCGCCTGGCGGCCGCTGCTGGACGCCGCCGGGGCGACGGACGCGGCGGACCCCCGGGCGCTGCCGCTGCTGGCGGCGCTCGCAGCGCTGCTGGGCGCGCTGTCGGGGCCGCCGCAGTGCGCGGTGAGCCGCCGGATCGAGGCAAGGGCGGACCGGCACGCGCTCGAACTGACCGGGGACGCGGAGCAGTTCGTGGCGATGCAGCGCAGACTGGCCTTGGCGAACGTCTCCGATGTCGACCCGCCGAGGGTGCTTGAGCTACTGTTCGCCACTCACCCGAGTGCGACCAGCCGGATCGCCGCCGCCCGCGCCTGGCAGGCCGCACCGGAGCAGCGGGCGTCGAAGCAACGGGCGCCGGAGCGACGCGCCACCCCGGGCAAATCTGTTGTATAGTGCAACAAATATCGAGGAGGTAGGAACGCCGTGCCCGGCCGCCAGTCGTCCATCGAGACCATCCAGCGCGAGCTGACCGCCTTCGCCCGCCGCGCCCGGCACAAGGCCTCCCAGCTGCACCCCGACCTCTCCCTGGTCACGTACAGCATCCTCGACCTGATCACCGAGCGCGGCGGCTGCCGGGCCGCCGACGTGGCCGCGTACTTCATGCTCGACAAGTCCACCGTCAGCCGTCAGGTCACCGCCCTGGAGAAGCTCGGCCTGCTGGCCCGCGAGACCGACCCGGACGACCAGCGCGGCCAGATCCTGCGCGCCACCGAGGCCGGGCTCACCCTGCTGCGGGACGCCAACGAGCAGCGCCGGCTCTCCTTCACGGCGCGCTTCACCGACTGGTCCGACGACGACGTCGCCCGCTTCGCCGACTACCTGGCCCGCTACGGCCAGGAGGGCTGACCGGCACGTCGACCGGCGCCCCCTGCCCCTCCGGGGTGCGCCGTGCCACCTCCACGGTGTACAGAGGAGGAGTGCCCCTCCGGCAGCGTCCCGATGCGCCGCACCCGCCGCCCGCGCCGCATCCCCCCGACCGCCGCCGCGCCTGGCGGCCCGACCGCCGGGTGCTGACGGCGCTGACGCTCGCGCTGATCGTGCTGATCACCGTGGTCGACATCCTCTCCCCGCCGGACATCCACCTCGGCCCGCTGCTGATCGTCGCCCCCGCCATCACCGCCTCCTTCGCCGGCCCCCGGGCCACCGCCACGGTCGCCGCGATCGCCTTCGCCGCGCTGACCGTCATCGGCGTCGTCCGCGACAGTCTGACCAGCACGAACATCCAAACCCAGCTCAGTGCGCAACTGATCGTCTCGACGCTGATCATCGGCCTGCGAGTGCTGCGCGAACGGCACGAGCGCGAACTGGCCCGGGTGCGCTCGGTGTCCGAGGCCGCCCAGCGGGTGCTGCTGCGCCCGCTGCCGGACCGGATCGGACCGCTGCACCTGGCCTCCGTCTACCTGGCCGCCGAAGCCGAGGCGCAGGTCGGCGGCGACCTGTACGCGGCCGCCCGCACCGCCACCGGCACCCGGCTGCTGGTCGGCGACGTGCGAGGCAAGGGCCTGTCCTCGCTCGGCGACGCGGCCCTGCTGCTCGGCGCCTTCCGGGCCGCCGCCCACCTGCACGCCGAACTGCCCGACCTGGCCGCCTACCTGGACGGCAGCGTCAGCTGGGACCTCGCCCAGCTCGCCGAACAGTCCCGGCGAGACCGGCAGGAGCGACGGGAGCGGGGCGGGCGCGGTGACCGGGGCGAGCGGGGCGAGCGACAGGGCCTGCAGGCGCTGTCCGCACTGCCGCTCCCCGCGCCCGAGGAGCCCCCCAAGGAGAGCGGCGAGGCCGGCGAGTCCTTCATCACCGCCGTCCTGCTCGACATCCCCGACGACGGCTCCCCGGTCCGCCTGATCGACTGCGGCCACCCTCCCCCGCTGCTGCTGCGCCCCGACGGCATCACCACCCTCGCCGCCCGCCACCCCGCCCCACCGCTGGGCCTCGGCGAACTCGCACCGGTGCGGTACGAGACGGAGACCTTCCAGTTCCAGCCCGGCGACCGGCTGCTGATCTACACCGACGGCGTGATCGAGGCCCGCGACGCCCAGCGCCGCTTCTACCCACTCACCGAACGCGTCACCGCCTGGCGGTCCGAGCGCCCCACCGCCCTGCTCCATCACCTGCGCCGCGACCTGCTCGCCCATGTCGGCGGCCGACTGGACGACGACGCGGCCATGGTCGTGGTCGAGCGACTGCCGTGAGGGCGGGCGGGCGACTGACGGATGACAGACTTCAGATGACAGATTTCGAAATCTGTCATCTGTCAGCTGAAACCTGTCGACCGCCCGCCGTCGGCCTCGCCCGAAGCCCGAGCTACGGATTGCGCGCAGTCGCGGAACGTCGGCAATCACGGCTGGAGCTGCTATAGCGTGCTCCCGTGCACGAGATCTTCAGGTCACTCCCGTGGCCCTTCGAGAAGGCCGAGTTCCCTCCGAACCTCGGGGCCGTCGTTCAGTGGACGGTGGCGAACGGAGAATTCCTGGCGTTGTTCGTCGGCCACACCGAAGAGAACTCCTGGCTCGTCGGAGACGGCGTGAACGACCCGAACCCCGTCGGCGCATGCACGGCCATGTGCATCTGGGCCGCGATCGAGCACAATTCAGGCATGCGAGAGCTGGCCGACCTGCCAATCGGCTGGGCGGCCGAGCGGGACGCGCCTGGCGCTCCGTGGCACCGGTCTCCGTTTCAGCTCACCGATTAGAGCCGCCCGGCGCCGGTCATCTGCGGCGGGGCCCGCCCGACCCGAGCCGGGGCCCGATCTTCTCCGGCACTGGAACGAACTGGGCGCAGTCGGCCCGCTGCCCAGGCGTGACGATCAGGGCAGCAGGCGGCAGAAGCCGTCGGCACTCAGGTAGGTCTTGCTGATGAGACCGCCGCGCGAACGACCCAGGCCCTCGTCTCCTGCGCCACCGCCACCAGCCGGCCGGCCGACCGGCCGACGAGGCTCTGCCACGGAGTTTCGTTCTGGCGTTCCAGCGGCTCCTCCTTTGAACCGACGAGGGCCGACGGTGGATCGATGCGGGCGCCGACGTCCGGCACCGCCTGGCCGCTCGCTTACGGACGCCGCGGAGTCGAGGACGTGTGCCTGGTTGATCAGCCGGTGCACGCAGTCCTGATTGCCGACCCCGCTGCCGCTGTCGCCACAGGTCTGGTGGGCCCGTGCAGGCCGCCGCGGTCGTTGAGCGCCTGGAAGAGCGTCTGGGCGCCGTAGCGCGGGCTGCTGAACACCTCGTTGCCTACCGGACTGGCAAGGGAGGTGGCCAGGCCGGTCCGGATCCCGGTGGCCGGGTTGGCGCTCGCGGTCGCGCCGCTGGCGGGCCCGGCGTCGGTGGCGGGGTGGGACGGGCCGTGAAGGCCTCGTCGCGCAGGTGGTGCCGCTGCCGGCGAGCAGATCACGGGGCACCGGGAGGATGGCATTACGGGCGGTGCGGGTCGACCGCATCCGGTCAGCTACAGCCGGGGATCGGGTTGCCGGTGGCGCTGCCCGCCTTGGTGAGCAGACCGCACAGGGTCGAGCGGGACACCTTCCAGGTGCCGTTGTCCAGGACGGACTGGCCGGTCTCGCTCGGCTCCACCGCGTTGCCCTGGAGCGAGAGCGAGTAGGTGACGGTCGCGTGGCTCGCGTCGGTGAACGCGACGTCCTCGACTTTGGCCTGCACCTGGCCGACCTGCGGGTCCTGGGCGAAGCCCTGGAGCACCGGGAGCAGCATGTCGCCGTCCTGGAGCAGCCTGGCCTTGTCGGTGACCGACGTGCTGGGGTCGAAGAACCGCTCCCAGTTGCTGGTGACCTCCTCCTTGGCCGCGGCAGGGTCGGTGGGGGCGGTTTCGGTGGCGGCCTCCGTCGCCGGGGCGGACTCGGTGACAGTGGCGGTGGCTGTGGCGCCCGTGGCCGCCGGGGACGTGGCTGCGGAGCCGGAGCCGCCGCCATCGCCGCACCCCGCCGCCGCGCCCACGAGCAGCAGGGCGAGCAGCGCGCCCGCCGTCCGCAGAGCCCGGCCGCCGGTACCGGGGGTGCCGCTTCGCATCACGTGCATGGTCGTCTTCCCTCTCGACTGCGCCGCCCGGGCCCCGCTCTCGGTGTCCCGGATGCTGTTCCAGGCCGATCCTGGACACGTCTCACGTGACACCTTGAGGCGGATCCACGACTGAATCGCAATCCGACGGAGAAATCACCCGTAACGCCCCGGGCGTTCGCCCGTCCGGGACGGGTTCCCCCGAACTCGGGTTCCACCGGGGTCGGTTCTTCCGGACGGCCGGGAGCGGGCGGGAACGGGCGAGTCGGCTGCTCGCCGCGGCCGGCGCCGTGCCATGCCGTGCCGTGCCGTGCCGTGCCGTGCCATGACATGCCATGCGTGCTCGGCCGGCACGGGACCTCCGGTGCGCGCTTCGTCGGGCGCAGGTCCCCCGCCTGGTCTCGTCCGCCATCGTCGGCGCGGCACCGATCGGGTCCAGGGCTCTCCGGGCGCCCTTTTACGAGCTGCCAATCGAACCGGACCCCAGGGCTGCACCGCCGGAGCAGTGGCCGACCGCTCCGGACCGGCAGGAACGAAGGCAATTGGCCCTGTCGGATTACCTTTTCATGACTTCCGGATGACCTCTCCCTTCCAATCCGATGGCTACGATGACCGCACCCATGTCGATCAGAGTCGACATAGCCGGGTAGGGGGAACTGACGGTGAACCACATCCACGTCCAGACGCATGCCCTGCGCCAGTCGGCGAACGGCCTCACCGAGGCCGCCAAGACCTTCGGGCCCGTCGGGCACTGGCTCGACGACAGCCACACGGCCGCCGACAGCATGTCGGCCTGGGACTCCGGACCGGCGCTGAAGGACTGCGCCGACGCCTGGCAGGCCCATGTGAAGTCCGTCGTCGATCAACTACACGTCTATTCGAAGCAGTTGCACGATTCGGCCCACTCCTACGACCAGGCCGACCAGGAGTACGCCCGCCGGCTCGAGTCCGCGCTCAACGACCTCGGCGGTGCGGCGACGGAGCAGCAGCCGTGACGATGACCATCGCGGCGCTCAAGGCCGCCAACAGCATCGGCGTCGACGCCGCCGCCGGCTCCTGGCTCACTCTGTCCAAGCAGGCGTGGCAAGCCGTCAACGACATCCACGCCAACGGTGTCGACCCGCTCAAGGAGAACTGGAAGGACAAGGTCGGCGAGGCCGCCGGCCGCAAACTCCAGGAACAGGCCCAGATCCTGGAGGCCGGCGCGGACATCATGCGCGGCGTCGTCATGGTCCTCGACGGGCTGAGCGCCAGCATCACCCGGGCCAAACTCACCCTGAACTCCGCCCTGGACATGGCCAGGCAGTACGGCCTCACCGTCGACGAGTCCACGGCCACCGTCCACGGCAGCGGCGGCGCGGCGGCCTCCGACGACAACGTCGTCCAGGAGATCGACGCGCTACTCCAGGAGGCGCTGCGCGAGGCCGCCCAGGCCGACCGGCTGGCCTCCGCCGAGCTTCGCAAGCTCGCCGGGGCGGCCTGCGAGACCGATCCGCGCAAGGCCCTGGACCAGCTCCAGCGCGAAGCCTCACAGACCGAACTGTCCATGTACACCGGGGACATCCCCAGCGGGCAGGACCCCCGACTCGTCAGCGACTGGTGGAACGCGCTGACCGACAACCAGCGCGAGCAGCTGATGCTCTCCGATCCCGTGACCCTCGCCAACCTCCCCGGCATCCCCGACGACGTGAAGGTGGGCCTGCGCGGCGGGCCCAACGCCAAGTACGACCGGGTGAAGACCGTGCAGTGGGCGCTGGAGCACTGGAACGACACCACCATCGACGTCTTCGACGACAACTGCACCAACTTCGCCTCGGAGGCGCTGCGCCGGGGCGGCGTGCACGCCAAGTGGGACCAGTGGTGGGGCTGGCGTGGGGACGACACCTGGGGGCGCAGCGACGACGCCGGCGGCGACTGGTTCGACCAGCGGCTCGACTACTCGAAGAGCTGGGCCGGGGCGCAGAACATGCACGACTTCATGCTGCGCCACGGCGGTCGGGAGCTCACTCCGGACGAGGTGAGGCCCGGGGACATCGTCTACTACGAGGAGGACTCCGACCAGGACTCGCAGGACAAGAAGGGCGTCGTCCACCACACCGCGGTGGTGACGGCGGTGACCCCGGACGGGGACATCCGCTACACCCAGCACAGCGGCGGCCAGCAGAACGCGAGCCTGGGCGGCCGGATCGACAGCTTCCAGGAGCAGCGCGGGCACCAGAAGCTGCACTTCGTCCGCGTGAATCCGGACTGGTACTAGGCCTATGAACGAGGAACAGCGCTCTCCCCGGTGGCTGCGGGCGGGCGGCCCGTTGGTGCTCGGCTGCCTCGGGTGGGCGTTCGGCGTGCCGACGCTCCTCGCGGACGGCGACATCCACGCGCTCGTGAGCCGCTGCCAGGACAGCCCCGGCGCCCCGGCCCACGTGCTGCCGCTCGCCTGGGCGGGGCTGGTGCTCGGCATCGGCACGGTGTGCTGGGGCGGTTGGCAGCTCGTCACCGCCATCCGGCGCAGGACGTTCCGGATCGGCCTGGGGCACGCTCTGCTGTGCGTCCTGCTGCCGGTGGCGGCGATCGGGGTGCCGTTCCAGTACGCCCTCGCGCAGACCGCCGCGCACGACACCGGCACGCAGCGGAGCACCTGCTTCGGGCAGGGCCGGCTCACGGACGCCGTCACGGCGGACAGGACGGCTCCGGACACGGCGGCACCAGGTGCGACGGCACCAGGTGTGACGGCTCCGGGCGCGGCCGCTGCGGGTGTGGTCCGTGCGGGTGTGGTCGCTGCGGCCGCGGCGCGTCAGGCACGGCTCCCGGCCTGATCGCCGCCGCGCGAGCACCAGGCCGATGCCCAAGCCCAAGCCGGCGCCCAAGCCAGCGCCCAAGCCGACGAGGGCGAGCCCAGCCGGCTGCGCTCCGAGGACGCGCAGAGAGCAGAGGTCGAACATGTCGAGGCTCCTTCCCAGGGGACCAGACGGCCCCCGCTCGTGGTGCCTCAACGATGACCCCGGCCGCCTCTCCCGCACATGTGCTGACCAGCACAGTCTGAGCAACAACTCGCCCTCTGCCCCTGCCGATCGGCAGGGGCAGAGGGCGAGGGCACAACGCCACCGGAGACCTTTTCGGCCCGGTCCGGATCGGGCCGCCCCAGACCGAGGGCCGGCCACGTGATAGCCGCGGCGATCAATCCGGTGGTCGGAAAGCGCCCTGGGCTGTCGGCGCGGTCGCATGGAAGTGTCAGACCGTGCGCCACGAGGCGCCGCTAGGCCGGGCGGGGAGGAAAGGCCCCGCCGCAGGCCTGTCGCAGCAGGCCGGTGAAGCTGAGGGCGGCCTGATCGCGGAGACGCGCGGGAGGGCGGTAAGCAGCCCTGACAATGACGGGACGTCCTGGTGCTGCCGGACGGTGCGGGCCCGGCAAACGAGACGGTCACCCGGCCGTGTCACTCTTCTGGGAGGGCGGGCCGGGGAGGGGCTGCTGTCCGTCGACGGGGGGCGTGGTGGGATCGATCGGCGTCGTGTGTGTGGTGGCCGGGCTTGTCGGTGCGGGGCTGTTGCGGTGGCTGCCCGTGAGGGGGCGGGCCGACGGCCTGACGGCGGCCGGCGTGGCGGGAGTGCGGGGTGGTTCGAGAGCGGCGCTGAACGTGGCCGTCGTAGAACTCCACCTTGCGGGGGTGATCGATGTCGGCCGGCTTGGCCGACTGCGGCGGGTGGTGCACACCGGCCCCGGGCGTGACGTGACCTCGCTGCACCGAACCGCGTGGGCGGCGTTCGGCCGGGAGCTGTCGTTGGCCGATGCCGCCGCCGCTCCGGCTGTACGGCGGGCTCGGGAGGAGGTGCGCGCCGAACTGGCCGGGCGTGGCCTGCGATGCGGACGAGCCCGGCTGACGATGGCCGCCCTGCCGGCTCTTGCGGCAGGCGGTACGGGCGTGGCCATCGCGGCGCAGGAAGCCTTCTGGGTGGGCGTGCCCCTGGCCGTGCTCTCGCTCGCCGTCCTCTGCGCCCCGGCGCGGACACTGGCCGGGAGCAAGCTGTTGCGCGGGATGCGCCGCCTGCATCCGCTTCCCGGTGCCACCCCGCCCGGGCCGGAGGAGATCGGGATTCTTGCCGCGCTTCACGGGCGCCGGGCACTGCGTCTGCTCCTGCCGGAGTTCGCCGCCTATGCCGGTTTGCTCGGTGGCCGTGCCGCCAGGGAAACCGTCGCCTGATCCGAGGGCGACTCGTACGGCTCCAGCGCCCTTTCCGGTGACGGCGAAGGAGTCTGAGAGGCACCACTGAAGCTTCCGGGGGGATTCAGTGGGGTGGGTGAGTGACGGGCCGGTGCCGGCCAGACATCCGACGCGGCCGGCGGGCGTCCGTTCGGCGGGCAGCCCGTGAGCGGCGGCGGACAGCGGGGCTGCCAGGGCCCCGGGGGCCGGTCGGCCGACTGGCCACAGGGTGGTCATGGACCTCCCGACCCCGGGACGGGTGCCCACGGCGGGGGGATCAACCCGACTCCCGTCAGGCTCCGTCGTCCCGGCCAGGACCCGCCCGCCCCCGGCAGGTCCTACGGCTGGTGGACGTAGGGCGTCGTCGTGCTCAGCCAGGCGAAGCCGAGGCGCTGCAGGATGGGCCGGCTCTGGTCGCTCGCGTCGACCTGGAGGTACTGGTAGCCGAGCTCGGCCGCGAGGCGGGCGCGGTGGGCGACGAGGGCGCGGTAGATGCCCCGGCCTCGCCAGTCGGGCGCGGTGCCGCCACCCCAGAGGCCGGCGAACCCGGTGCCCGGGATCAGCTCCATCCGGGCGCCGCTGACCGGGCGGTCACCGGCCATCGCGACGACCATGCTGACCGTCTCGGCGCCGTGCCGCAGGTGGTCGAGCAGCCGCTCGCGCAGGCTGGGGCGCTCGGTGCCAAAGGCCTGTACGTGGGCTTCCATCAGCAGGTCCACCCCGGCCGGGTCCGTCACCGGGAGCAGCCGGACACCCTCGGGCAGGGCGGCATCGGTGGGAAGGTCCGCGATCCGGGCGATCATCAGCGCCTCGTCCGGCTCCGGGGTGAAGCCGGCCGCCAGCAGTCGGGCGCCGAGGTCCGCGGGGCGGTCGTGGGAGTAGGCCTTCCACTCGAACTCCAGCCCCAGTCCGGCGAAGTGGCGCACCTGTGCGGCGATGGCCGCGTCCGCCCCGGCCTCGTCCAGGCCGGACCAGACCACGCCGTTCCAGCTGTGTTCCGGACCCACCTGCCGGACCACGGCGCCGTCGCGCTCGACACGGCAGTCCGGGTCGGGCGGCGCGTTGCGTCGGAGTCGGTCGTCGAACAGGGCGAGCACTTCGTCATGATCCATCCGCTCACTCCAACACGGAGCGGGAGCGCGCGCCATCGAGTTTCCGCGCCACCTGCCGCGAGCGGCGGGCCGGGCAGGCCGGGCGGGCAGGCGGGCCGGACGGGCACTGCCCGGGGCGCGGCAGGAGGGCCGGACGGGCACTGCCCGGGGTGCGGCGGGTGGGGCGGACCTCGGCGATCACGGCGCAGCCGGGTCCGGCCGTAGGGAAGGTGCGGATGCCGCGGACGGTGTCCGCGTCCCGCTCGCCGTACTCGCGGTAGCCGCTGGGGCGCGGTGCTCGGGGGGTCGGGGGTGAGCAGCCCCTGTTCCTCGCAGTGGCGCAGGACACGCGGGGTGACGCCGGGCGACGCACGGGCGAACACCGTCGACGCCGAGGTCTTCGCCACGCACGAGGCGACGCTCCCGGCGGCGTGACAACTCCGTGCGGAATTGCGGTCGACGAGCGGATACGCACGCGGGAAGATCCGCAGGCTGAGGACCGAACACGGGGAGTCCGGTGATCACTCAAGGCGTGAAGATCACGACGCACTGCGACGACTGCGACGGTGTGCTGATACGCGACGTTGGCCAGTTCATCGACCGCGGGCAGGTGTGGTGGGGCACCGAAGGAAGGTGCCGGACCTGTCCCGCGGCGTGGTGCGAGCAGGACGGCGGCGGGCCGACTCCCGAGGAGATCCGTCAGGCGCTGCCGGCGGAGCACGGCCCCGCTCGACTTCGCCTTGCGGGGCCCGAGTCGAGCCTTGTCCCTGTCCTGCGTGCCCTGCGGGAGATTCACGGGCTCTCGCTGGCACAGGCCCGAGCCATGGCCCACGAGCTGAGGACCACCGGTCTGGTGGGCACGCTGGTCGAGATGGAGCTTGTGGCCGCTGGGCTCCGACATCGCTCGGTCGCGGCGGTCGTCGAGCCGGCGGAGGACTGACGGTCAGCGCCCCGGCCGGAACGGCTCGACAAGAGGATCAGGGATCCACACCGGGGCGGACGGGGTGGCCACGCCCGCCGGGCTGCTCGCCGGGCGGTCGGGGCGCTCCGCCGGAAGCCGCGAGCGCGGTGCCCGGGGGGATCACTGCGCCAGGTAGCCGCCGTCCACCGGCAGCACGACCCCGGTGACGAAGGAGGCGTCGTCCGAGGCGAGGAAGAGGACGGCCGCGGCGACCTCGGCCGGGGCGCCGAGCCGGCCCATCGGGTGCAGCTTCTCGATCGCCCCGAGGTACTCGGGTCCGCCGGGCTCGTCGTACAGCCGGGCGACCCGCTCGGTGGTGATGGTGCCGGGGGCGACGGCGTTGACCCGGATGCCGCGGTCGGCCCACTCGACGGCGAGGTGCTTGGTGAGGCCGGAGGCGACGAACTTGGCGGGCCCGTACACCGCCTGGCCGCGCTGGCCGGCCTCGCCGGAGATGGAGGACAGGCAGACGATCGAGCCGCCGGGCCGCTCCTGCGCCGTCATCGCCTCGATCGCGTACTTGCAGGTGAGGAACATGCCGCGGCCGTCCACCGCCATGACGTGGTCCCAGTCCTCGGCGGTGGCCTCGGTGATCTCCATCAGCGGGATGATCCCGGCGTTGGCGACCAGGACGTCCAGTCGCCCGTGCCGTTCGACGGCGGCCGCCACCATCCGGCGGGCGTCCTCGTCCCGGGCCACGTCGCCGACCACCGTGCTGACGGCGCCCGGGAGTTGCTCGGCCAGCCGGTCCAGTCCGGCCGCGTCCACGTCGGTGGCGACCACCGACGCGCCCTCCCGGACGAAGCGTTCGGCGACGGCCCGTCCGATGCCGCTGGCCGCGCCCGTCACCACACAGGAGCGGCCAGCCAGTCGCCCGGCCGCGGGGCTCCCCGCGTTCACAGTCACCATGGCGCGACTCTACCCAGCGGAGGGGCGGGAGTCGGGGGCCTTCGACCGGTGCGCCGGATCCGGCCGGTCGGCGGCTCAAATGCGGCCCGGGACACTCTGGCGGCGGCACCACGCGGGGCGACGGCCACAGAGAGCACTTGCGACGGCGACGGCGTAGCGACGGCGTAGCGACGGCGACAGCGACAGCGACAGCGGGAACGACAACGGGAACGACAACGGCGGCCGGGACCGTCGCCACGGTCCCGGCCGCCGTTCGGCCGATGTGCGGCCGCTGCTCGGCCGCCGTTCGACCGGCCTGCAGCCGATGCGCGGTGCAGGCCGCGGGAGCTACACCCGCGCGTCCGTGGCCAGGGCCTCGGCCACCTGGAGGTTGGGCTGCGGGTGGGTCAGCAGGTGTACGCCCGCCGCCAGCGCGCCGCCGACCAGCGGGGCGAGCAGGAACAGCCACAGCTGCGACAGCGCCTCGCCGCCCGCGAACAGCGCCGGGCCGAGGCTGCGCGCCGGGTTAACCGAGGTGCCGGTGAGCGGGATGCCGACCAGGTGGACGACCACCAGCGCGACGCCGATCGGCAGCCCGTCGAAGCCGACCGCGGCCAGCCGGTGGGTGACCGCCAGGACGACGTACACCAGCAGGAAGGTGAGGACGACCTCGGTCAGGAACGCGCCGCCGGCGTTGATGTGCACCTGGGAGCGCTCGCCCCAGCCGTTGGTGCCGAGCTTGCCGTGGGTCTCCAGCCCCGGCACCTGCTTCGCGAGCAGCAGGACGAGCGCCGCACCCGCGATGCCGCCGAGTACCTGCGCCACCCAGTACGACACCGCCGTGCGCCCGTCTATCCGGCGGGCGAGCAGGAAGCCGAGCGTCACCGCCGGGTTGACGTGGCAGCCGGAGATCGGGCCCAGCGCGTACGCGAGCGCGAGCAGCACGAAGCCGAACGCGAGCGCGATGCCCACCGCACCGATCGCCTCCCCCGCGAGCACCGCGGCGCCCACCGCCAGCAGCACCAGCAGCAGGGTCCCGAGGAACTCGCCGATCACCGCCCGCTTGTCCGTTCCACCCATGCGCCTGGTCCTCCTGACCGTCAGGGCAGGCGGTCCGGTACCGCCCACGTCCGGCCAACCCTGGTCGACCGTTCGAGGGATCGCATGTCGGCCGAGCGGCCCACCACCGTGTTCACGGCGCGTCCGCCTGCCGAATTACTCCGAACGGATGAAACCGTACGAAAATGGCGAGCCCAATGCAAAACGGAGGCAAAACGGGCAGACGCGGACAGGCCGGGCGGCGAACGGCCCTCGGAGGTCGGCGGGACGGCTGACAGGCCGGCCCGCAGAACGGTCGGCAGGCCGGCCGGAACGGCCTTCAGACCGTCAGCACGATCTTCCCGCGCAGGTGTCCGGCCTCACTGACCCGGTGCGCCTGCGCCGCCTCCGCCAGCGGGAACACCCGGTGCAGCGGCAGCCGCAGGGTGCCCGCCTCGTGCAGGGCGACGGCGGCCGCGAAGGCTCGCTGGTGGTACGGCTCGACGCCCTCGACACCACCGTTGAAACGCACGCCGTGCTCCTGCCCGCCCTCGAAGTCGGCGATCGTCAGCACCCGGTCGGTGCTCCCCGTCAGCTCGACCGACAGCGGCAGCACCCCGCCCCGCCCGGCCGCGTCCAGCGCCCGGTCCACCCCGCCCGGGGCGACGGCCCGCACGCGCTCGGCCAGGCCCTCGCCGTACGCCACCGGGATCGCGCCGAGTTCCCGAAGGTGGTCGTGGTTGGCCTCGCTCGCGGTGCCGATGACCGCGATCCCGCGCGCCCGGGCGAACTGGAGCAGCACGGTACCCACCCCGCCGGCCGCCCCGTGCACCAGCAGCGTCTCGCCCGGCCGCACGCCGAGGAGGTCCAGGACCCGCTCCGAGGTCTCGGCCGCCGTCGGGAGCGCGGCGGCCTCCTCCCAGCCCAGCCCGGCGGGCTTGTGGGCCAGCGCCGCCGCGTCCAGCAGCGCGTGTTCCGCGTAGGCGCCGCCCATCGTGCTGCCGAACACCTCGTCGCCGGGCTCGAAGCCGCTCACCTCGGCACCGACGGCCTCGACCGTGCCGGACACCTCCACGCCCGGCACGTAGGGGAAGACCACCGGGAACAGCCCGGCCAGCTCGCCGGTGCGCAGCCTGCGGTCCACCGGGTTGACGCCCACCGCTCGGACCGCGACCCGCACCTGGCCGGGGCCCGGGGCGGGCAGTTCGATGTCGATCGGGCGCAGCACGTCCACGCCGCCGAACTCGGAGAAGGCGATCGCCTTGGTCATGGAAGGTTCCTCGGTTCCAGGAGAGTTGGTCTGTCTTCCGACGCCTTCCATCCTGTGACCGGAGCGGCGGGCGTCCGGCCGGTCCTTCGGACGGTTCGACCTGTCCGAACGGCCAGGCGGGACCGTCGGCGCCCCGAACTAGGCTGGAGCGCATGGACGGCATGAGTGGTTCCCACGGCACCGACGGCATCGACGGCATCGACGGCACCGACGGCACCGACGGCACCGACGGCACCGACGGCACCGACGGCATCGACGGCATCGACGGCAAGGGCCAACTCCACGGCGAAGGCCGGAGTGCCGGCAAGACCCGGGCCGACGGCAAGGGCGAGGCCTGGCAGCAGCACTGGGGCCGCCCCGAGGACGCGCTGGCCCGCGCCCTCGAAGTGCTGCGCACACCCCGGCCGGACCTCCTGCGGCAGCTGTCGGCCGTGCTGGACACCCTCGTCCCGCACACGGCGCTCGCCCAGCTCAGCGGCGTCTGCACGTTCAGCCCCACGCACAACTACGGCCCGCCCGAGCTGACCGGGGCCATCGGCTCACTCGACCTGTCCCGGCTGGCCGAACGCGCGGCCGGGACGACCACGGCCGGCCGCCCCTGGCAGGGCGAGGCCGAACTCGCCGGGCAGTCCCGACCGGTCGTGGTCACGGCGACCACGCCCGGCACCGGCAGCGGCGCCGTCCTGGTCCTCGTCCGACAGGACGCCGAACCGCTCGCGGCCGGGGCGCTCGCCGTCCTCCAGCAGCTGTGGGACCTGGTGGTCGCCCACTCCGACCACCGGGCCACCGACGCCGCCCCCACCCAGGCCACCGCCTCCCGCGCCTCCGCCAACGCCCGCGCCCGCGCCATCGCCGAGTTCACCGGCACCCACAGCGCCGCGCTCACCGCGATCCTGGCGCCGCTGCGCTCGGCCGACCTGGACGACGCCACGGCCCGCCGCACCGCCACCGAGCTGGCCGTCACCGCCCTGCTCGACCTGCGCCAGGGCGCCGAACTGGACCGCACCCTCAGCGAGCAGCCCGCCGACGCCGCCTTCGCCCGACTGGTGCGCGAGCTGCGCCCACTGCTGCGGCACACCCCGGTCCAGCTCGACGTCGCGCCGCCGGCCGAGGCCGGCCGGTCCGTCCCCGCCGACGCCGCGCACACCGCCCGGGACGCCGTCCGGGTGGCCGTGCTGCTGATGCTGGAGCAGGAGAAGCCGACCCGGCTGCACGTGAGCTGGCAGCTCACGGCGGACGGCCTGCTGCGCGCCGTGGTGCGCGGCGACGGCCTCGGCGCCCTCACCGCCGACGCCCTCACCGTCCACCGCACCGCCGACCGCATCGCCACCCTCGGCGGACGCCACAGCGTCGAGGCCGTCCCCGGCTGGGGCACCACGGTGACCGTCGACCTCCCGCTCGCCCTACCCGAACCCGCCCTCGCCACCGACCCGTTGGACGGCCTCCAGCCGCGCGAACTGGAAGTCCTCGACCAGCTCGCGCGGGGCCGCCGCAACCGCGACATCGCGGCGGCGCTGCACATCAGCGAGTCGACGGTGAAGTTCCACGTCGCCAACATCCTCGCCAAGCTCGACGTCTCCTCGCGCGGCGAGGCCGCCGCCCTGGCCCACAGCGCCGGACTGCCGCGCGGGCCCGTCGGGCTGCACGCGGCATCCTGAGCACCTCCCCTTGGAAGGATTGGAAGGATTGGAAGGAGACGTCATGACCGACCCCACCAGCTGGGACCCCAGCACCCCCGGCATCCTGCGCCTGCCCTCCGGCCGCCTCCTGCGCGGCCGCGGCCTCAGCCGACCCATGCCTCCCGGACCCCAACCGACCTTCGGCCTCTACCTGTTGGACGACCGGCCGCCCCACGTCGACTGGCCGAGCCGCTGGGTCCGCTGGCCCGACTTCGGCCTCCCCGCCGACCACGCGGACGCCCACGACGCCTTCCGCGAGGCCTGGGAGCGCTCCGCCACCGAACGCGTCGAACTCGCCTGTGCCGGCGGCTGGGGCCGCACCGGGACCAGCCTCGCGTGCATCGCCGTCCTGGACGGCGTCCCGGCGGTGGAAGCGGTGCCGTACGTGCGGGAGCACTACGACCCGCACGCCGTCGAAACGCCGGAGCAGCGCGCGTTCGTGGAGCGGCTAGCCTAGGCGAGGTGGGGAACGATCCAGAGATGTCGGTGGCCAACGAGATCACCGGCACGATCACCGGCAACGTCTACCAGGCCGGAACGATCAATCTGACCAAGGCCGTCGAGCCGACAGTCACCGCCGAGTCCATGGCCGCCGCCCGCGCCGCGTACGCCCGACGGGTGCGGGAGACGTACGGGCGGCTCGATCTGGAGGTGCTCACCCCGCTCTCCGAACAGGGCGAGCACCCGGCGGTCGAGCTGCGGGAGGTGTTCGTCACCCCGCAGGTGCGGGAGGACCCGCCGCCGGTGGAGCTGCCGCGCGAGCTGGTCCAACGGCTGCTCGCGAGCGGCGAGTTCGCGGAGGAGGCCCTGCCGGGAGATCTTGGACAGTCCGCCCTGGAGCGCTTGCGCACCGAGTACCTGAACCGGCCGACGGAGGACGTGCTCTCCGTCCTCGCCGGGCCGCGCGGCGAGCGGGTGGTCCTGCTCGGCGACCCGGGGGCGGGAAAGTCCACCCTCGGCCGGTACTTGGCTCTGACGCTGGTGCAGGACGCCGACGGTCCGCTCGCCGCGCTGGACGGGCTGGTGCCGCTGGTGGTCGAGCTGCGGCAGTACGCCGAGGGGCAGTGGCGCGAGCGGACGTTCGAGGACTTCCTCGACCACCGTCACGCCGTGGCCGGGATGTCGCTGCCGGGGCCCGAACTGCGCCAACTCCTCTCCCGGGGCGAAGTGGTGGTCGTCTTCGACGGCCTGGACGAACTCTTCGACCCGGGCGTGCGCGCCGCCACGGCGGAGCGCATCGCGGCCTTCGCGGCACGCTACGAGCGGGCGCGCGTGGTCGTGACCTCGCGCGTCATCGGCTACCAGCGCGGACCGCTCGGCGGCGCCGGGTTCACCCACTTCATGCTCCAGGACCTCGAACCGGACCGGATCGCCGACTTCGCCCGGCGGTGGTACGCCACCGCGTGTCCGGCGGATCCCGGGCTCGCCGGACGGCTGGTCGAACGCATCACCAGCGCCGTCGGAGCATCCCGCCCCATCCGCGAACTGGCGGGCAACCCGCTGCTGTTGACCATCCTCGCCATCATCGGCCGCCGTCAGGCGCTGCCCCGCGACCGCCAGGGCGTCTACGAACACGCGGTCAGGGTGCTGGTCGCCCACTGGGACCGCGACACCAAGCACCTGAACACCCCCCTGAAGCCCGGCGCTTCCGAGGTTCTCGACCATCTCGACGACCGCGAACGCCTGGAACTGCTCCGCCTGCTCGCCCGCCGCATGCAGGAGGGCACCGGCGGCATCGCGGGCAACCACATCCACGCGGAGGAACTGGAAGCGGTCTTCCGCGACTTTTTCGCCCAGTTCGGCTACCTCCCCCACCAGTGCCTCGCCGCCGCCCGAACCCTGCGGGACCAGCTGCGGGAGCGAAACTTCATCCTTGCCCGGTACGGCAGCGAGGTGTACGGGTTCGTCCACCGGGCCTTCCTTGAGTACCTCGCGGCGGCGGACATCGTCCAGCGCTACACGGTCGGGAGAGAGTGGACACCGGAGGAGATGATCGAGGAGATCTTCGCCCGGAGGGCGGACGACCCGGCGTGGCACGAGGTGCTGCTGCTGGTGGTCAACCAGCTGAGCGAAGCGGATGCGGGAAGGGTCGTCGACCACCTGCTGGACCGTCGGGACGAGGATTCCCTGGTCCTTGCACTCAGGTCACTGGCGGAAGTCCGAAAAATCGGCCTGCTGAACGTGCAGAGCAACCGGGCTGTCGACGCCGTCATCGACGCGCTGGAGTCCGACCGGGACCTGCGACGCGGAAGTCAGCTGGCCACCGCGTTGACCTCACTGAATGCGACGCCGGCCTGGACCGGGCGTGAACACTTCCTCCGCTGGTTCCACCTCCAGGGGCAGTTCACCTCGGCGAGCGCGAGGACCGCAGTGGCCATGGCTCTCCACCCCTCGCTCGACGCCTCCCTCGCCCTCGTGACCTTCGGCCCTCCGGCGATCCGCGTCACCGCCGTCACCGCCCTGGCACACCGTTGGAATGCCGACCTCGATCTCGCCCCCACTCTGGTGGAACTCGCGACCCGTGCGCCACAGTGGGCGGTCCGCTCCAAGGCCGTGGCCGAACTGGGAAGGAGGTGGCCCGAGAACCACGAAGCGCTCTCCATTGCCCTGCGGCAGGCCGCCGAAGAACCCGACGCCGACGCGCGGGTCGCTGCTCTGGCGACCCTTGCCCGCAGCTGGGCTTCACATCCCGACGTCCTGCCGCTACTCCTGGACCGAGCCACCACTGACGACTCCCGCGAGGCCCGGGAGGCGTTGAAACTTCTGCTTAGTGCGTATTGGCCAGATCATCCGGCTGTTCACTCGCTCGCCCGGGACCTCCCACCGGGGCCTGGTCACAGCATCGACGACCCGGACGACTTCTGGCCGAGCCGCTTCGACGGTCCCGAAAGACTGCTGGAGTTCGCGGTCGACGGCATCGAAGTCATCCGACGCGTGGCGCTCATGGACCTCGTGCAGACTTGGCCTGCAATCGACAGGGTTCTCACACTGCTTCTCGACCGTACGGCCAACGACACCTCCCCGGCGATCCGCCGCATAGCGGTCAACGAGCTCGGCGGCCGTTGGTCCGGACATCCTGGGGTCCTGCCCCTGCTGTGGCACCGCGTCGATCACGAGGCTGACGACGCCGTCCGCGTCTCCCTCTTCGAAGCGATCGCCGCCGTGGCCCCGGACGCGCCCGAGACCCTCGCACTGCTCACTCGGTTGGCCACCGATCCCGAGTCGATCGGCTTCAGGGAATTGGCCCTGGCGCTGCTGGCCAGACACCTGCCCTCGCATCCCGCCACTCCCCGGCTCCTCCTCCACCACGTCACGGAGAACCCGAACCCCACGGCCCGGGGCACGGCGCTCAGCCAGTATGCGTTGGTCGCCGTCGATCGGGCCGAGACCACCGTCCGCGCCCGCGCCACCGACGATCCCAGCCCGGAGGTGCGCAGCCGGGCGCTGACCATGCTGGCCTGGCAGTGGCCCGGCCATCCGGAGACCACGGCGATCCTCCAAAGGGCTCTCGCCGATCCCGAGGTCCGCCAGGCCGCCGAGGACGGCCTCGGGGCCGTGGCACACCTCACCGCCAACGCCTGAGCCCACTCAGGCCGAAGCCAGGGTGCCAAGCGCGACGATGCCCGCGCGGCTGGAGCGGTAGACCGTCCCGTCGGCGGCGGCCAGTCGGATCGGGTTTCCTCCCGCGGTGTCGCCGCCGGGCGGCTCCGACTGGTCCTGCCAGCGCAGTTCACCCGTCGCGAGGTCGAACGCATACAGCTGGTCGTCGCCCGCGTCGGCGTACACGGCACCGCCGTCGGCAGCGGTCATGGCTGTCGGCCCGGGGCGGCTCCCGACGGGCACGTCGGCCGTCACGTCAGCCGGTGCGGCCTCCGGCAGGTCATCCGGCACAACCTCGCGCGCCCCCCGTCCGGCGCGGCATCCCGTCTCGCATCCTCGTTCACGCCGGACAGGACTTCGCTCCCCGCCCCGGGGTTGTACCGGATCCGGAAGAAGATCACGAGCAACCCCGGCCGCCGACGCTACGTCTTCCGCAACTCCGGCGCCGGCGCCCCGATGAGCAGTCGCCGCACCGCGTCCCAGGCCGCGCGCAGGGCGGCCGCGCAGGCCCGGGTGTCGGAGCCGAGCAGCCGCAGCCAGGCGCCGCTGTCCTGCGGCAGCACGCTCACCCCGTACAGCAGCGAACGGTCCCGGCCGGCCACCGCCTCGTGCAGGACGTCCGCGATCCGGCCCGCCGGGGCGAGCGGGCTGAGGACGTACAGGCTGGACATCACGTCGTGCCCGGCCAGTACCGCCGGGCCGGAGACTCCGCTGCCCCCGCCCGCCGAGGGTTCCAGCCGGACGGTGTCCAGTACCACCAACTCGCCGTCCGGGCGCCGGACTTCGAGGTCGGATGCGAGCACCCGGTAGGCGCTGCGTTCGCCCCGGGCGAGTCGGCCGGCCAGGACGGTCTCGCCGGCGAGCACCGTCGCGCCCGGGTCGACGGTGAGGACGGTCCGCTGGTAGAGGCGCGAGTCGACGAAGGGGATCACCGGCTCGGGCAGGTACTCGACGTAGGCGCGCGGGCCGGCCGTCAGGTTGACCAGCTGCGTCGCGTAGTCGTGTTCCATCCGGTAGACCTTGGTGGCCGCCTGGGTGGTCAGGTGGACGGCCGTGTCGGCGCCGCAGTGCAGGTCGGTGCGGAGCCGGTCGGCTTGGAGGATGCCGCCGCCGGTGGACATCAGGAAGGTGACGGCGAGGTCGGGGCGGGCCGGGTCGAAGTACAGCGGGCGCATGATCTGCAGCGGTGACTTCTGGTAGTGGCCGGTGAGTTCGGTGCGCCCGCCGACTTTCTCGAAGGCCAGTTCCAGCAGCCCGACCTTGCCGGGACGCCCGACCGCGAGGGTGTCGGGCGTCCCGGCGAAGCGCCGGACCGCGTACGGGACGCGGGCCGGCTCGTAGTGCCGGGGGTCGAGCCGGGGAACCGCCGAAGCCACCGCGGCCGGGGAAGCCTGAGGATCCGGAGGAGCCACCACAGCCGGGGCAGCCGGGGCAGCTGCCACAGTCGGGGAACCCGTCACGCCGGAACCGCCCGGAAGGTCTCCAGGAAGGCCGCGATCTCCTCCAGCCCCTCCCCCGTCAGGCAGTTGGTGAGCACGACCGGGCCGCCCTCGCGCACCCGGTGGGCGTCGGACTCCATCACCCCGAGGTCGGCGCGGACGTACTGGGCGATGTCGATCTTGTTGATGACCAGCAGGTCCGACTCGGTGATGCCCGGGCCGCGCTTGCGGGGCATCTTCTCGCCCTCGGCGGTGTCGAGGACGAAGAGGAAGAGGTCCACCAGCACCGGGCTGAAGGTCAGCGTGAGGTTGTCGCCGCCGGACTCGAAGAGCAGGGTGTCGACGTCCGGGAAGCGCTCCAGCATCTCGGCGCCGGCCGCGAGGTTCATCGTCGGGTCGTCCCGGACGGCGGTGTGCGGGCAGGCGCCGGTCTCCACGCCGACCACCCGCTCGGGGTCCAGCACCCCGGCCAGGGTGCGCCGCACGTGCTGGGCGTCCTCCTGGGTGTAGATGTCGTTGGTGATGACCGCCGGGCGGTGGCCTCGGGCGATCAGCACCGGGACGAGCGCCTCGATCAGCGCCGTCTTGCCGGAACCCACCGGTCCGCCGATGCCCACGCGGAGCACGTTCTCGGTCAACTCTCCTCCTCTGATGGTTCGTTGTGCTGTGTTCGGGTGCAGGGGTCAACTCATGAACAGCCGGGCCTCCGCCCGCTCGTGCCGCCCGGACATGGCGTCGGCGACCGGCACGCAGCCGCCGAGGTCCGCCAGGTCCCGTTCCAGGGCGGCGGACACGACCTCCCGGATCACCGGGGAGGTCGCCCGCAGCACCACCTGCGCCTTGCGGTGGTCGGTCAGCCGGAGCCGCAGCGCCGCGCCGACGAAGCTGGTGCAGAACGCGAACAGGTCGCTGGTGACGGCCTGGTGGACCGGAACCCCGGCCGAGGCGTACGCCACCCCGGCGGCCACCGCCTGACAGCCGGGGGCGCGCTTCTCCGCGACCAGTCCGGCGTACCGCTCCAGCGGCTCGCCGCCCACCGACTCCCGGGCGATGTCCAGGAGTTGGCGTCCGGTCCGGGTGGCGGCCAGGCGCAGCTCGCGGTTGAGCCTGGTGGCGTGAAGCCGCTGGTCGGTCTCGGCGAGCAGCTCCCAGTCACCCGCCGTGGCGGCCCGGTGGGCCAGGACCAGGGCCGTGGCGTCGGACGGTCCGACGCCGTGCCGCAGCAGGTCGGCGAGCAGCTCGGGCAGGGTGTCCGGGGTGACGGCCTTGGCCTGGGCGTAGCCCTCCAGGCCGTGCGAGAGGGTGTAGAAGCCGCTGGGGAAGGCCGAGTCGGTCAGCTGGAGGCAGACCAGCAGCGTGTCCAGCGAACCGGCCTGAGCGGCGCTCACCAGATCTCTCCCAGGAGACCCCCGGCCTCAGCCGGGGGAGATGGGGGTCCCCCCGCCCGGCGGGTGGGGAAGGGTCCTTGGCATGGAGCCGCGCTGCGGCGGAGTTCTCTGCACATCTGTTCTGACTTGCACTCTCTTTCATTGTCAGTGGGTGCTGTCAGGTTGCGGAACATGACGGCAGTGGCTGAGAGGATCTGTTCGTGCACCGCGTGCGGAGCCGTATCGCCTCGCGACAAGAACTCCGCCCGTGTGATGCTCGTCCGGGCCGGTCTCAACCCGGCTGGTGTTGATCGTGGAAGACCTGAACGTCCGCAGGGCGATCAGGCGGCGTGAGCCAGGAATCCCCTCCCGCCAGGCAGGGGAGGATGTCAAGCGAGGTAGAACAGGTGGTTGAGCGGCAGCTCGCGGGCCGGTTCGATGGTGGCCGGCTCGCCGTCCAGGGTGACCTTGTACGTCTCCGGGTCGACCGCGATCTTCGGCAGGGCGTCGTTGCGCACCATGTGCTGCTTGCCGACCGAGCGGCACCGCCGCACCGGCAGCACCCGGCTCTCCAGGCCGAGTCGGGCCGGAACCCCGAGGTCGACGGCGGCCTGCGACATGAAGGACACCCGGGTGGCCTGCCTGGCCCGCCCGTACTGGCCGAACATCGGGCGGTAGTAGACCGGTTGCGGGGTGGGCAGCGAGGCGTTCGGGTCGCCCATCAGCGCCCAGTTGATCACGCCGCCCTTGATGACCATCTTCGGCTTCGCGGCGAAGGAGTTGATCGGCCAGAGCACGATGTCGGCGAGCTTGCCGGGCTCCAGCGAGCCGATGTGGTCGGCGGTGCCGGAGGCGACGGCCGGGTTGATGGTGAGCTTGGCGAGGTAGCGCAGGACGCGGAAGTTGTCGTTGCGCTCGCTGTCGCCGGCGAGCTTGCCGCGCTGGTCCTTGCAGTGGTGGGCGGTCTGGAAGGCGCGGGTGAAGGACTCGCCGATCCGGCCCATCGCCTGCGAGTCGGAGGAGAAGATCGAGATGACGCCCTCGTCGTGCAGCACGGTCTCGGCGGCGATGGTCTCGGCGCGGACCCGGGAGTCGGCGAAGGAGACGTCCTCGGGGATGCTGTGGCTGAGGTGGTGGCAGACCATCACCATGTCCAGCAGCTCGTCGACCGAGTTGACGGTGTAGGGCAGCGTGGGGTTGGTGGAGGACGGCAGCACGTTGGGCTCGCCGGCGATCCGCATGATGTCGGGGGCGTGGCCGCCGCCCGCGCCCTCGGTGTGGAAGGTGTGGATGGTGCGGCCGTCGATCGCGGACAGGGTGTCCTCGAAGTAGCCGGACTCGTTGAGGGTGTCGGTGTGGATGGCCACCTGCACGTCGTACTCGTCGGCGACGCTCAGCGCGCTGTCGATCGCGGCCGGGGTGCTGCCCCAGTCCTCGTGCACCTTGAGGCCGCACACGCCCGCCTCGACCTGTTCGCGCAGCGCACCGGGCAGCGAGCCGTTGCCCTTGCCCAGCAGGCCGACGTTGACCGGCAGGTCCTCGACGGCCTGGTACATCCGGTGGATGTTCCACGGGCCGGGGGTGCAGGTGGTGCCGTTGGTGCCGTCGGACGGTCCTGTGCCGCCGCCGATCAGGGTGGTGATGCCGTTGCTCAGCGCCTCCTGCACCTGCTGCGGGGCGATGAAGTGGATGTGGGTGTCGATGCCGCCGGCGGTGGCGATCAGGTGCTCGCCGGAGATCACCTCGGTGCCGGGGCCGATCACCAGCCGGGGGTGCACTCCGCTCTGGGTGTGCGGGTTGCCGGCCTTGCCGACGGCGACGATGAGGCCGTCCTTGACGCCGATGTCGCCCTTGACGACGCCGAGCACCGGGTCCATGACCACCACGTTGGTGATCACCAGGTCGAGCGCGCCCTGTACGGAGGTCGCGGCCGGGTCCTGGGCCATTCCGTCGCGGATGGCCTTGCCGCCGCCGTAGACGGCCTCGTCGCCGTAGTGGCCCTGGTTGAAGTCCCGCTCGACCTCGACCACGAGGTTGGTGTCGGCGAGGTGGAAGCGGTCGCCGACGGTGGGGCCGAAGAGGTCGGTGTACTGCTTGCGGGAGAGGATGGCCATCAGTGGTCGCCTTCCTGGCCGGCCGGGCGGGTCTCCGTGGGGAGGTCCCGCGGCCGGTCTTCCTTGTGGTCGAGGTTGGTGCCCTTGAAGCCGCGGGCGATGGCCCGGTCAACGGCGCGGGCCCGGGTGCCGGGGGCGGTGATGCCGCCGTCCACGAGGTTGGCGAAGCCGACCAGGCGGCGGTGGCCGCCGAACTCGGCGAGGGTGACGTCCCTGGTGTCGCCGGGCTCGAACCGGACGGCGGTGCCGGCCGGGATGTCCAGGTGCTTGCCGAAGGCGGCGTTGCGGTCGAAGTCGAGGGCGGGGTTGGCCTCGAAGAAGTGGTAGTGGGATCCGACCTGGATCGCCCGGTCGCCGGTGTTGCTGACCGTGACGGTGGCCTTGGCGCGGCCGGCGTTGATCTCCACCGGGTCGTCGCCGTACAGGTATGCGGCGCTGCCGGACATGGCTGGCCTTCCTCTCTGCCGGGTCAGTGCGGGACGTGTGCGGGTTCGTGGGTGTCGTGGCCGTGGCCGTGGCCGTGGTGGTGCCCGTGGTGCCGGTGGTGCTGCCCGCCCGGCCCGTGGCCGTGCCCGGAGCCCGGCCCGTGGCTGTGCGCGTAGCCGTGCCCGTGCTCGGCGTCGAGGCCGGCCAGGATGCCGTCCTCCCCGTGCCCGAGCAGGTGCAGCGCCGCCGCCGCCCTGGCCGCGACCACCCCGGCGACGGCGGACGGCCGCAGCAGCGGGCCGCCGTCCCGTACGCCGGGCAGGGCGGTGCGCAGGGCCGGTCCGAACGAGGCCGGAACGGCCGTCACCTCGCGGGCGCCGAGCAGTCGGCAGCGTTCGGCGCCCTCGGCCGGGTCCGGGTCGCCGCCGTCGAAGGCGACCTCGACCCAGCGGTGCCGGCCGTACTGGCGGGCGAGGCGGGCGATCCGGAACAGCTCGGCGTCCTCGAACGGGCCGGCCGCCGGGGCGGTGACCAGCACCGCGCCGTCGGGGGCGGCACCGGCGGCGGCACGCAGCCAGCCGATCAGGTGGTCGGCGGCGCCGAAGGGCGCGGTCAGGGCGAGTCGTCCGCGGCCCTCTCCGGCGGCGAGCCAGCGCAGCGCCCGAGCGGTGTCGGCGACCAGCCCGGGGTCGCGGCCGAGCGTCATCGGCACGACGCACACCGCTCCGTCGCCCGCCGCGGCAAGCGCCGACCGTACAGCCTGGGTGAGCGGGCGGCCGGCGGGGGCGGCGGCGTGTACGGCGGGTCCGGCGTGTACGGCGGGTCCGGCGGGTCGGGCGGGTCCGGTCGCGACCAGCGTCGCGAGGTCCCGTCCGCCGTCGCTCTCGTGCCCGCCGGCCAGTACCACGGTGGCGGCCTGGGACCGGGTCATCGCTCAGGCACCCACCGGGTCGTGGCAGGAGACCAGTTTGGTCCCGTCCAGGAACGCCGCCTCGACCTGGAGCAGCGGAAGCATCTCGCGCACGCCCGGCATGACGTCCGCGCTGCCGACGACCTGCTTGCCGATCTCCATGCACTCGGCGACGGTGCGGCCGTCCCGGGCGCCCTCCATGATGGCCTCGCTGATGAGCGCGCAGGCCTCGCTGTAGTTCAGTTTGACGCCACGGTCGCGGCGTTTGCGGGCCAGATCGGCGACGACGTAGATGTACAGCTTGTCCATCTCACGCGGTGAGAGATTCACGGGGACCACTCTTCCTTTCCGGGAATCCGATGGAATGCAACAAAGCGGGAACTGATCGGGCCGCTTGGACCGCTTGGACTGCCTTCATTGCCTTCATTGCCTTCATTGCCGGCAGTCGGCCGAAGTACGGGAACTCCGGGGAAACCGGATGCGGAATTCAGGTCCGGCGCAGGCGCGGGACGGCCGGCACCGCCGCCAGGAACAGCATCGTGGTCAGCACGAACGGCCAGGTGAAGGCGTGGCCGCCGAAGGATGCGGAGGCCGCGCCGAGCGCCGGGGTCAGTACGGTCGCGCCGGCCGCGCCGACCAGGGCGTAGGCCGCGCTCCAGCCGTCGGGCACCAGGAACACCCCGCACAGCGCGAGGGCGACCAGCACACCGCTGTACCCGAGCAGGCCCTGGCCGACCGCCTCGCCGGGGGCGCCGAACGCCCAGGCCGTGAGCAGCCCGGTGGCGCTTCCCGCGCAGGCCATCAGGCCCGCGATGCGGCTCGCCGCGAACAGCCCGGCCAGGAACAGCAGGCCGACGTACCACTGGGGCATGAAGAAGACCTGACCGATGTTCGCGAAGAACCCGCGCCAGAGCTGGTCCCAGGTCAGCCCGGTCGGCCCGCCGGCCGGGACGGGCAGGGCGGCAGGTGCGCCGGCGCCGTGCCACAGCCGGCGGAAGCCGGGGGCAGCCGCCGTGACGGCCGTCGCGACCAGGCAGAACGGCGCGGTCAGCGCGGGCAGCCGCCAGGTGGCGAGCAGCGTCCCGAGCCCCGCCGTGACGACCACGGCGACCGCGGCCCCGAGGACCGCCACCGCGACCGTCGCCGGGTGCCCGGCCCCCAGGAAGACGGCGCAACCCAGCGCCACCAGACACCCGTTGTACCCGTGCAGCCCGGCCTCGACGGCCTCCCGGTCGAGCCCCAACCCGTACGCGACGGCGGTGGAGACGGCGCTGCCGAGCAGCCCGTAGAGGCCGAACTGCCAGCCGGCGGCGAGCAGTGCGGCCACGAAGAGGAGTCCGCACACGACGGACGGCATGAAATCGACCTGCGCCACGCCGCGCAGGATCTCCGCGAGCACTCTGCCGGATATCGGACGAGCCGTCACCGGGGCGCTCTCCCCAGCCTTTTGCCAATCCATGCTGCGCACCATTTCCGGTACGGCCGGCCTGCCTGAGAGTCGGCCCCGGCGATTCCTCCGGAACCGTACTCCTACGGATTGCGAAGTCCAGGGGGCGCGGAGTGTTATGCCAAATCCACGAAGGGTGACCGCCGGGCCGCTGAACTGCAACAATATGTTGAAGTCGATGCCCGTCGGGTTCGTTGCAGGGAGAAATCCTTTGCGAAGTTTTACTGACGGTTGGCGAACGCGGCACCGAGACGCCGGGTCAGGAACCGCTCGGACGACTCCAGTTGGAGCTCCGGCATGTCCAGGTGGCCCCCGGGGTTGGCGTGCAGCGTCTTCTCCCGGGAACCCAGCGCGCCGAACAGCGCGAGCGCCCCCTCGCGCGGGACCAGCCGGTCGTCCCACTGGAGCAGGAACTCCACCGGCACACCGACCCTCCCCGCCGCCTCCGCCTGCGAGGAGTGCCCCGTCAGTCCGAACACCGCGGCGGCGATGCGCGGCTCGGCCGCCGCCAACGGGATGCCGATCACGCTCCCCAACGACAACCCCCAGTACCCGACCGGCCCGAGGCCCTCCGCCTGCCCGAGACTCTCCGCCGGCCCGCCCTCCGCCGCCAGAGCGGCCAGTGCGTCCAGCGCGTCCAGCACCGCCACCCACTCCGCCACCGCCCGCTCCGCGAGCGCCGCCGTGTGCCGCGCCACCCACGCACTGACCGGCCGGCCCGCCGCGATCAACTCCCCGATCTCGGTGGCGAACCGCTCGTCCTGCGCACTGCGTGCCCGCTCCCCGTGCCCCGGCGCGTCCAGCGCCACCGCCGCGAACCCGTGCCGCCGTACGCACCGGTGCGCCCGGTCCACCAGCCCCGGCCCCAGCTTGTGCCCGCCGCCGCCGTGCCCCAGCAGCACCAGCGGCCGCCCACCGAGGGGCGGCCCGTCCGGCTGCCACAGCACTCCGGGCACGCCGTCGAGGGTGAAGTGGCGCTGCGTCACGCCGTCCGCGCTGGATTCCGAGGTGAAGTGCACCCGGCCATCATGGCTCCCGACACACGTTCGAGTCCCGGCTTTTCGCCGCGGCCACCGGAGCCGCTGCCACCGGAGCCTCCGCAGCCGAAGCCGCCGCCACCTCCGCCGCTGACGGAACGCCCGGGAGCGGGAGGTCGGCCGGGACGACTTCCCACCCCCCGGCGGGTCCACCGGTGCGGCTACGCGGCCGGGGCGGGCTCGCCGAGGAAGGCCAGGAGGAGTTCGGTGATCTCGGCGGGGCGTTCCAGGCTGGGGAGGTGGCCGGCCCAGGGGAGTTCCCGGTGGCGGGCGTCGGGGAGGAGGGCGGGGAGGGCGGCGGCGATGTCGCGGAAGTCCTGGAAGTCGTGGGCACCGGCCACGGCCAGGGTGCGGGCGGTGATCCGGCCGAGGTCGACGTCCTCGCGGTCGGGGCCGATCGTCGCCTCCAGCTGGACGTCGAAGGCGTGGCGCTGCATCAGCCGGACCTGCGCCCGGGCCTGCTCGTCGGCCTCCGGGCCGAGCCAGGCGTCGACGTTCAGCTCGACGGCCGCGTCGAGGTCCCCGGCCTCGATCAGTTCGTCCTCACGGCCGCCGAAGGCACGCAGGGTGTCGCTGGGCTGGTGTCCGGGCATGCCCGCGCCGAGCAGGGCCAGCCTGGTGACCGCCTCGGGGCGCAGCGCGGCCGCCGTCAGAGCGATCCGGCCGCCGTGGGAGGCGCCGACCAGGGTGGCGGTCTCGATGCCCAGGTGGTCGAGCAGGGCCAGGACGTCCCCGGTGTCGCTGTAGGGGCTCTCCGCGAGCGGCGTGTCGCCGAAGCCGCGGAAGTCGCAGCGGACCACCCGGTACCCGGCGTCGATCAGCGGCTGCCACTGCGCGTCCCACATCCGCCGGTCGCACACCGAGGAGTGCAGCAGCACCACGGCGGGCCCACTGCCTGCAACATCATGAGAAATGATCACCCGGCGGATGCTAGTGCCCACCTGCCCGTTCCCCAATCGATTTGAAACCGCCCCGGCCGGCGGTAAGCGCTTCCGGCGGTCCCCGGGCTCTGGACGGGTGAAGGAGGTGCTCGAAGGTGCTCATGGGAGATGCGAAGAGCGAGCGGGACGACGGGTTCCAGGCGTTCATCGTCGCGGCCTGGCCCCGCCTGGTGCGGACGGCGTACCTGCTGGCCGGCGAGCAGTACGCGGCCGAGGACCTGGTGCAGTCCGCCGCCGAGAAGGCCTGCGCGGCCTGGTCGAGGGTGCGCCGGGCCGACGATCCGTACGCCTACGTGCGGCGGATCCTGGTCAACCAGCACGCCCGCCGCTGGCGCCGTCGGGCGCCGGAGCTGCTGGTGGACGCGGTGCCGGACACGGCGGGGACCGAGGACGGCTTCGCCCGATCCGACCAGCGCGGGGCCCTGCTGGCCGCGCTGGCCACCCTGCCGCCGCGTCAGCGCGAGGCGGTGGTGCTGCGGCACTGGGAGGACCTGAGCGACAGCCAGACGGCGGCGGCGATGGGCTGCTCGGTGGGCGCGGTGCGCAGCCACGCGGCGAAGGGCATCGCGCGGCTGCGGCAGGTCACGGCACTGGTGGAACTCAAGGACACGACGCACATCGGAGGAACGGCATGAGGCGCGGAACGGACCAGGAGCCGGGCGGGACGGGCGCGTGCGTGGACGACGGCAGGGACGTGTGGGTCGGCCTCGGCCTGGCCGAGGCGGCGGCGGGCGCGCGGATCGGTCCGGCGCCGGTGGCGGACATCGTGGCGGGCGGCCGCCGACTGCGGCACCGCCGCCGTACGGTGGTCGGCGCGGTGGCGCTGGCCTCGGTGGTGGCGCTGACCGGCGGGGCGCTGGCGCAGCTGCGCCCTGGCCCGGCGCCCGCCCACGGGGTCGGCCCGGCGGGCGTCGGCACCGTGCTCGAACCGGCGACCGCCGCGCCCTCGACGACTGCTGCGGTGCGTGACCCGCTCACCCCGGTCCGGGTGCTGCTGAGCCAGGGCGCGGCCCCGGACGGCAAGCAGTGGCAGCTGTGGGCGGCGCTGTGGCCGGAGGCCCCGCGGGAGCGGGCGTTCGAGCAGGCGACGGCGGTGTGGAAGGAGCGCAGCCGCTACGACCCCGCCGTGGCCGAGCCGACGGAGGAGTACGTCCAGCGGTACTGGCAGCCCGACTCCGATGTCGTCAACGTCTACTTCACGGTGGACGGGGTGCGGCTGAGCCATGACTCCGAGGGCTCCCAGCCGGCCCCGGGCAAGGTCGACCCGCGCAGCCGGACCACCTTCGGCGGCGGTCTGTTCGGCCACCGGGGCAAAGGGGACACCGTGGCCCCGCTCGACGTGGTGCTGCTCTGGCTCGGCCCGGACGTCGGCCGGGTGGTGGTGACCTGGACCGACGGCACCTCCACCGAGCCGCCGCTCGTCACCGTGGCCGACTCCCCCGTCCGCACGGCGGTGGTGGCCCGCCCGGGGGCGAAGCGGGCGGCCTCCTGGCAGTTCTTCGACAGGGACGGCCGTGCGCTTCCGGACGCCGGCGCCAAGTTCCTGACCGAGCCCGGCTTCTGAGGTCGGCTCCCCCGACGCGCCCTCAGCCGAGGAGCAGCTTCGCGGCCGCCGCCGCGCCGTCCGTGCGGATGCCGGCGGCGAGGGCGGCGGCGCGCTCGCGGGTGGCGGGGGCGAGGGCATGGCGCAGGGCGGTGGCGAGGGACTCGGCGGTCGGGGTCGGGCCGTCGTGGGCGGCGCCGATGCCCAGCGCCGCCACCCGCGAGGCCCAGTACGGCTGGTCCACCATCTGCGGGACCAGCACCTGGGGCACCCCCGCCCGGGCCGCCGTGGTGGTGGTGCCCGCGCCGCCGTGGTGGACGACGGCGGCGACCTTCGGGAACAGCGCCTGCTGGTTGACCTCGCCGACCGCGAAGCAGTCCCCGGCCCCGTCCACCTCGGCGAGCCGGGCCCAGCCGCGGCCGAGCAGCACCCGCCGGCCCTGGGCGCGGACGGCCTCGACGGCCGCCTGGGCGGCGCCCGCCGGGTCACGCAGCGGCATGCTGCCGAAGCCGACGTACACCGGCGCCTCACCGGCCGCCAGGAAGGCGGACAGGTCGGCGGGCAGCGGTCGTTCGTCCGGCAGGATCCACGCGCCGGTCTGCACCGCCTCGGGCCATCCCTCGGGCCATCCCTCCTCGGGCCGCCCCGCCCCGGCCGGGCTCGGCCACGGGTCGAGCAGCGGGTCGGTGGCCAGCCACGGCCGGCCGGTGAGGACGTGGTCCCGGACGTTGTCGACCTCGGGCAGTCCGACCGCCGCCCGGTGGGTGTTGACCGCCTCCCCGAACAGCGTGTTCATCGTCCCGATGTTGAGCTCCCACAGCTCCCGGAGGTCGGTCACCTCCGGCGGGTACGGCGCCATCGGGTACTCGAAGGGCCGGTGGTGCGGGGAGGGCAGCACGGTCGGCTGGAGGGCGACGTACGCGAAGCGGGCGCCCAGCCGCTCGGCCGCCGCCTGCGCGCCGGCCACCGCCGGGAACAGACCGGTGGCCACCACCGCGCCGCCCGGCTCGGCCGCCCCGAGCACCGCCGCGTGGAACTGCTCGACCAGTCGGGCGGCGCGCTCGGAGATGCCCGAGGGCGCCGGCGGCGGCCCGCTGACCAGCGCGCGCACCGACTGCCCGACCGGCACCAGTTCCACCCCGGCCTCGGCCAGCCGCGCCGAGAACTCCTCGTCCGGCGACGCGCACACCCGCACCGAGGCGCCCAGCTCCTGCAACCGCAGCGCGAGCGCGGCCATCGGCTCGACGTCCCCGCGCGACCCGTACGTCGACAACACCACTCGCACGTCAGACTCCCCGTCATTTCCCCGGCCTCATGCCCTTGAGCCGGTGATTCTGCGGCATCGCCGGGGTCTTGTGGCAAGGCCCCCCGTGCGCTATACGTTGAGAGTGGCGAGGAGTGGGGAAAGCCGTCCTCGGGGACGGCCTCCCACAGCACGGACCTCCTGCCAGAATCGCCCCATGCGCGCGATCATCGAGTCCATGGCCGGTCAACTCACCCGTGTTCCGGGCGTGGTGGGGGTGATGCTCGGCGGGAGCCGGGCCCGCGGCGAGGAGCGGCCGGAGTCGGACTGGGACCTCGGGGTGTACTACCGGGGCGGCCTCGACCTCGACGCGCTGCGTGAACTCGCCGGGCCGGGGGCCGAGGTGGCCGGTCCGGGCGGCTGGGGGCCGTGGGTGAACGGCGGGGCGTGGCTGCGGGTCGACGCGGTCGCCGTGGACTGGATCCTGCGGGACCTCGACCGGGTCGAACGGGTGTGGGCGGACTGCCGCGAGGGCCGTTACGAGGTGGGGACGCAGGCCGGCCATCCGCTCGGCTTCTGGTCCCCCTGCTACCCGGGCGAGGTCGCCCTCGGGCAGCCACTGGCCGACCCCACCGGGGAGTTGGCGCGGCTCAAGCGGCAGACCGCCGACTACCCGGAGCCGCTGCGCGAGGCCCTCACCGCTGCCACCTGGGAGGCCGGCTTCCTGCTGGAAACCGCCGCGAAGAGCGCCGTCCGCGCCGACGCCCTGCACGTCTCGCTCTGCCTGTCCCGCGCCGTCGGCATCCTGGTCCAGGCCCTGTACGCCCACCACCGCCGCTGGTGCCTCAACGAGAAGGGAGCCCTGGCCGTGGCGGAGCAACTGCCCGACACACCAGGGAACTTCGGCACGGTCGCGCGCGGCCTGCTCGCCGAGCCCGGCGGATCGGCGGCGGAACTGACGGCCACCGTCACCCGGGCCCGGGAGCTGACCCGGGAGACGGTGGCAGCACTGGGCCGCTGAACCGGACGCCACGGACCCCGACAGCGCGCGGCGGCGCGTAGCGGCGCGCGGCCGGTCAGCCCGGGTGGTCAGCCCGGATGGTCAGCCCGGGTGGTAGGAGAGGGTGAGCTCGTGGTCGGGTTCGGCCGTCACCGCGAGGGCCGCCGATCTGAACTCCCCTTCCCGGTCCGGCTCCACGTCGACGCAGTCCGGGCAGCACAGCTGGTCCACCACGGCCGCGAACCGCCGCTCCGCCACGGTCCGGTGATCGCCGGCCGCGTGCCAGAGCGCGGCGGCGGCCTCCGAGGGCGTGCACTCCCCCGACGTCAGCCGGGCCGCCGCGCGGTGCAGCTCGCAGCGCCGGACGAAGTCCTCGTCCGGCACCGGCAGGCCGAGCTCGGTCATCGCCCGCCAGAGCAGTGCCGTCAGTTCGGCCGAGTGCTCGCCTCGGCCCCGCCGCCCCGCCAGCTCGCACAGTGCGGGCGACTCCCCGCCGACACCTGCCGCCAGCAGCTCGGCGGCGGCCATCGGCAGCTCCTCGGGGGAGACGGCTCCGGTGGAGTACCGCCAGCCCAGGGTGAAAGCGTCGTTCATGGCCCCATGATCACCCGGCGACCGGGGCCCTGACCAGCGAGTTGCCCGCGCTGCGGAAAACCGCAGGGCGGGGGACTGTGGTTTTCCGCAGGAGGTTCGCCGGAAACCCGCATACCGCCGCTGACCTGCGATTTCTAGCGTGGAGGGCAGAGCCGAGCGCACCGGCGCCGGCGTCCCTACCCCCTGGAGCACCGCATGCGGAACACCGTCCTCGCCATCGCCCAGCAGCCCGCCGACGGGTTCGCCGGCTGGGCGGCCGACCTGGTGGACACCATGGGCGGCCCCGGCGCCGGCCTGGCGATCGCGCTGGAGAACCTGTTCCCGCCGCTGCCCAGCGAGGTGATCCTGCCGCTGACGGGCTTCGCCGCCGGGCAGGGCGTGATCAGCCTCGCGTCCGCGCTGACCTGGACCACCCTCGGGTCGGTCGTCGGGGCCGTCGTCCTGTACTGGCTGGGCGCGCTGTTCGGCCGGGAGCGGATGCACGCGATCTGGGCCCGGCTGCCGCTGGTCAAGGCCTCCGACCTGGAGCGCACCGAGGCCTGGTTCGCCCGGCACGGGACGAAGGCGGTACTGCTGGGCCGGATGGTGCCGATCTTCCGCAGCCTGATCTCCGTCCCGGCCGGGGTCGAGCGGATGCCGCTGCCCGCGTTCGTCATGCTGACCACGATCGGCAGCCTGGTGTGGAACAGCGTGCTGGTGATGGCCGGGTTCCTGCTCGGGGACCGCTGGGACGTGGTGGAGACGTACGTGGGCCTGCTCTCCAAGGCGGTCCTGGTGGTGGTCGTGGTGGCCGTGGCCGGGTACGTCGTGATGCGCTGGCGCGGGCGCAACAGCGCCGCCCAGCACCGCCGCGCCCGGTGAGCGAGCCGACCGGCCGGAACGTCCGGAGCCACCCGGGCCGCCCGACCGGCCCGGGCCACCCGACCGATCCCGCCGGCCCCGCCGCCCCCGTAAGCTCGGACCCCGTGCAGGGGGATGGAACAGACACCACGTCATGGCCGCGCCGCGCCACCGGCTTCCTGCTCGGCTGCCCGAGCGCCGTCCTCGCCGCGCTGTACCTGCTGCTGGCCGGTGCCGTCCTCGGCCCGTTCCTGCTCTGGCCGCGCACCCGCCCTTACGCGGCGCCGGGCCTGCTGTCGGGGGTGCGCCGGCTGGCCGCCCTGGAGCGGGCCCGGCGCAGCGCGTTCTTCGGCGACCGCTTCCCGCGCCACTACCGGGCGGACGAGGGCAGGCTGCTGCGCTACCTGGTGGTGCGCAGCGGCGGCGGGCTGGTCGCCGGGGTGGTGCTGGGGTTGCTGGTCTTCGGGCTGGCGCTGGCCGTACTGCTGGTCGGCGGGGTGCTGCGCGGCTCGCTGGGCTGGGAGGAGCTGGCGACCCAGGTGCTGCTCGGCGGGGTGCTGCTCTTCCTGGCCGTGCAGGGCCTGTTCTCGCTGGCCGCGCTGGACGCCAGGAGCGCGCGGGAGTGCTTCGGGCCGTCCGAGGCCGAGCTGCTGCGCCGCCGGATCGCCGAACTCGCCGACAGCCGGGCCGCGGTGGTGCGGGCGGTGGACACCGAGCGGCGGCGGATCGAGCGGGACCTGCACGACGGCGTGCAGCAGCGGGTGGTGGCGCTGGCGATGCTGCTCGGCCGGGCGCGGCGCGGTCTGGACCGCCACCGGGACCCGGAGCGGACGGAGGCGCTGCTGCGCCAGGCGCACGGGGAGGCGCAGGAGTTGCTGACCGAGCTGCGCGAGGTGGCCTGGCGGGCGTACCCGTCGGCGCTGGACACCCTGGGGCTGGAGGAGGCGCTGGGCGGGGTGGCCGAGCGCTGCGCCATCCCACTGCGGCTGCGCTACGAGGTGGCCGCTCCGCTCCCCGAACCAGTGCGGACCGCCGCCTACTTCGTGGTGTCCGAGTGCGTCACCAACGCGGCCAAGCACTCGGCCGCCTCGGTGATCTCGGCCCGGGTCGAGGGGACCGCCACCCTGCTCACCGTACGGGTCGAGGACGACGGAGGCGGCGGGGCGGACCCGACGGGCAGCGGCCTGACCGGCCTGCGCGGGCGGGTCGCCGCGCTGGACGGTACCCTCCACGTCCACAGCCCCGCCGGGGGGCCGACCGTCATCACCGCGGAGCTGCCATGCGCGTGACCCTCGCCGAGGACTCGACCCTGCTGCGGGAGGGCCTGGTCCGCCTGCTCGCCGAGGAGGGGCACGAGGTGCTGGCCGCGGTCGGCGACGCGACGGCGCTGACGGCGGCGGTGGCGGAGCAGCCGCCGGACATCGTGGTGGTGGACATCCGGATGCCGCCGACCCACACCGACGAGGGGCTGCGGGCCGCGGTGGAGATCCGCGAGCGGTGGCCGCAGGTCGGGGTCCTGGTGCTCTCCCAGCACATCGAACGCGGTTACGCGGCGAGGCTGTTGGACGCGGGCGCGGAGCGGGTCGGCTACCTGCTGAAGGACCGGGTGGCCGAGGTGGACGAGTTCCTGGACGCCCTGGTGCGGGTCGCGGCGGGCGGCGCGGTGATCGACCCGGAGGTGGTACGCCAACTGGTGGTGCGCACCACCCGCACCGACCCGCTGGCCCGGCTCACCCCGCGCGAGCGCAGCGTCCTGGAGGCGCTCGCCCAGGGCTGGACCAACGCCGCCATCGCGCAGCGGCTGCACGTCTCGCAGAGTGCGGTGGAGAAGAACCTCAACGCCGTCTTCGACAAGCTGGACCTGCCCCGCACCACCGACTACAACCGCCGCATCCTGGCCGTCCTGCACTACCTGGGCGCGTAGTCCCCCGCGGCGGCAGCGGCTCGGTCCGGACCGGGGTCACCGGGGTCACCGACAGCTCCGGCGACACCGACGGCACGGACCCAGACGGGGAACGGCCGGACGGGCGGCTCCTGCCCGTCGTCCTCGCCTTCCCCACCTTCCTCGCTTTCCTCGCTTTCCTCGCCCGTGAGCCTGGTCGTGCCCGGCTCCTCGTCGGCCAGGAAGTCCGCGACGATCGGCCCGAGGTCCGCCACCGGCTCGTACACGCCACCGAACGGCAGGTCGTCCGGACCGACCGATCCGGTCGAGCACCGCAGCTGCCCGGCCTGGTCGTCGTGCCAGACGTAGAACGTGGCCGGCCCGTCGTGGCCCAGCGCCCGGACCCGTTCACGGAGCAGGGCGGCGGTCCGCTCGAAGGCGTCCACCACCTCCTGGACGGTCAGCGCCCGCCGGTCCTCGACCTCGGCGTTCAGCCACCAGGTGTTGGTCTCCCACTCCACCGGGTGGTCGTCCGGCCGCAGTGCCAGCGGTTCCTCGGCCGGCTCGGCGATCCACGTCAACAGCATGGCGGCGGTATCCCCCGGCCGGGGCGGCGGCCCGGCACCCGGGGCTCGGCGCTCGGGCGCGAGGGCCCGGGTCGGGGCCCAGCACAGGTCCCAGAGCACAGGTCCCGGAGCCCGGGGCCCAGCACAGGTCCCAGAGCCCGGGGCCCTGGCTCAGGGCTCCTGCGGCGCCCGTCCCCGGATTGAGCCGTTCGGGTGGGTGACCGGGCCGCCGCCGGTGGCGCCGCCCGGCCCGGCGTCCCGGTGGGTGGCCTCCTGTGCACCGAGGGTGAGAACGCGGTCCGCCAGCGTCAGCAGGGCCCGGTCGTGGGTGATCAGGAGGGTGGTGCGCCCGGCCATCAGGCGGCGCAGCGCGGGGACGAGCTGCTCGATGGTGTGCGGGTCCAGGCCGCTGGTGGGTTCGTCCAGGATCACCACGGGCGTGTCGCGCAGGAAGGCCCGGGCGATGGCGACGCGCCGGCTCTGCCCACCGGAGAGCTGGAAGCCGTCGGCGCCGATCACCGTGCGGTAGCCCTCCGGGAGCGCTGTGACGAATTCGTGGGCCCCGGCGCTGCGGGCGGCGCGTTCGATGTCGGCGGGCGGGGCGTCCGGACGGCCGTACACGATGTTGTCGGCGATGCTCGCGTGGAACAGCGGGGCCTCCTGTGTGAGCAGCGTGACCGCTTGGCGCAGTGAGGCGAGGGTGAGGTCGCGCAGGTCCTGCCCGTCGAGGCGGACGGCGCCGGCCTGCGGGTCGAGGAAGCGGACCAGGAGCTTGGCGAGGGTCGACTTGCCGCTGCCACTGGGCCCGACGACGGCCAGGGTCTCCCCGGGGAGCAGGTCGAGGTCCAGGTCGGCGAGGACCGGCGGTCCGGGGACGCCGACGGCGCCGGGGTAGGCGGCGCGGACGCCCTCGAGGGTGATCCGGCCCTGGACCGGGCCGGTGTCCCGGGCCGTGGGGCGCTCCTGCACCGGGCTGTGGAGGTCGTGCAGCTCCAGGACGCGTTCGCCCGAGGCGCAGGCCAAGCCGGCCATCGGAATGAGGGCGGCGAGCTGCTGGACGGGCTCGAACAGCTGCGCCATGAAGGCGGCGAAGGCGAGCAGACCGCCCAGGCTGAGGTTCCCGCGGATGACCTGCAGCGCGCCGACACCCACCACGGCCAGCCCGGCCAGCAGCTGCAGCACCCCGAGGAAGGGCTGGTAGAGGCCGGAGACCCGGGCGGCGGCGAGTTCTGCGTCGAGCAGGGCCCGGCCCTCCCGGCGGACCCGTGCGACCTCGCGGCTCTCCTGGCCACACGTCCGGGTGACGGTGGCGTTGCGCAGGGATTCCTCCAGCAGCGCGGTGACCCCGCCCGCGCGGCGCTGGACCCGCCGCTCCCGACGCCGGATGACGCGCCCGAACAGCGTGCTGGACAGGACGAACAGCGGGGTGGCCAGCAGCGCGGCCACGGTGAGCGGCCAGCTCAGGTAGAAGGCGGCGCCGGTGAACAGCAGCAGGCTGACGAAGGCGACGGCGCCCTCGACCAGCCCGGTGGCCACCATCCGCTCGATCTCGGCGATGTCGAAGGTGAGCCGCGCCACCAGGTCGCCGCGCCAGCGGGTCTCCAGGGTGTCGGGGGGCAGGGTGTGCAGGTGGGCGAGGGTGTCGGTGCGCAGCCGCAGCATGTAGCGCTCGGCGATCCAGGTGCTGGCGTAGCTGCCGGCGAAGGTGAGCAGCCCGGCGACGATGGACGCCGCGAGCATGAGGACGGCGAGCGGCCAGAAGGCGGCGAAGTCCCGTGGGACGAGGACGTTGTCGATGAGGTCCTTGAACAGCCAGACCGAGACGATCTCGCCGAAGGCGCCGAGGACGAGCAGGGCCGCGCTCACCGGGAGCCAGCGCGCGTCGGGACGCACCCACGGCCAGAACCGGCGGACCAGCTCCCGCAGCGGGATGACCGGCGATTCCGCCACCGGTCCGTGGTCGTCGGCCTTGAAGGCCTTCGATGCCTTGGAGCCCTTGAAGACCTTGGGGGCCACCCGGTCACCCGGGGGCGTCACATCGCGCATGGACACGACCCATTGCTCTCGGAGACGTCGTTCCGGGATCCGGAAACGACGTTCCGGGGCGTGGACCCGTCGTTCCGGGCTGGGGACCCGCCATCCTCCGCGCGGAGGCGGCGTCGCCCCAGGACGAGGGGCCGGCGGTCGTACCGCCGACCCCTGTGATGGTGCTAGTCGGGACTATCGGGTGCAGTCCTGGCCGAAATCACCGTCACCACCAGTCGAAACCGAAACGGCGGCGGAAATCACGACGGTCAAAACCACGACCACGGTCAAAGTCACGGCCTCGGCCGTAACCTCGGCCGTAACCACGGCCGTAACCACGGCCGTAACCACCGTCCCTGTCTCCTCGACGACCGAAGTAACTCATCACGGCTTCTCTCTCTCGTCGCGTCGGCGCTCCTTACCACCCGCGACCCGCACCGACGGCGTGGGTTGCGATGACTGGAGGCCGTTGCCAGTGGTCGGACCGTTCCGGCGGCCTGTCGGCGACGCCCGGTCGGCTCCGTCCCACTACTCCAGTATCCGCCCACCGAGCGTATGCGCAGCTTCTGAGCCGATCGGATTCTGAGTCGATCCGATCGGACGACTATTCGGCCACCACTGTGGCTGGTGCCCCGCCCGTCACGTTCAGCAACTGCCGATAGGTCATCGGCACGACGGTGTGCGGGTGTCCCGCGGCCGCCCAGAGCACCTCGTGGTCCTCGAGCGCCGTGTCGACCACGGTGCGCAGCCGTGCCGGGTGGCCGGTCGGCGCGACTCCGCCGATGGCCTGGCCGGTGGCCTCGCGGACCTGGGCGGCGGTGGCGCGCTCGATCGGGCCGGTGCCCAGCCGGCGGGCCAGGTGGGCGGTGTCCACCCGGTGGGCGCCGCTGGTCATCACCAGCAGCGGTGCGCCGTCGCAGATGAACACCAGGCTGTTCGCGATGGCGCCGACGTCGCAGCCGAGCGCGGCGGCGGCCTCGGCGGCGGTGCGGGCGGAGTCGGGCAGGACGCGGATCTCGCCGGGGACGCCGGCCGCCGCCAGGGCCTCGGCGACGGCCTGACTGCGTGCAGGGAGGATGGAGGTCATCGGCCCATCATGCCTTCCGCGCCGGACGGCGCCCTCCGCACACCCGCAGGGGGCATCGAGGCGGACCTCGCGGCGCGCTCGACTCCGTGCCGACGGGCCCGGCCGAACTCTTCCCGGCGGGGCGTCACACAGTTTTCACACCCCGGCCATCCACCGGCCGCGCGTCGCATTGACACTGCGTCAAGCGAGTCGGGAGCCGCCTGCTCCGCATACACACGGTCAACGATCGAATGACATTGTGCCCACCGCGTGCACAAGCCCGGCCCAGGCAGCGAACGGGCTTTCACTCTAATCACACGGTATGACTAATATCGCTTCGTCAAAAACCCGTTCCCCGGACGGCCCGCCCCTCACCGGCCGGCCGCCAGCCCCAAGGAGTCAGCTCTGCGCGCGCGTGCGAATCGGCGGCCCCCGACGCCGAAGGGCCCCCGCAGGCGTCCACGCCTGTCCCTGCGGACGGCGCTGCTCGTCCTGGCCGTCGTCCCCAGCATCGCCCTGGTCGCCCTCTGGGCCGTGACCAGTGGTGAGACCATCGCCGACTTCCAGCGGCTGGCCGACCAGGCCACCATCGCGCAGAAGGCCGGCCAGCCGTCCAACATCGTGTACTACAACCTCCAGGAGGAGCGGCGGCTCAGCGCCGAGGCACTCGCCCGGCCCGGCTCCAACGCCGACCAGCTGCGTCATCAGCGCCAGCTGACCGACGACGCGGTGCGGCAGTTCCAGACCCTCTCCGGGGCCACCGCCGACAACGCCCCCGAAGAGGTCCGCGCCGCCGTCGTCGAGGCCCGCCAGGCCATGGGCAAGCTGGCCGAGCAGCGAGCCGCCGTCGACCGCGCCACCACCGACCAGCAGAGCGTCTACGCCTACTACACCGACCTGATCAGCGTCGACCTGCGGCTGTTCACCGCGCTCAGCCGGGTCGACACCGGCGAGGTCACCTGGCTGTCCAAGACCCTGGTCAACTCCTTCTGGGCCAAGGAGATGCTCTCCCGCGAGGACGCCATCCTGGCCCGCGGCTGGCCCACCGGGCGGCTGTCCGCCACCGACTACCAGCAGGTCCAGCAGCTGATCGGCTCCCAGGACCACCTGCTCAACATCCAGGTCCTGCCGTACATCCCGGACGCCGAGGCGCCGGCCTGGCACGAGCTGATCAACAGCCCGTCCTGGCAGGCCAAGGCCGCCGTCGAGCAGGCGCTACTCAAGCCCACCGCCGCCGACGCCGCCGGCACCGTCAAGCTCCCGGCGACCCAGGACCAGTGGCGCCAGGCCCTCGACGGGCTCAACCCGCCGCTGGTCAAGGCCATCGAGGACCGCACCAACGGCATCATCGAGGTCGCCAAGGGCGCCATCATCGGCATGCTCACCCGGGTCGTGCTGACCACCGTCATCGGCCTGATCACGGTCGTCGCGGTCGTCATCGCCTCCTGGCGGCTCAGCCGCTCGCTGCGCCGCCGCATCAAGGACCTGCACACCCAGGCCGAGGAGATGCGCAGCACCCTGCCCGAGGTGGTCGACCGTCTCGGCCGCGGCGAGCAGGTGGACGTCGAGGCCGAGAGCCGCGCCGTCACCGACGGCCCGTACGGCAGCGGCACCGACGAGCTGGCCCGGCTCGGCCAGGCGCTCAACCTGGCCCGCTCCGCCGCCCTGGAGGCCGCCGTCGGCCAGGCCGAGCAGCACCGCGGCTTCGAGCGGCTGCTCCAGCGCATCGCCCGCCGCACCCAGCTGCTGATCGGCCGCCAGCTGCGCAAGCTGGACGAGCTGGAGCGCAAGCACGACGACCCGGAGGTCCTGGAGGGCCTCTTCGACCTCGACCACCTCACCGCCCGCCTGCGCCGCTACGAGGAGAACCTCGTCATCATGGCCGGCGGCCAGCCGCAGCGGCGCTGGCGCAAGCCCGTCCCGCTGCTGGACGTGCTGCGCGCCGCGCAGGGCGAGGTCCAGGACTACCGCCGGATCTCGATCGACATCGAGGGCCACCCGTGGCTCTCCGAACGGGCCGTCGGCCCGGTGGCCCACGTGCTCGCCGAGCTGATGGAGAACGCCACCACCTTCTCCAAGCCGCCCACGCCGGTCGAGGTGCGCGCCGCCGTGGTCGGCCGCGGGCTGGCGATCGAGATCGAGGACCGGGGCCTCGGCATGGACCCGGAGCAGTACGACGCGGCCAACGAGCTGATGAGCCGCCCGCCGCGCACCGACGTGCTGGCCCGGGCCGACGACATCCGCCTCGGCTTCCACGTGGTCGCCCGGCTGGCCTCCCTGCACGGGCTGAGGATCGAGTTCCGCCCGTCCGCGTTCGGCGGCACCCGGGCGGTCGTCCTCGTCCCGGACGAGCTGGTCATCGAGGGCGACACCGGGCTGCCGGACGGCGCCGGCGGCACCGCCACCGAGCCGATCCCGCTGGTGCGCCGCTCGCGCCGGGCCGTGCGCTCGGCCTCCGACGAGGCGCCGGCCCCGGTGCCGACCGGTCCGCCGGTCGCGCCGGTGGACTCCTTCGCGCAGGGCGACTTCGCCCCGCAGGCCGCTCCGGTGCCACTGCCTCAGCCGGAACCGGCCCCGATGCCCCTTCCGGTGCGGGTGCCGCTGCGGCTGCCCTCGGCGGACGCCGGGGTGGGCGAAGGGCCGGAGACCACGCTCCAGGACGTTCCGGTGCCGCCGGCGCCGTTCCCGGCGGAACAGCCGTTCCCCACCGAGCAGTCCTACCAGGCGCAGCCGCTCCCCGCAGAGCAGCCCTACCAGGCGGCACAGCCGCCCCCCGCGGAGCAGCAGCCGTACCAGCCGCAGCAGACCCACCCGGCGTACCCGGCCGGGCAGTCCTTCGGCCCGGAGCAGTCGTACGGGTCCGAACCGTCGTACGGCGCTGAACCTTTCCACGCCCCGCAGCCGTCCTACGGGGTGGAGCAGCCCGTCCCGGCCGCTCAGCCGTCCTTCCAGCCGGAGCAGCCGATCGAGCACAGCTCCCCGGCCGACCCGGCGCCCGTCCAGGACGCCCCGGCCTACCCCGACATCGCCTACGCGCGGGTGACCGAGGCCGAGGCCCCGTACGCCGACGAGCAGTACCGCCCGGCCGACCACTACCGGCTGGCCGAGCGGCGGCAGCGTCGCGAGTACCAGACCTCGGTGCCGTTCAGCCCGGCCGAGGGCGGCCAGCCCCCGCTGCCGCAACGCGTCCGGCAGGCCAGCCTGGCGGCCGAGCTGCGGGTGCCCCCGCCGGCCGAGCCGCAGCGGGTCGAGCGGTCCGCCGAGAACGCCACGCCCGCCGGCCCGTTCCAGCGCACCGACTGCCCGGTACGGCGATCGGGTGCGGCCATCGGCGCCTTCCAGCGCCAGTCCCGCGCCGCCCGGGCCCAGGACAGCGGGGAGCACCCGCTGCCCGCCACCCCGCCGGCCCCCTCCCCCACCCCGTCCCCTTGGGCCCCTCCGGCCGCGGACTCCCGAACCACACGAACGGATGAGCAGTCATGAACCGCACGATCGCCACCCACCAGGACCTGGACTGGCTGCTGGACGGACTCGTCGACTCGGTACCCGGGACCAGGAACGCCGTCCTGCTCTCCGACGACGGTCTCGTGGTCAGCCACTCCCGCACCATCGAGCGGGCCGACGCCGAGCGCCTGGCCGCCGTCGCCACCGGCCAGCAGAGCCTGGCCCGCGGGGTCGGGGCGCTGTTCGACGGCGGCCCGGTGCACCAGGTGATCGTCGAGCTCGCCGAGTGCTGGCTGTTCGTCATCGCCGCCGCCCAGGGCACCCACCTGGCCGTGGTCGCCTCCCAGGAGGTGGACGCCGAGGTGATGTCCGTCGCGATGCACACCCTGGTGCAGCAGGTCGGACAGAAGCTCACCACCCCGGTCCGCCACGACGACGCCCCCGGCGCCCCCGGCGCCCCGGCCTCCTTCGACGCCTTCGCCGCCCGGAACCGGGGCTGACCCGGGTGGAACCGTACGGGAACGACGCCTGGGGGAACGGCCGCGACGACGGCCGGCAGGCCGGTCCGCGGTCCGGCCCCGCCTCCGACCCGCAGCCCGGTCCGCCGTCCGGCCCGCTGTCCGACCGGGAGGACCGGGACGACCGCCGGCGGCGCGGCGCGGTGCCGCACTGGAGCGAGCTGGAGGAGGAAGCGGAGGACGAGTCGGGCAGCATGGTGCGCCCGTACACGATCACCCGCGGCCGGACCGCACCCGAGCGGGACGACCTCACCCTCATCACCGTGCTCACCACGGTCGAGGAGAAGGCCGAAGCGGCCCTGGCGCGGGGCAACCGCGCCGGCGCTCGCGGCCTGCAGCCCGAGCACCGGCTGATCCTCGAAATCTGCCGGCACCCGATCGCCGTCGCCGAGGTGTCGGCGGACCTGGACCTCCCGGTCTCGGTCACCAAGATCCTGCTGGGCGACCTGGTCGCCCAGGGCCTGCTGAAGGCCCGGGCGCCGCTCTCGGTGGCCCGGGCCGCCGGGGGCGTGGACCTCAGCCTGCTCACGGCCGTACGCGAAGGACTCCGGAGACTCTGAACATGGCAACACCGCACTCCGCCGTCGGCTCCCCCGCCGCCCCGATCGCCCCGGCCGCCGTCAAGATCCTCATCGCGGGCGGCTTCGGCGTGGGCAAGACCACCCTGGTCGGCTCGGTCAGCGAGGTCACCCCGCTGCGCACCGAGGAGTACCTGACCCGGGCCAGCGTCGGCGTCGACGACCTGGCCGGCATCGACCAGAAGACCACCACCACCGTCGCGCTCGACTTCGGCCGGATCACGATCAGCCCCGAGCTGGTCCTCTACCTGTTCGGCACGCCCGGCCAGGAACGCTTCTGGTTCATGTGGAACGACCTGGTCAACGGCGCCCTCGGCGGGATCGTCATCGCCGACACCCGCCGACTGGAGACCAGCTTCGCCTCCATCGACTTCTTCGAGAGCCGGGGCATCCCGTTCGTGGTAGCGATCAACTGCTTCCACAACACCAACACCCGTACCCCCGACGAGATCCGGGCCGCGCTCGACCTCGACCCGCAGGTGCCGATGCTGCTCGGGGACGTGCGCGAGCGCGCCTTCGGTCGGGACCTGCTGCTCGCCCTGGTCGACCACCTGATGGACCTCGCCGCCACGCCCGCCGGCTGAGCCGTCCCCCTCCCCCGGCCGGACCTCCCGTGAACTTCCCTACGGAGCACCCCTCATGACCAGTCCCCTGCGCGTCCTCGTCCACGGCGGCGGCATCGGCGGCCTCACCCTCGCCACCGCCCTCGCCCAGCGCGGCCACCAGGTCGACGTCGCCGAGCTGCGCGAGCAGCTGGAGGCCCTCGGCGTCGGCATCATCCAGCCGTCCAACGCCCTGCACGTGATGCGCGAGATCGGCGTCCTGGAGGACTGCCTGGCCGTCGGCTTCGAGTGGGAGGTGCTGACCATCTGCGACCCGGCCGGCGCCACCCTCGCGAAGATCCCGCAGCCCCGGATGGGCGACGCCCCCTCCAACAACGGCATACCGCGCCCCGCGCTGGCCCGCGTCCTCGCCGACGCCGCCGCGAAGGCGGGCGTCACCGTCCGCTTCGGCACCACCATCGACACCCTGGCCGAGGACGCCGACGGCGTCGAGGTCACCCTCACCGACGGACACGCCGGCCGCTACGACCTGGTCGTCGGCTTCGACGGCATCGGCTCGCCGCTGCGCCGCCGGCTGTACGGCGAGAAGTACCTCCCCGAGTACACCGGCTTCGCCAACTGGCGGGTCACGCTGCCGCGTTCGCCCGAGGTGCGGGGCGTGGTGATGTCCTCCGGCAACCTGAGGGCGAAGGCGCTGCTCACCCCGATCAGCGCGGAGCGGATGTACCTGGGCTCGGTCTTCGCCGAGGCCGAGGACTTCCGCCCGGACCCCGAGCGCGCCCACGAGCAGCTGCGCGAGCGGCTGGCCGGCTTCGGCGGCCCGATCGCCGGGGCCCTGGCGCAGATCACCGACCCCGCCGCCGTGGTCTACACGCGGATCTCGCAGGTCACCGTCGAGGAGCCCTGGCACGTCGGTCGGATCGTGCTGGCCGGCGACGCCGCCCACGCCTCCACCCCACACCTCGCCCAGGGCGCCGCGATGGCCGTCGAGGACGCCCTCGTGCTCGCCCAGAGCCTGGACGAGGCCGACTCCGTCCCGGCCGCGCTCGCCGCCTGGGAGGAGCGCCGCCGCCCGCGCGCGATGTGGGTCCAGGCCCTGTCGCGGGCCGTCCTCAAGCAGGAGACGGGCACCCCGACCACGCCGGAGGAGGACGAGCTGCTGAAGGTCGGCATCCCCGGCGCGGCACACGTCCTGGTGCAGCCGTACTGACGGCTCCGGGCTGACGGCTCCGGGCTGACGGCTCCGGGCTGACGGCTCCGCACCGACGGCTGCGGGCTGACGGCTACGGGCTACGGGCCACGGCCGGTCACGGGCCCGGCGGGGCGCTGCGGCGCGCCGCCGGGCTCACCAGCGGCCGGCCAGCTGCAGGATCCGGTACCCGAGCCAGCCCGGCGGGACCAGCGCGAGGGCCAGCCCGGCGGTTACCAGGTCCGCCTTCCTCGTGGCGAGTTGAGCCCGCCAGGCCATCGCCCGCTGCCGCCTCCCGTCGGCCGTCAGGGCGGTGTGGATGGTGTGCGCCAGGTGCACCGTGGGCGTCGGCGGGGAGGAGATGCCCGACCGGGCCATCCACCGCCACGCCGCCGGGCCCTGGCGCTCCTTCACCGGGAACACCCGTGGGGTCCACCGGCCGTCGAAGGTGATGACGGCTCCGATCCAGTGCCCGCCGGTGACCATCTCCCTGGGCAGCAGCGGGGTGGGCAGGCTCTCGTTCAACTCGCCGGCCAGCTCCGGCAGGCCGCGCGGGGCCAGCAGGATGAGCTTCGCCGGCGGCTGCGTGGCCCTGGCCTCCCCGATCTCCCAGCGCAGCCCCTCCCCCGGCCCCAGGCGCAGGACGATCAGCTGGGACAGGTCCATCAGCCGGCGCACGGTGCCCTGCCAGTCGTCGAGCGGCAGGTAGAACCGGGCGGCGCCCAGGAGCGGCAGGGTCTCCCCCGGCCGTCCCACCGCGATCACCGGGCCCACGGCGCCCAGCGCGGCGGCGAACTGCACCTCCCGGGTGCGCAGGCCCGCCGCCGTCCGGGCGTCCTCCCGGGCGGCCGCCTCGTCGTCGAAGCTGCGCAGGTAGAGCACGGGTCTGCGGCCGTCCCGCAGCAGTGCCTGGGCGGCCCCGCGAGCCGCGTACGGGCGGGTGCGGAGCAGGACCAGGAGTCCGGCCCCCGCGGCCGCCACACCGCCGACCAGCAGCAGGAGCGACACCCTCGGCGGGAGCCCTTCGCTCCGCTCCGACGCGGCGACGGCGAGGGCTCCGCCCCCGGACAGCACGCAGCCGGCGGCCCTGGCGATCCGGACGGCGCGCCGCCAGCGCGGCTGCGGCGTGCCGTACCGGTTGACCAGCGCGACGATCTCGGCGACCCCGGACCGGCGCCGGTGGCGCAGCCACAGGGCGGGCCCGAGCAGCGCCAGCGCGACCGCCCCGCACCACCACGCCCCCACCCTGCTCCCGCGCACCTGCTCGCCCATGCCCACGTTGACCAGCAGGTGCAGCGCCGCGTAGGCCGAGGTGACCGCGACCGCCGTGATCGACCGGGAGACCACGCGGAGCCGGGACGACAACACGTCGATCCACCCCCTAGCCTTCGCGCAGCCCTTCGAGCGGTCCTTCGAGCGGTCCTGCGCGCGGCGCCCCGAGCGGCCTGTCGAGCGGCCTGTCGAGTGGCCTGTCGAGTGGCCTGTCGAGCAGCCCCGTGAGCAGGACCCTTCCATGCGATACCGCAACCGGCGGACCGTCATGCGTGTGCGACCGGTACCGGTTTCCCGGCGCACGCCCCGGGCGGGCGGTCTTGTGCCCGCGCCGGGTCGCGGTACAGGCTGACGGCCGACCCGGCCAGTCGACGCCCTGGAGGTCCGGTGCCGTCCCTGTTCCGCATGCTCGACCTGCACGAGGCCGTGGAGCACGAACGGCAGCACCCCGGAGGGCGGCTGTTCGTCTCCGACTACAACGGCGGGCACCCGTTCGTCGCCGACTACCTCGGCCCGCTCGCCCACACCCCGCCGTACCTGCTCGGCGACGTCACCCGCTACTCGGCGATCGACGAGGACCGCGCCCTGCGGGCCAAGATCGCCCGGCTGCACAGCACGTACGACGAGGTGGAGTACGGGCCGGAGCGGGTGATCCCAGCGGGCGGCTCCACCAGCCTGCTCGGCACCTTCTGCACCTGGCTGCAGCTGAGCGGTGTGCGACGCGTCCACTACCTGCCGCCCGTCTACTACAAGTTCGCCTACTTCTTCCGGCAGTTCGGCATCGAGCCGGTCCGGGTGAGCGAACTGCACGCCCGACAGGAGGGCTTCGCACCGGAGTTGCCCGACGAGCGGACGGTGCTCCTGCTCACCGATCCGCTCTGGTACGCCGGGCAGCCGGTCCCGGCCGGGGTGATCGAGCGGATCGGCGAGTGGCAACGGGCCACCGGGTCACTGGTGTTCGTGGACGGCACCTTCCAGTACCTGCGCTGGGACGGCGGCCGCCGCGAGGAGAGCGCCGCCCTGCCGGCCGACCTCACGGTGCGGCTGGTGTGCCCCACCAAGTACCTGTCCATCCACGGCTACCGCTGCGCCCACCTGCTCGTCCCCGAACGGCTGCGCGAGCCGCTCGCCGACCTCCACATCAACCTGCACGGGGACGTCACGGTCGCCGACCGCCTGTTCGCCCACCGCGCCGCCGACCTGATGCTCGACGGGGAGGGCAACCGGCGGCTGGTGGAACACATCCGGGCCAACCACCGGCGGATCCTCGACAGCGGCGCGCTGCGGGACTGCGCGCCGGTGGACACCGGGTACTTCCTGTTCGCCCGGGTCGCCGCCCCGGCCGCCCGGCTGCTCGCGCTCGACGAGCGGCACTTCGAACTCACCGGCCACGAGGGGTTCGTACGGATCAACCTGCTGAACGAGGCGGCGCTGGACGGGCTGACGGCTCCGGACCTGCTGGCGGCTCCGGGCGGGCCTGCGGAGTCGGCCGGGCCGACGGTGTCGGGCGGGCCGGCGGCACCGGCCGGCTGATCTGGTCCCGGCGGTCCCACACCGCCTTGGAGATCCGGGCGAGCAGCCGGGCCGCCGGATCGGTGCGGTCGGTGCCGTCGGCGAGCCGGCCGGTGTAGCAGACGGCGATCAGGTAGGGCGGGCAGTCGGCCGGCTGGACCAGCCCGACGCCGAGCCGGACACCGGGGAACCAGCCGTTCTTGAAGGCGATCCGGGTGTTGGAGGGCAGGCCGGCGGCCAGGTCCACCCGGAACTCGTTGCACTCGAGGAGGGCGAGGAGTTCCGGCTCCCCGGCGAGCGAGCGCAGCAGTCGCACCAGGTCGTGGGCGCTCACCCGGTTGTGCACGCCCTGGGCACGCGCCGCGTAGTCCTCGATGCCGCGCGGGGTGGAGCTGTGCGTGGCCCCGGCGCGGCGCCACACGTCGGTGACGGCCTGCTGGGTGGTGCGGGCCAGGCAGATGTTGGTGGCCAGGTTGGAGGAGTGGGTGATCATCCGCTCGGCGAGCAGGCGCAACGGCACGTGGGTGCCGAGCAGTTCCCAGGGCAGCGGATCGCTGTCCCAGTCCGGGTCGTTGCCGAACTCGCCGCCCACGACGGACTCGAAGCGGTTCACCACCGGCACCTCGGCGTCGAGGTTCGCCCCGCTGCGGCAGAGCGCCGCGAGCACCGCGACCTTCATCGTGCTGGCGGCGTCGTGAAGTTCGTCCGGGTTGTGGACGAACACCGGCTCCGCTCGTTCCGCCCAGGGGGCCACCACCACAGAGAGCATGGGGGAAGGGTAGGGGAGGTCGGGGCCGGACCTCGACGGTTGCGGCACACGACACGAACCCGGCGCTCCCGCGCGGCGCCGCGGACGCGACGCTTTCACCCGTTCGCGTTCCTCCCCGGCAGCCGGCGGCCGGTGGTCCTGCGCGGCTGCCGCACGACGACGCGGCCGTGGCGCTTGGTGCCGACCAGCTCCACGCGCAGGGTGGTCGGCACACCGGAATCCGGCGCCCGGCGGTCCCTGACCCTGCTGAACTCCAGTGCCAGGCCGTCGGAATCGACCACGATGCCCGGCCGGGTGATCAGCGTCAGGGTCTTGCCCTCCATGTCCAGGTCGATCCGCAGGGTGTCCTGGGTGATCACCGCCTGGGTGAAGTCGAGGGTCACGTCGCACCACTCCACAACGAGCTCCAGCCGGCGCGGCACCACCCAACGGCCCTCCCGCCGGACCGGGCTCCACCGCTGGTCGATCCGCAGGACGTCCTTGACCTCCGCCACCACCCCGTCGGCGGAGACCGACACGGCCGGCAAGTCGGCGGTGAGCCCCGCCAGTTCACCGAGTGTCCGGGCCGACAGCGCGACCTCCAGGCGCTCGTCCAGCTCGTCCGGGGTCAGCCGGCCGTCGCCCGCCGCGACCCGCAGCAGCTCGGCCACCCGGTCCCGGTCGGCGTGCGAGGCCCGCAGTGCGGACTGCGGGCCGTGGCCGGCCTGCGTCCCGGCTGGCACGATCTCTCCCGGCATGGTCCCCGTCCTGAACTCGACGATGGTCTTCGCGCGTTGGGCAGCGGCGCGAACGGGAACTCACGATATATCGCGATAGGGCTTCTCGCCAGGCCCGCGCTCAGCGGGGCGTGCCGCGGGCGGCCCGCGGGCTCACCCGCATGCGGATGTCGTCGGCGGCCCAGAGGACGAACCGCTCGACCGGGACCACCCGGTGGCCCGGTTCGGGCCGGAAGCGGAGCCGCTTGAGCAGCACGGCCAGCAGCACCCGGGCCTCCAGCGTGGCCAGGCCCGCCCCCTCGCAGCCGCGCGGGCCCAGACCGAACGGGATCCAGGCCAGCCGGGGGCGCCCCGCCGACTCCTCGGGGGTGAAGCGTTCGGGCCGGAACCGCTCGGGCTCGGGCCAGTACACGGGGTTCAGGTGGACGGCCAGGATCGGGAGGAGGACCACCGCCCCGGCGGGGACCAGGTACTCGCCGACGGCCAGCGGTTCGGCGGTCAGCCGGGCGCCGTACGGGCCGGGCGGGTAGCGGCGCAGCGACTCGCGCAGCACCATCCCGAGGTACGGCAGCCGCGGCAGGTCGGCGTGGTCGGGCACCGGGCGCTCGCCGAGGACGCGGTCGAGCTCCTCGGTGACGCGCGCGGCCGCCTCCGGGTGGGCGGCGAGCAGGTGCAGGGTCCAGGAGACGGCGACGCCGGTGGTGTGGTGGGCGGCCAGCATCACCGTCAGGACGGTGTCGCGGATCCGCGCGGGGCTCTCGCCCGCCGCGACGAGGGCGGCGATCAGGTCGCTGCGCTCGCCGGGGCCGCCCCCGGCCCCGGCGCCGGCCCCGTGCGCCGCGACGACCCGGTCGACCGTCTCGCGCAGGAGGGCGAGCGCCCGCGCGGCGCGCTCGGCACGCTCGGCTCGTTCGGTACGCCGTTCCCGGCCCTGCCCGGCGGGCGCCGGGTAGAGGCGCTCCAACTGGTCGGTGAGCACCGCCTCGAAGGCCTCGACCACACCGTCCGGGTCCTCGACCTCGCCGCCCAGGGCGTAGCCGCAGATCATCCGCAGGGACGTCCTGGCGAGCTCCCGCTGGAGCTCGACGGGCCGGCCGGCGGGCAAGGCGGCCCAGCGGTCGGCGAGTTCGGCGGCCAGGGCCGCGAAGAGGTCGAAGTGCCGTTCGTACGAGGGCCGTCCGGCCAGGACGGTGAGCAGCAGCCGGCGCCACGGGTCGTGCTCGGCGGCCGGGAGCACCTGGAGGTTGTCCGCCTCGAACAGCGGGTCGAGGAAGGAGAACAGCCGCCGCGGCCGCTCGTCGAGGTGGACGACCGCCTCCAGCAGCACCGGGTCGGCGATCGACACGGCGGTCTCCGCGCCGGGCAGTCGGAACCGTACGACCGGGCCGTACTCGGCGTGCAGCCACAGCTGGTAGGTGTGCAGTCCGCCCGCCCGCGCGATGGCGCCCGCGCCGTCGTCCGCTTCGGGCTCGGGGCCGGGGATCTCCATCGGACCTCCTCGTCGCAGCGTGGCAAGCGCGACGGAGTGGGAAGTCGGCCGGGCCGACTTCCCACTCCTCTGGCCTGCCACGGCGTCAGTTGACGAATGACCTGGGTCAGTTGACGAAGTAACTGAATCCGACCGTCGCCGCGGTCATCCCGGCGGCGATCTCGCGTGTCAGTGCCCCCTGGCAGTTCGCCGCGGAGTACACGTCGACCGTCGAGTCCGTGAGGTTCTGGACGACGACCGGCGACACGGTCGGGTAACACCCCCGTGCCGGGTTCTGGTGGGCCACCCCGTTCACCACCAGCACCCCCGTGGCCGCCTGGGCAGGCACGGCGAGCGCGAGCACTCCGGCGGCGGCCAGCATCCCGACCGCTGCGATCCGACGACGCATGACTGTTCTCCCTTCCGAGGGCGCGCAACCGGTGACGGCGCCCTTCCGGGTCATGGATTCCCCGGCCGCCCTGTCCATGTCAGAACAGCGGCCGCAATCCCCCGAAGCGACGACAGCGCCGCCCCCCGGAGGGTCATGCCTGCTCGGGGTGCGCCTCTCCGGCCGGCAGGGCCCGGACGGCGCGGGCGATGTCCGTGCGCAGCCCGTCGAGGGTGTGGTCGGGACCGAGGATCATGCGGCGGAGCTGGGGCATGGCGAGGCTCCAGCCGACCATGCCGAGCGTGAGGAACAGCCGCGCCCGGGGGTCGTCCGCTGGTCACCGTGCTGCTGGCCGTCACGGGCTGCGCGCTGCTGGCCGCCGGACTCGCCCCCGCCGCCGGGCGCGCCGCGATCCACGAGTTCATCGCCTCCGTCCTGCCCGGCTTCCGCCCCTTCCTGGGGCTGACGCCCCTGGAGGCGCACACCGTCGGCAACCACGTCGCGGTCTCCTGGCGGGGCGCGGCCGTCGCCCTGGACGGCAGGCCGGTCAACTGGTCCGGCATCAACGTCTACGAGCTGGACGACACCGGGCTCATCCGGGAGGCCAGGGCGTACTTCAACAGCGCCGTGTTCCGGGCCCAGCTCGCCGGCTGACGACGCTCGGCACGTACGGCCGGGCCGGGGGCGACTCCGGCCCGGCCGTCCGCCGTCAGCCGTCAGCCGTCCAGCAGGTGCAGGGCCTGCCGCAGGTTGTGCTCGGCGATGCCGGCCATCGCCTCGCGGGCCGGGAAGTCCCCGTCGAGCAGGCGCAGCGGTCCCGCCGTCAGCGAGAGGCGCTGCGCCAACGCGTAGAGGGCGAGCCGGTCCTCGTCCAGGCCGTCCGCCGCCAGCGGGCGGTAGTCGGCCTCGGGCAGGCGGATCCGCAGGAAGACGTGCTCCCACTCGGCGTCGAAGTACATCGTGCCCTCGACGTCGATCAGCACCGGCCGGCCTTCGGCGTCCACCAGGACGTGGTCGGGCCCGAGTTCGCCGTGCACCACGCCGTACTCGGCGCGGGGCCGCACCGCCGCCGCCAGGGCCCGCAGCCGTTCCACGAACCGGTCCCGGGCTTCCGCGATCCGGGGGTCGCGGGCCGCCGCCTCCGCGAGGTCGCGCAGCGCGCGGTCCAGCACGACGCCCTCGCAGGACAGGCCGTGCGATGCTCCTCCCCCGTCGACGACCGCCACCTTCCCGTAGCCGGACGCCCGGTGGCCGCGCATGGCCTCCAGTGCCTCGCCGAGCCGGGCCAGCACCGGGGCGGCGGCGCGCGGGTCGCGGGCGAGCAGCTTCTCCAGGCTCTCGCCGGGGACGTCCTCGACGATCGCGAGGTCACCCGTGCCCGGGGCGCCGTCCAGGTCCCCGGCGCGCCGGACGAACCGGAGCGCCGGGACCCGGACGCCGAGCGCGGCCAGCCGTGCGTGCGCGGCCTCGAACAGGTCGAGCCCGAGGCCGGGCGAGAACGGGTCGGCGAGGTCGTCGTCGCCCTCGGCCGCCGGCCAGTAGTTCTCGGCGCCGGCCCAGCGGTAGGCGATCGCCGTCGTCCCGTCGTCCGTGAAGAGGCGGTACACGCCCTTCTTGCTGCCGCCCGCCAGCCGTTCGACCGACGCCAGTCGCCGCCCGGCGCCCAGCGCGGCCCGCGCCGCACCCGCCAACAGCTCCCGCACCACTGCCCGCCTCTCCCCGGCCGCCCCCGCCCGGGCCGGCGCTCCTGGTCGCCGACCGCCCGACTGCCTACTGCCTACTGCCCACTGCCCACTGCCCACTGCCGGATGTGGCGGCTCAGGTCACCGGCCAGGGTGATCCGCACCCGCCGCTCCGCGAACCGCCGGCGGCCGTCCTCCCCGCGCGCGAAGCGGTCGTCGTACCGACCGGCGGCGACGGTCTGCAGCGGCAGCTCGGGCAGTGCCTGCAGCACGGTGACGTACGAGCGGGCGACCGCCGTCCCCGCGCGCTCGTCGACCTCGACCACCACGTTGGTCGTGACGTGCTGGGTCCGCGGCCTGCCGTCGGCGTGGACGACGATCATCCCGCGGAACATCGCCTCGATCGCCTCGCTCCCGCTCACCGGCTCCCCACCGCCGACGAAGACGGCGTCGGAGAGCAGGGCGCCGAGCCCCGCGAAGTCGCCGTCGTCGACGAGTTCGGCGTAGCGCGCGATCAGGCCCTCGATCGCCCGTGGCTCTGCACCGGGTCGGCAGGTGCGGACATGCGCTCCCCCAGGGTTCGTGCGGCGGTCATCTCGCCCAGCCCTCGCGCATCGTGATCCTGCGCCGGAAAATCACTGGCGGGGCGGTGCCGCCGGCGGTCGAACCGGCCGGGCGTCCCGACCCGACAGCCCCTACGCCAGCCGGGAGATCTCGGCGGCGACGGCCTCCGGTTCGGCGGCGACGGTGACGCGGGCGATGCCGTCCAGGCCCGGGTGGGCGCCGACCCGGACGGAGTGCCGCGCGTTGCGCAGCAGGTCGAGGTCGTTGATGTCGTTGCCGAAGGCGTCGTAGGCGTCGATCCCCAGCGAGGTCAGCGCCTCCCACTTGTTGGTGGTGCCCGGGGCGAAGTCGATGATCGCCTCGTCGAGGTGGTGGTTGACGTTCAGTCCGAGCGCGCGGCAGGCGTCGGCGAGGCCCGGGAGGTCGGTCGCCTCGACCACCAGGAACTTGACCACGGCGGGGAGTTCGGCGAGCTCCACCCGGCGGGCGAGGCCGCCCTGGTCGACCCGGCCGCAGATCGGGTGGTCGGCCGGTCCGGTGTAGGCGTAGTCCCAGGGGCCGTCGGCGAGGTAGCCCGCCCGGAACCGCTCCACCTCGCCCAGCAGCCGGCCGAGTTCGCCGGTCTCGAACGCGGTCCGCGCCCGCACCTGGCCGTCGACGGAGACCAGGCTGCCGTTGCCGCCGATCAGCGTGGCGGTGGGGAAGGCCCCGTCGAGGACGGGCAGGAGGTCGCGGACCGGCCGGGCGGAGGCGAAGACCAGCTGGTGACCGGCCCGCTCGCAGGTGTCGAGAGCGGCGAGGATCCTGCTGTCGATCGTCCTCCCGTCGAAGCAGAGCGTGCCGTCGATGTCGAAGACCATGGTGCGGGCGTCGGAGGAGATCATCGGGTGATGCTATCCGGCCGGGTGCGTGCCCGGTCCACCGCCCGTCGTCCGCCCGGGCGCTCCTACCAGTAGTCGGCCATCAGCTCGTGGTCCACCGTCATGGCGGCCCGGTCCAGCGCGGGCAGGCCCAGGTGGTCGCAGATCAGGGCGGTGAGCCGCTGTTCGCGGTCCCGGGCCCCGGAGCACTCGCCCCTGGGGTCGAGCCCGGCCTCCGTGACGAGGGAGACCAGCCCGTCGGGCAGGTACTCCTCGGTGAACAGGGTGTTCTCGTAGCTGACGGAGAAGGAGAACCGGCCGTCCCTGAAGTGGTACGCCTCCGGGCCGTGGGCCTTGCCGATGCAGGGGTTGGGCACGAACACCGCCAGCTCGGCGTCCTCGGGGCAGAGCCTGCGGTAGTCGACGACGCCGTAGTCGTCGCGGGCGTGGTCGAACAACGGGTGCACGATCACGCCCCAGTCGCCGGGCGCCGGGTCCCCGCCCCGGGCGAACGGCGGGCGGCGCTGGGCGATCAGCCCGTCGGCCACGGCGGCCGGGGTGGTGCCCTTGAAGTACAGCAGGACGGTCTCGTCCTCGCCGTGGTGCCGTCCGCGCAGCCAGTCGATGGGGCCGCAGTGGATCCAGTCGTGGTCGGTCATGACCGGCACCGTAACCCTCGGCACCGACACCGCCCGCCGGGTGCGACGAACGCGGCCCCCTCCCGCCGGGGGCGGCCCACCGCCGGGTACCGTACGGCCGTGAACAACGCGACGCCTCCCGGGTGGTACCCGGTCCCCGGTCCGGACGGCGCCCCCGGCCACGAGCGCTGGTGGGACGGCACGGCCTGGACCAGCGACGTCCGGCCGGTCCGGGGCGGCGGCTACGGCTACCCGGGCCAGGAGACGCACTCCGGGCCCCAGGCCTACCCGGCACAGCAGCCCTACCCGGCGCATCAGGCCTACCCCGCCCACCCCGCGCAGCCGCAGCCGTACCCCGCCGCGACCTACGGCCACCCGGGCCCCGGCTACCCCGACCCCGGCTACCCGCCCGTGGCCCCCGCCCCGAAGCGGGTCAAGCCGGGTGTGGTGATCGCCGTCGCGGTCGCCGTCCTGGCGGTCGGCGGCGGCATCGCCGGGCTCGCGCTCAGCCACGGCGGCGACCCGGTGGCGGACCCGACCACCGACCCCACCGTCTCCGTCAGCCGCAGCACCGAACCGACGACGAGCCCCACCCCCACCCTCACCCCCACCCCGAAGCCGTCCACGCCCAAGCCCGCCCCGGTCCTCAGGAGCACCGTCGCGGACCAGCAGCACTCGATCACCCTCCCGGTGTTCGAGGGCTGGGAGGTGGCGGCGAAGGACACCTCGCAGTGGTCGGTCTACCTCGGCAGCGGCCGCTACACCTGCGCGAACGGCAAGCCCTGCATCCGCGGCCGGTTCTCGGTGGAGAAGAACACCATCCAGGGTGACACCCCCAAGGCGGCGGCCGACGCCGCCATGCCGGCCGTCGCCAAGCAGATCTTCAGCGGGATGACCTCGCAGACCGACTACGGCTCGGGCAGCCTCGCCGTGGCCGGCGTGGCCGGCTACGCCACCCGCTGGCACATCACCAACGCCGACGGCTCCCAGGGCTACGTCCTGCTGGCCGCCCTCCCCGCGAAGGGCGGCGGCTACGTGGTCTTCGACGGCGGCGTGGACGACGACCCGGCCGCCCCGGACGTCTCGGTGCTGGACCAGATCCTCCTGGGGGTCAAGAAGGACGACGCCCCGACCGCCGGCACCTGACGCCGCGTTCCGGGGCCCGGCGGCCGGTCGGCTCCACGGCCGCCGAAGCGCTCCGGGAGCCGCCTGGCGCGGAGAGGACCGGCTCCGACGAGGTACGGCCCGGGGAGCGCGCCCGGGCACCGTGGTCCCGCGTCCGCCGCATCCTCCTTCGAGACGAACGCCGCTCCGGGCTACGCGGGCCGGTCGCCCGGGAGCTGCTCCGGCGCGGAGGGGATCGGGAGCACCCGCGGACGGGCGGTGAGGCGGTCGCTGCGGCGCAGGACGAAGACCACCGGCAGCGCGATCAGGCTGGGCCCGGCGAGCAGGCCGGCCAGCCACTGGCGGTCGGCCAGGCCGACGACCACCGAGCCGACGAGCATCCCGGCCGCGAGCACGAAGCCGGCCACCAGGCCGCCGAGGTAGAGCTGGTGGGCGCGCTGCTCCTTGCCCTCCCGGGCGGCGATCCGGGCCCGCTCGGTGACGTGCTCCTCCCGTATCCGGGCCGCGTCGAGCGCCGAGGCCGACGCCGCCCGGTCGCGTTCCAGTGCCGCCTGGTGGCGTTCCCTGGCGCTCTCCCTGGCGTGCTCGCGCTGGAGTTCCAGTTCGAGGTGCTCCAGGGCCACCCGCAGGTGCTCGGGCGGGAGTTGGGCCCACTGGGTGGCGATCTCCAGGGCCGTCGGGCGGCGGGTGCGGCCCTCCTCGGGGGTGGTCACCGGTCGTCACCTCGGGGCGTGGGGGCGGTTCGGTCGGGGCTGCGGGCGGCGCCGGGCGGCGGGCCGAGGCGGAGGAAGAGCCGCTCCAGGCCGTCGGTGACGGTCTCGGCGGCCACGGGGGTGAGCGGGTCGTCGGCGTAGTCGAGCAGGGGCCGGTACCGGGCGCCGGAGCCGTCCCCGGCGACCACCGCGTCGTCCGCCCAGGTGAAGACGCTTCTTCCGACAGTGAGGCCGACGTCGCCGTGGAAGACCGGCCCCATGACCTGAGTCGGCGCTCGGCCCGCCGGCAGGCCCGCGGGGCCGGAGACCGCCATGCCCCCGGGTACGGGGCCGCCCGACCGCGGGGCGCGCCCGCCTCTGCGGGGTCTGGCCCCCCACGCGCCCGGTCGGTCCGGCACCGGCAGCGCCAACGCGGCCAGCACCGCCGCCGCCACCGCCGGGACGACCACCCACCAGCCGATCCCGGTGGCGGCGTGCAGCGCCAGCGTCCCGACCCAGACCAGGACGGCCACCCCGCCGAACACCCGGCGCCTGTTCCCCACCTCGCTCCCCCTTCCGTCGGTCCGAGCCTACCCACGGCGAGGGCCCCCCGGTCGGAGAACTCGACCGAGGGGCCCGTGGAATGACGGCAGGTCAGTGGCTCAGCCGTGCCGCGGCGCCGGCAGCGTGGCCGAGCCGGCGAGCAGCGGCCACTCCCGGTGGAACGGCGGCAGCGGCAGCTTGCCCTCGATGACCGGGGTGCCGAAGACCTTCAGGTGGGCGAGCAGCGAGCCGTTCAGGTCGATGCCGCCGACCAGGGACCAACTGCCCTCCACCTGCGGCGGGTTGCCGGAGGAGTCGGCGACCAGCGAGCCTTCCGCCCGGGCGCTCAGATAGGGGGCGACGCGGGTCTCCACGCCGACGGTGTCGTACAGGCCGAGGCTGATCTCGGCGCCGAGCGCGGCCCGCACGCCCGCCTTGCCGTTGAGCCGCACGTGCACCGGGGTGACCTTGGTCTCGGCGTCGGTGACCGGGGTCCAGCCCTTGCCGCCGGTGTAGTCAGCGCGCACCGCCCAGGTGCCGGTGGCGTCCTGCTCGGCCTCCAGGTGGACCTGACCGTCGGCGCTGACCTCCAGGTAGCAGGTGAGGCCGAGGTTGACGACCACCGGCAGGCCGGCGACGGTCAGCACCGGGCTGGCCTGCAGCTTGGCGAAGGGCACCCGGACGGGCGCCGCGCCGGTGCTGCGGGCGGCGTCACCGGTGACCTTCCACTGGGCGTGGGCGCCGAGGTCGAAGCCGATCGAGGCGGTGCGCGGGCTGCCGGCCGCCGCGCCGTGGTAGGCGAAGTGGACGGCGGGGTGGAGCTGGAGCGAGCCGGACGCGTCGAGGCTCGCGCCGTCGGGCAGCGGGACGGGGGCCTTGACGTTCACCTCGAGGGTGCCGGAGGCATCGGCCTGGATGCCGCCCGCGGTCAGGCCCGCGGTCGCCTTGAGGTCCTTGACCAGCGGGGTCACGGTGATGCCGCGCGGGTCGACGGGGACGTTGCCGTCGGCCTCGGTGCCGCCGAGGAGTTCGGCCAGGGTGGCCGGACGGGTGGTCAGGGCGAGGGTGTCGCCCGGGGCGGGGCGGACGCCGGTGACGGCGACCAGCGCGCCCTGCGGCGCGGCGGCCGTGGGCGGGCTGGCGATCAGCTGCCCGGGCTGGACGGCCGCCGCAGCCGCGGTCGGGGCGGCACCGGGCGAGGCGGAGGCCGACGCCGAGGTGGAAGCCGGGGCCGAGGTGGAAGCCGGGGCCGAGGGCGTGGCGGCCGGCTCCGCCGCCGACAGCACCGCCGTCCCGGCCGCCGGGTCGTACGCCGTCAGCTGGAGGTTCCTGGTCGCCGCGGTGACGGCGCCGCCGTCCTTGCCCGGGCTGCCGATGGCGGCCTGCCGGTCCCCGGCGGGCGCGGCGGTGACGGGCGCCTTGCCCGGGGTCGGACGGCCGGCGGCGGGGGTGCCCGCCTTGGCGCGCGGGGTGCCGCCCGAAGGCGCCGCGGCGGCGGCCGGGCTGCCCCCGGCGGCGGTCGCGGCCGGGTCGGCGACAGTGGCGGCGGCCGGTGCGACACCGGCCTGGGAGGGACCGGGGCTGGTCGGCCCGCACGCGGCGGCCCCGGCGAGGACGAGGGTGAGGACGGCGGGGCCGGCGGCCCTGCCTATGGAGCTCTTGAACACGCGGCGTCATGTTACTGACGAGGAATAAGTTTGTCGAAGACAGGCCAAAAAAGCCAGCCAGATCAGGTTTAACCACAGGTCAGCCAGGCTTACCCAACCGCGCCGCCGGCAGCGGCGCCCCGTCGGGAACCGCACCCCCGCCCCCGCTCGACAGCTCCGCGAGGTACCGCGAGCGCGCCATCGGCTCGGCCCCGAGGCTCCGCACGTGCGGCCCGTCCCACTGGGCGTCGAGCAGCCGCCCGCCCGCCGCGGCGAACCGCGCCCCGAGGTCGGCGACGGCGACCCGGGAGGCGTCCGGGCGGCGGTGGAACATCGAGTCCAGGCTCAGCACCGGGCCGACCGCGATCCCGAACACCCCGCCGATCAGCTCCTCCCCCTCCCAGACCTCCCCGCTGTGCGCCGCCCCCAGCTCGTGCAGCCGCAGCAGGACGTCCGCCAACTCTCCGGTGAGCCAGACCGGTCGGCGCCCCTCGGCGCAGCCCGCCAGCACCCGGCCGAAGGCCCGGTCCGCGCTCGTCCACCACGAGGACCGGTTGCGCAGCCGCCGCGCCAGCCGGCTCCCGAGCCGGACGCCGTCGGGGGCGATCACCGGCCGGGGATCGGGCGACCACCAGGCCAGCGCGTACGGGTCCGCCCCGCCCGGCAGCAGCGCCACCTCTCCCGCCTCGACGGCGTCCCCGTACACCGCCTCGTTGTACGCGCCGGCGTACACGTCCGCCGCCGGCAGCGGGAACAGCCCCCGCCGGTACGCCGTCAGCAGGCCCCCGGGGCCGAGCGCCCCGAGCGATCCTCCGAAGGCCACCGGGCCGCCCCCGGGGCCGCGCCACACGTCCAGCCCCTCCAGTGCCTTCAAGGTCTCTGGCCCCGCCGGCCCCTGCCGCCCCTGCGGCCCCTGCGGCCCTTCGAAGGGCCTCACCACGACGCCGTCCGCAGGAAGCCCTCCCGCTCCAGCCCCGCCAGGTAGTGGTCGATCAACCCCGCCTCCACCGGCGGCAGTTCGATCCCGCTCCCGGCCAGTGCCGCATCCGCGTCCGCCCGCTCGAACAGCGGGAACGTCGGCCGGAAGTACATCTCGCTGATCGACAGCTCCGACCCCGGCGCCCGGTCCACGAACAGCGGGACGAAGGGCGCGATCGGGTGCGTCGGGTTCCCGGCGGCGAACCGGACCAGCCGCCGCACCCAGTCCCCGTACGGCAGTCGGGCGATCCGGTGGCCGCGTGCCCGCAGCCGCTCGGCGAGGTCGGCGAGGACGCCCGGCCGCGGGGAGGTGAGGTGGTAGACCTCGCCGGCGGCGGGCGCGTGGGCGGCGATGTGGGCGACGGCGCGGGCGAAGCGGTCGGCGGGGACGAAGTCGAGCAGCAGTTGCACGTCCGGGCTGGTCCCGCTGTCGGCCAGGTAGGCGATCAGCGCACACAGTTCGGTGCCGGTGTTCATCACCCCGCCCGCGAGGTCCCCGGTGACGTCGTTGGTGCGCAGCACGGTCACCGGCAGCCCGGCGGCGGCCGCGTTGTGCAGCAGCTGTTCGGCGACCCACTTGCTCTCGACGTAGCCGACGCCGAGCCGTTCCGGGTGGGCGAGCGGGGTCCGCTCGGTGACCTTGGCGATGCCGGCCGCGCCGAAGCCGGCCAGGACGGCGAGGGTGGAGAGGTAGTGCACGGGGATGCCCCGGCTGCGTCCGGCGAGCCGGACGACCTCCCGGGTGCCGCCGACGTTGGGCTGTCGCAACTGGTGGTACGGATACAGCAAGTTGACCTGCCCGCCGAGGTGGTGGATCGCGTCCAGGCGCCCGGCCAGCCAGTCGTACCGGCGGTCCGTCAGCCCGAGCCGCGGCCGGGTGAGGTCGCCGACCAGCGGCACCACCCGCCGGTCGGCGAGGTCGTGCCGCAGGAAGCGCTGCTGCGCCGCGCGCAGCCGTTCCAGCGCGTGTTCCTCGTCGGGTGCGCGGACCAGGCAGTGGATGCGCGCCCGGGTGGTGGCGAGCAGCGCGTCCAGCAGGTGGGCGCCGCAGAAACCGGTGGCGCCGGTGAGCAGGATCTCGGCGGGGTCGGCGCGGGAGGGCGCCGGGTTCCAGGACTGCCGGAGGTCCTCGGTGAGCCGGGCCTCCGCGGACCAGTCGACCTCGGTGTCCCGTACGGCACCGACGGGGGCGTCCGTGCGCGCCGCCCGCAGCGCCCCCGCGAAGGCCCGCAGGACGGGCTCGCGCAGCAGCGCCCGGGTGAGCGCCCGCACCTGCCCGACCTCGACGCCGAACATGATCCGGGCCCGGGCCAGCATCTCCATGGCGAGCAGCGAGGTGCCGCCGAGCGCGAAGAAGTCGCCGTCCGGGCCGACGTGTTCGACGCCGAGCAGTTCGGCCCACAGCTGCCCGACGGCCGCCTCGACCGCCCCGGCTCCCGCCCGGTCGGGGACGGATGCGGGCACGGACACGGGCACGGGCACGGGTGCGGGCATGGGCACGGGCACCGGCGCGGGCTCGGCCGCCTGGGCGCGCACCGGAGCGCGCGGCAGCCGCCCCCGGTCGATCTTCCCCGCCGCCGTGAGCGGCATCGCCTCCAGCGGCACGAACGCGGTCGGCACCAGGTGCTCCGGCAGCCGCTCGGCCAGGTACGCCCGGATTCCGGCCGCCCCGCCGCTCACCCCGGGGACGAGCGTGTAGTACGCCGTGAGCGCGCGGCCGCCGTCCGCCGCCTCGCCGCGGGCCGTGACCCCGGCCTGCCGGACGTCGGGGTGCGCGGCCAGGACGGCCTCGATCTCGGCCGGGTCCACCCGGTACCCGCGCACCTTCACCTGGTCGTCGAAGCGCCCGAGGATCTCCAGCTGCCCGTCCGCCCGCCACCGCCCGGCGTCGCCGGTGCGGTACATCCGCTCGCCGGGCAGCGGCGCGTACGGGTCGGGCAGGAAGGACTCGGCGGTGAGCCCGGCCTGCCGCCAGTAGCCCCGGGCGAGGCCCGGTCCGCCGAGGTGGATCTGCCCCTTCTCGCCGGGCCGGACGGGGTGCAGCCGGGCGTCGAGCACGTGCACCCGCACGCCGGGCAGCGGCCGTCCGATCGGCACGGACGCGACGGGGGCGCCCACCGGCCCGCCACCGTGCGGCACCCCGCCGAGCAGGTCCGCCGTGACCTCGCAGAGCGTCGAGGTCACGGCGGCCTCGGTGACGCCGTACGCGTTGACCAGCCGGGCGCCCGGCAGCCGCTCCAGGCAGCGGCGGCAGTCGTCGGCGTGCACGGAGTCCCCGCCGACCACCACCAGCCGCAGTTCCCGGGGGCCGGGCCCGCCGGGCGGGAGCAGGTCGAGCAGGCGGTGCCAGTAGGCGGGGGTGAAGTCGGCGACGGCCAGGCCCAGCCCGGGCAGCCGGCCGGCCAGTTCGGTGGGGGCCCAGGTGCCGCCCGCGCGCCCGCCGCCGCCGAGCACCACCGTCGCGCCCGCCAGCAGCGCGCCGAACACCTGTTCCAGCGCGGTGTCGGAGCCCAGCGCGGCCAGTTGCAGGACGCGTTCACCGGGGCGCAGCCGGTAGGCCTGGACGATCCGGTCGAGGGTGAACAGCAGTGCGCGGTGGGTGACGGGCACGCCCTTGGGGCGGCCTGTGGTCCCCGAGGTGTAGATCAGGTAGGCGAGGTCGTCGGGGACGGCCCCGTCGTCGCTCAGGAACTCCCCGGCGTACGGCGCGTCCCCGGCGTGTGACGGCTCCCCGGGGCCGCCGCCGCGCGGGCCGGGGACCGGGGCCGGGACGGGCACCCGGTCCGTTCCCGGAAAGCCCTCGCCGTCGGCGACCACCACCCGCGCCCCGCAGTCCTCGACCAGCCGGGCCGACCGCCGCCGGGGGTGGGCCGGGTCCAGCGGCAGGAAGGCGCCGCCCGCCTTGAGCACGGCCAGCCAGGCGGTCACCAGCCCGGCCCCGCGCTCCAGGCAGACCGGCACCACCTGCTCCGGACCGGTTCCGCGGGCCCGCAGCGCGGCGGCCAACCGGTCGCTGCCCAGGTCGAGTTCGCGGTAGCTCAGCGTGGCGTCGTCGGCGACGACGGCGACCGCCTCCGGGTCGTACGCCGCCCGCGCGCGGAACAGTCCGTGCACCGTGTCCGCGAATCCGGCCGCCGGCCGTCGTACGGGGGCGCCCTCGGGGAAGCCCAGTTCGGCCGGGTGCCACTCGCGCTCGACCCAGTCCCGGCAGTCGGCCCGTCCGGCCGGCCCGTGGACCTGCCACCAGCCCGCCGGGACGGTCAAGTCTCCCGGCCAGATCGCGTACTGACCGTCGTCGTTGCGGACCACGGCGTGACGACCGGAGCTCACATCCGTTCGTACGCCCTGTGCGCTGTCTGCTGCGTCGTCCACCGGCTTGACCTCGTGCTGTGGCGGCAGAATGCTTGGGAGTGCGACATTTCCGACTATACGCACTCCTGCCCCGTCGAGAACGTCCGGTCGTACCCCCACCGGGCGCCTCACTGCTGCGCGAAAGCGCTCATCCGTCCCACCCGGGCCGGCGCCGTACGCCCGGCCCGGCCCGCCCTCGCCCGAACTCCCCCGCCCGACCGGCGGGGTGATGTCGCGGAGGAGGTAGCCTCGTTGACTCGCCGGCGCCGACGCCTGATGGTCTGTTACCTGCTCTGGATGGTGCTGTTCACCGGCATCTACTACGCGAATCCGAGCCAGCGGATCATCTGGTGGACGGGCATCGGCCTCGGCGGCGTCGCCGCCATCGTGGTCGGCGTCCGCCTCAACCGGCCCGCGCACGCGCGGTTCTGGTACGTGCTGGCGCTCGCCAACCTCAGCTTCACGGTGGGCGAGGTGATCCAGGCCGTCCAGTTGGACATCCTGCACCTGCCCAACCCGTTCCCGTCCGTCGCGGACGCCTTCTACCTCGCCGAGTACGTGCTGTACGCGGTCGGCGTGCTGGGCTTCATCCGCTGGCGCACGGCCCGTCAGGACCGCGCCGGGCTGCTCGACGCGCTCATCCCCACCATCGGGCTGGCCCTGCTCGCCTGGATCTACCTGATCCTCCCGTACGCCCGGAACCCGGACCTCGACTGGATCCAGAAGGCCGTCTCGATCGCCTACCCGCTCGGCGACGTGGTCGTGCTCGCCCTGCTGCTGCGTCTGCTGACCCCACGCGGGGGCACCTCCCGCGCGCTGCGGCTGCTCGCCGTCGGCTCGCTCGGCCTGCTGGTCTCCGACGTGCTGTACGGGCTGATCCAGCTGCACGGAACCTGGCACATCGGCACGCCCGTCGAACTCGGCTGGGCCGCCTTCTACACCGCCTGGGGCGCCGCGGCGCTGCACCCGTCGATGGTCGAGCTGACCCGGCCGGTCCCCACCCAGCAGCCGGACCTGAGCACCGCCCGGCTGGCGCTGCTCACCCTCGCCTCGCTGATCGCCCCGGCGATCCTGATCATCGAGGCGCTGGCCGGCAACACCGGCAACGCCGGTGTGATCGGTGCCTTCTCCGCGCTGCTCTACCTGCTGGTGCTGGCCCGGCTGGCGGTGGTGGCCTCCGCCCGGCGGCAGGCCGTGGCCCGTGAGCGGGCGCTGCGCGAGGCGGGCGCCCGGCTGACCGCGGCCGTCACCGTGGAGGAGGTGGCCGACGCCGTCCAGTCCGCCGCCTCCACCCTGATGCCGGCCGAGGCCGGGCACGTCGCCCTGCTCGCGGTGACCGAGGACGGCGTGCTGCACGTCCGGCACGCCGGGAGCGGCACCGCCCGGCCGACGCCGGGGGACGCCGCGCCGTCCGACCAGGTGCTCCGGCTCGCCGCCGCCCGGGAGACCCTGCTGCTGCCGGTGGCCGCCCTGGGCCTGGCCGCCGACGACCCGCCCGGCGCCCCGAAGGCGGGCGGCACGAAGGCCGACGGCACCAGGCCCGGTGCCGCCAGGCCCGGTGCCGCCCGCCCCGGCGGCATGCCGTACGCCCTGGTCTGCCCGCTCACCCTGGCCGAGCGTCCCTCCGGCGACCCGCTGATCGGCGCGCTGATCGTCACCGGCACCGAGCAGGAGCTGACCAGCCTCTGGAGTTCGCTGGAGATCCTGGCCGCCCAGGCGGCCCTCGCCGTCGAACGGGTGGTGCTGAGCCGGGAGGTCACCCGCCGCAACAGCGAGCTGTACTTCCGCACCCTGGTGCAGAACTCCAGCGACGTCATCCTGATCCTCGACGCCGACGACGGCGTGCGCTACGCCTCCCCGTCCGCCGCGACGCTGCTCGGCCATCCGAACCTGGTCGGCACCCTGCTGACCGACCTCGTCCCGCCCGAGGACAGCCGGGAGGTCGGCAAGGCGCTGGCCCGGATGCGCGGGATGTGCGAGGCGGCCGACCAGCCCCGGGGCGAGCAGCCGCGCGAGCACTGGCGGCTGCTGCGCCAGGACCACACCCCGATCGAGGCCGAGGTCCGCTTCAACGACCTGCGCGCGGACCCGACCGTCGGCGCCCTGGTGCTCACCCTGCGCGACGTGACCGAGCAGCGGCAGATGGAGCGCGAGCTGACCCACCGGGCCTTCCACGACTCGCTGACCGGACTGGCCAACCGGGTGCTGTTCCAGGACCGGGTCGGCCACGCGCTCTCCCGGGGCGAGCGCAGCGGGGCCGTCACCGGGGTGCTCTTCATCGACCTGGACGACTTCAAGGTGGTCAACGACACCCAGGGCCACGCGGTCGGCGACGAGCTGCTGGTCGCCGTCTCGCTGCGGATCTCCACCGCGCTGCGCGCCTCGGACACCGCCGCCCGGCTCGGTGGCGACGAGTTCGCGGTGCTGGTGGAGGACGCGCGGCTGCCGGAGGACGTGGACACCATCGCGGACGGGGTGCTGGCGGTGTTCGCCGAGCCGTTCAAGCTCAGGTCGGGCGCGGTGCGGGTGACGGCCAGCATCGGCGTGGCGACCACCGAGGACAGCGTGGACGCGACCGAGCTGCTCGCCCACGCCGACCTCGCGCTCTACGCCGCCAAGGCGGCCGGCCGCCGCCAGTGGCGCCACTACCGGCCGGCCCTGCAGACCGGGATGGTGGAGCGGCACGAGCTGAACGAGCACCTGGACTCGGCGATCGCGGAGTCGGCCTTCCAGCTGTACTACCAACCGATCGTCGATCTGCGTTCGGGCGATCTGGTCGCCTTCGAGGCGCTGGTCCGCTGGCCGCACGACCGGCGCGGCATGGTGCTGCCCGACGAGTTCATCGCCCTCGCCGAGGAGAGCGGCCAGATCGTCCCGCTCGGCGCCTGGGTGCTGGAGCGCGCCGCCCAGGAGGTCGCCGCCTGGCAGGCCGCGAGCTCGGCGGTCCGGATGGCCGCCGGCCGGCCGCCGCTGCGGGTCAACGTCAACGTCTCCGCCCGGCAGTTCCGCGACGCCGGCTTCGTGGACGTGGTCCGCCGGGCGCTGGCCACCACCGGCATCGACCCGCGCACCCTCGTCCTGGAGCTCACCGAGTCCGTGCTGATGCGCCGCGACGACCGCATCCACGCCGACATGGCCACCCTGTCCGGCCTCGGCGTCGGCATCGCCATCGACGACTTCGGCACCGGCTACTCCTCGCTGTCCTACCTGCGCGAGTTCCCGATCTCCCTGCTCAAGATCGACAAGTCCTTCATCGACGGCCTCGGCCACTCGCCCCAGCAGTACGCCCTGGTCGAGGGCATCACCCGGATCGCCGACACCCTCGGGGTCCAGGTGATCGCCGAGGGCATCGAGACCCCCGATCAGCGCGACCTGCTGGCCGCCATGGGCTGCCCGCTCGGCCAGGGGTACCTCTTCGCCCACCCCATGGACTCCCCCAGGGCCCGCGCCCTGGTCCGCGGGACGTCCTACGAACCGGCCTGAGGCGCGCGGAGCCGGGGGTGGGCGCCGAGGGCGGGCCCGGAACGGCCCGCCGCGGCGAGGCGGCGGGCCGTCGTCGAGCGCGGTCCGGAATCAGCCCAGCGGCAGCTCCAGGCGGGACTCGCTGCCGCGCGGCGAGCTGACGATGGTGGTGCTGACGACCTGGGCCCAGGCCCCGGGCAGGTACAGCGGGTCGGCGCTGTTGACGACCAGCGCCAGCCGGTGTTCGGCCGCCACGTCGTACGAGGTGGCCTGGAGCTTCCAGCTGACGGTGGCGTCCTCGCCCGGGGTCAGCCCGGTCTCGGTGTACGGCTCGTGGGTGATGATCCGCGCGGTGCCGTCCGGGGCGATGTCGAACAGATAGGCCACCAGGGTCGCGGTGTCCGTGGTGCTGCGTACCGTCAGCCGGACCTCCGCGGCGCCCCGGATGCGGCGGGCCGCGTCGCCGCCCTGGGCCGTCAGCGCCTCCGTCGACCAGGACAGCAGCCGCGAGGACTCGAACTGCTCCGGGTCGTACCGCTTGGGGTTGCCGAACCACTCCTTCTCCCCGGTCTTGAGGAGTTGACCCGCGTCGGCCTCGGTCGGGTTACCGGCGATGAAGTCCTGCGACCACCCGGCGGTCGGCTTGTCGCTCAGCGTGCCCTCGCCGGTGAGGTTCCACGTCTCACCGCCGGTGGTGACCTCGCTCCAGGAGGAGTACGACTGCCGGTGCGCCGGGACGGTGATCCGCCTGCCGCCGATGCCGGTGCCGGTGGTCTCGTAGGTGAACATGGACTGGTTGATCACCTGCGACCAGTTCGGCACGTCGTTGGCGACGCCGAGCAGGTGGTGGTCCAACCAGTCGTAGGCCTCCTGGATCGGCACCGCCAGCCCGGGGAACGGCCAGCCGGCCGACAGACCCACCAGGCCGGGGCCCTCGGGGGCGCCGTGGTCGCCGATCCACAGGTTCAGGTGCTTCGGCACGGTGAGCGCCTCGAAGGTCTCGATCACCGGGCCGACCGGGAAGAGCGTCTCGTGCCAGGTGTTGGAGATGAAGGTCGGGATCCCGCGTTCGTTGGTCTTGTCGACATAGGTCTGCGGGGAGCGCTTGGTGCCCCACTCCACCACGGCGTCGAGGTTCACGCCGTTGCGGAAGTCGGTCAGGATCCGCCGGCCCTCCTCGTCGAACTTCTCCTCCATCTCGCCGCCGGTGAAGCCGATCAGGGCCTCGACGGCCGCCAGATGCCGGGTGCCGTTGGCGTAGAGGCTGGTGGCCAGGTTGCCCCAGGTGCTCAGGGCGACGACGGCGGAGACGCGGTTCTGTGGGTCGTGGGCGGCCACCAGCTGGCTGATCCCTGAGCCGTAGGACTCGCCGAGGAAACCGATCTTGGTGGGGCTGAAGTACCGCTCGGCGAAGTCGATCACCTTCGAGCCGTCGGCCCAGTCCTTGTCGCCGCCGACGTCGATGTGGCCCCCGGAGGTCGACAGCCAGCCCTTGATGCCGATCCCGCGCGGGGTGTACGCGAGGACGTGGTACCCCTTCTGCGCCAGCTTGAGGTACAGGTGCAGGAAGGGCAGCCAGCCGAACGGGTTCCAGCCGGCCGGGACGATCACCGCCGGGTGGGGCTCGCCGTCGCGGAGCTTGATGGCGAGCCCCGACAGCCGGACGTCGCCGGCGCCGTCGATGCCGTGGAGGTCGGTCTCGGCCTTCGCCCGCACCTCCCCGACCAACTCCGCCAGCACCGGCGGCAGCTGCACCCCCGCCTCACCCCGCAGCGCGGCGAGCAGCGCCTCGGCCACGCCGAGGGTGGACGCGCTGGGGGTGAGGCCGTCGCCCCAGATGCCGTTGGTGGCGATGTCGGTGAGCGTGGCCTCGGTGATCGCCGGGATCGGCTCTCCGCTGATGCTGGTCATACCAACCACCCTTTCCGTGGACGGATTACTGACCGCATCCTGGTCACATCCGATCGAAAGGAAACTGACCGTGTGTCAGATTCACCGATACGGGTGGAGCCTTGAGCCAACTCCCGACAATGACAAGAGGGTTGTAGTATCCGCGCCCCCGACTTCCGTCCAGTGCCCCGGTCAGGACCGGAGCACGAGGGGCCGGAGCTCGGCGGTGCACATCATGTAGCCGTCCGGGGTGGGGACATGGGCGAGGTAGTGGGCGAGGTCCGTGCCCAGCGAGAACACCCGCACCGGGGTGCCCGCGGCGCGCGCGGACTCCACCACCCTGCGCACGCCGTCCAGGACGGCCGGGTGCCGGGTCTGGTAGGACTCCGCCACCAGGTGGTTGCCGCGGTCCGCGGCCAGGTAGAACTGCACCAGGTCCTTGACCCCGACGAACAGTTCGCTGGCCCCGGCCGCGCAGATCTCCGCCGTGGCGTGCACCGCCGCCGGCGTCTCGATGAACGCGGACAGCGGCACCTCGGCCGGCAGCCGCAGGTGCGCCCTGAGCCGGCCGAACTCCTGCGCGTCGTTGAGGAACGGAACGGAGAGCTGCACCAGGCCGGCCTCCTCGCCGAGCCGCTCGCGCAGCGAACCGAGCATGGCGTGCAACGCGTCCCGGTAGGCGGCCGACCCCAGCAGCCAGCGGGCGCCGTGCAGGCCCAGTTCGGGGTTGGGCTCGACCGCGACCGGGGCCAGCTCGGTGACGCTGGCGGCGTGGTCGGAGCGCAGGTCCAGGAGCCTCAGCACCAGCCGCTGGCCGGGCAGCAGCGCCTCGACGAAGCCGCACAGCCGGTCCGCGAGGGCCCGCCCGTAGGCCTCCGCGTCCGCCGGGCCGCCCTCCAGGGCGTCCAGCGGGCTCAGCGCCGCCGCCAGGCAGAGGAACTCCTCCCGGATGAAGAAGCAGTCGACCCGCTTCGCGTTCGGCCCGCAGGAGTTGATCGTCCGGATGTCCTGCATGTCCGCGATCACCGCGCAGGCCGAGCCGAGGTCGTCCAGCGAGGGGCTCCCGGCCCCGGAGTCCTGGTCGCCCCCGGCGGCGGCGCCGGACTCGACCACGATCGACTCGCTGTCGAGGTCCAGCACCGCCTCGCCGACCAGGTCGGCGAGGTCCGCCTCGTCGACCCGGAGCACCGGGATCCCCCGGCCGCGGCAGAGGGACTGCATGTGGCCGGTGAGCCCGCCCGAACCGCAGACGACCGCGGCCGCCGCCACGATCGCGTCGTACAGGCCGGCGTGGAGGGAGGGGGCGACGAGGATGGATCCGTCGAGTGGACGTCTCGTGCGATTGCAGGTACCGCGCACTTCGCTCTGAATGCCACCGGTCAGCAGGGATCCCTGAATCCGTCGCCCGTTCAACTAGTCCTCCTGTTCTCCGGCGGTCGCCATTCCCAGCTGTCGACGCAGTTGTCGTGGTGTCACGGAAACATCGGTGAGCCGTTCGACCGCGACCCGGTTGACGACCGCCCTCATCAGGCGGTCGTGCCGAGCGGCGTCCGTCGGACGGGTCGGACGGTCACCCATGGACCGAATACGGGCGTCCAGCCTGGAATCGAGCAGTTCACGCTCGATCCGACCGCGCGAGGCCATTCTCCTGGCCTCCAGTAACACAGCGTCCTCGAATCCCTCCCGGACCGCTTCCTCCAGATTGCCAAGGGCCCCGTGGTACCGGACCAGACCCAGGGCGACCTCCTCGGCCGAAACGTCCTCCTCCGGTTCCAGCCGCTCGACCACGTGGGCGGCGACCGCGATCGAATGGTTCTTGATCGCGGCGAGGTTGAAGGTGAACGCACCCGTCCGGCCGTTGCGCACGATCTCGTCGCCCTCCCGCAGCGCGCCGACCGCGGAGACCGGCCCGGACTCCCCGCCGGAGCCCAGCAGCGCCCCCCGCCCGTCGACCTCCAGGCCGCGCCCGGTGCGCTCGTGGGGCACCGCGAGCCCGCGCCGCAGGAGGTTGCGCCACAGCGGCTGCTCGACCCTGGTGTAGTCCGACTCCCGGCTGAAGTTGGACACCACCAGGTCGACCTCGATCGCGTGCTCCTCCTCCGCGGAGACGACCGACACCAGCAGCCGGCCCGACTCCGCCGGGACGACCGCCTCCACCCTGCCGAGGACCAGCTCCACCGCCCCGTCCGTGCCGTCCGCCCGGTCCAGTGCCCGCTCGATGACCGCCATGGTGTACTCCAGCACCCCGACCCGCAGCGCGGCCAGCGCGGTGCCGAACTCGTCCAGCAGCCCGCGCAGTTCGGCGGTGGGAATGCGCTCGATGGCCTCGGGCAGGTGCGGCTCCCACGCCTTGACCACCCGCTCGGCGACCACCACCGGGGAGACCTCGGGATGCTCCCGGACGACCGTCGAACACGCCGTGTCCCACTCGGCCCGGACCCGGTCGAGGAACTCCGCGCGGTTCCGGTACGGCTGCAACAGGGTCTTCGGACAGGGCAGGTTCAACACCCCGTGCTCGTGGCCGTCCGGGTACGTCCGGAACATCGTCCCGGTCCTGGAGATCAGCTGGATCCTCCCGGTGTGGCCCTGGCGCAGCAGGAGGCCCGCCGAGTCGTAGGCGCTCAGGACGGAACCGACGATCGCGACGTCCGCCCCGGAGGGGAGCGAGACGAGCTTGCGGATCCCGGCCGCCGAGTACGGGTTGCGGATGAAGGACGCGTGCGTACGGACCTCGGAGGCGAAGGCCGGCTCCCGGAGTTCGAGGCCGGTCGCCAGGACGACGTGGTCGGCGCGGAGCACCGTCACCGCCGGGGGCCCGTCGGGGGCCGGCCGCTCCACCGTCACGTCGACACCGGTGGGGCCGACCTCCAGATCGACCGCGTCGCCGTCCGCCTCGACGAGCACCACCCCAGGACGGGCTTCGCGTCTCGCCTCGGCCAGCCGGTCGTCCAGGTAGTCCTGGAAGATCCGCCGGGGCGCCGGCCCCTGCTCGACGAACCGGAGCCCGGCCCAGGGCTCCGGCCAACCACCGCGGTCCGCCTCGTGGTTGGCCCAGTGGACGAAGTCCAGGACGTCCTCGCGGAACACCGACATCCGGCCCGCCTGGATGTTGAACACGTAGTCCCAGGGGTTGCCGTCCCGGTGGTAGGCGACACCCGCGGAGCGGTAGTCGGAGCGCCGCTCCAGCAGGACGATCTCCAGCGGTCTGCGCGCGAAGCAGAGCAGCCGGATCGCCGTCGCGGTGCCGGCCAGGCCCGCCCCGACTATGAGGACTTTCGGACGCGTACCAGATCGACTCATGGTCAAGCCTTCCCGTCGAGGGATGGGAGCCCGGCTCCGCCGTCCCGGACACCGGGCGCAAAGGTCTGCTGAGGAAGTGTGACGCGGAAGGAGTGCCCAGGGTCCCGGAACGGCCGAATGAGGGCCGCCCGTCCCGGCCTGGTGGCGGGCGGCACGCCGACGGCCCACCGCCGGGCGGGCGGTGGGCCGTCGAGAGGAGGAGCAGCCGGTCGGCCCCGGACTCCCGGCACGGGCGGACCACCCGTGGCCGGGCTACGGGTGCGCGGCGGCCCGGTCGGACTCGCTGCGCAGCACGCAGAACTCGTTCCCCTCAGGATCGGAGAGGATTGCCCAACCCGAGCCGTCGGGGTTCCGGTGGTCGGCGACGAAGCCGGCGCCGAGCCCCAGCAGCCGCTCCACCTCCTGGTCGCGCGAGGTCTCGGGCCGCAGGCAGAGGTGCACCCGGTTCTTGACCGTCTTCGCCTCGGGCACCTGGTTGAAGTACAGCACCAGGCCGCCCGACAGCGGCACCTGCGTCTCCCGGTCCCCCGGCCGGCAGTCCGGATCCAGCGGCCTGCCCGTCACCCCGCTCCAGAACAGCGCCAGCCCATGGGCGTCCGCGCAGTCGATCGCCACGTTCTGCAGTACCGAAACCATGGGCGCGAGTCTTCCCGATCACCGCGCCGGACGCCACCGCCCCGCGCACGTCCTCCCCGCTCCCCGCTCCCGGCTCCCGGCTCCCGGCTCCCGTCGCTCCGGCCCCGCGAGCAGCCGCGGACGGCCGGTCTGGTTGGATGCGGGCATGAACAGCACCGCCCATCCGGAATCAGGTCTCTCGAAGAGCGTCTGGAGCGATGCCGACTTCGAGGAGATGGGCTGGCACGACGCCACCGTCCACGGCCTGTACGTGCAGCAGGGCGACGAGTTCGAGGCCCGGCTCCTCCTCGACCTCGACTACGTCGTCCGCTGGGTCGACCCGGTCCGGCCCGCGAAGACCTTCTCCTTCTGGGTCGCCCCCGCGACGCTCGTCTTCGACGGGGTGTGGGACCTCGAGGGCGGTCTCGACTACAAGAAAACCGCCCCGGAGCTGGAGATCGCCGACCTGCACCGGCAGGCCCCGGACGACGACCACCGGGATTCGTCGCACTGGCACGTCGAGGGCCACTCCTTCGACCTGCGATTCCGCGCGTCGGGCTTCCGCCAGTACTTCCGCGAGGCCCCGCGGCTCTCGCCGGGCCCGGTCCTCTCCCCCGCCGAGCGCGGAGGCTGCCGCTTCACCGAGGCCGGCTTCGCCTGAGCGGGCCCACCGCCCGGGCCCACCGCCCGGGGCGGGCCCGGGCAGCGCAGGGCCGGGGCGGCGACCTCAGAGCCGGTGCAGCGCCGCCTCGCAGAGCCGACAGCGCTGCTGCTCCAGCTCGGGCGGGTACCACGGCTCGCCGGGCCGGGCGGGGCGGTAGTGGGCGTGCTCCATCGGGGCGGTGTCCAGTCCGCAGAGGGTTCGCGCCTGCGGGTCCTCCGGGACGTCCGGGTCCTGGCCGGCGGCGTGCACCGCGACCACGCCCGGCCCGACACCCTCGGGGCCGAGGGCCTGGTCCGGGCCCAGTTCGAAGAGGACGACGATCGAGGCCACGGTCCCACCGTGGCGGGCGGCGGACGCCCGCGCATTTCGATCTTCACCCGGCCGGGGCCCCGGGCCGCTACCGCGCCGCCCCGCGGTAGCACGTACCGCCGGGCCCCGTGTCCGGGGAGCCCATGCCGAAGACGTACAGGAGGAACAGCACCACGGCCACCACCAGCAGCGCCACCCACTTGACCTCCGGCTCCGTCTCCTCCGGCAGCACCGCGGCCAGCACCCCCTGGAGGAGGGCCAGCGCAACGGTCATGCCGATCAGGGCGATCGGCAGGCTCAGCACCATCGACGCCTGGGTCGCCCGGTCCATCCCGCGCGGGCAGTCCGACCACCGCCACCGGATCAGGGCCGCGCCCGCCGCGGTGCCCGCCACCGCGAGCACCGGCCCGGCGAGGAACCACAGGCAGCCGTACCGGCTTCCACTGCCGGAGCTGTCGCCGGCCGTCGACGCCGTCATCCGTGCCCGTCCCCCTCGTCCGATCCGCGTTCCGGGGACGCACACGCCTCGTGGGCCCCGTCCGGTTCCCCGCGTGCCGCAGCTGCCGATCGACAGGAACGTCGTCCGGCCCCGCCCGTCCGCATCAGCCCGGGGATGTAAACCCGTGGGCCGATGCGGGGTGACGGAGGATCAATCGGTGGGCGGATGCTGCCCGCCCGGCCCCCGTGACAGCGTTCCGCGCATGGACACCACGTCGCCGGACACCACGCCGACCGCCTCCCCTTCCGGACCGACCCGCCGCCGGGTGCTGGGCGCCGCCCTCGCGCTGGGCGCCGTCGCGCCGCTGGGCCTCGCCCGCACCGCGTCGGCCGCCACCGCCTCGGCCACCACCGCTCCCGCCTCCTCCGCCGCCGCCCCCTCCCGGCTCACCCTGCCCGCGCCGACCGGCCCGTTCCCGGTGGGCATGGTGCCGCTGCACCTGCGCGACGGGTCCCGGCCGGACCCGAACGCCAGGCCCGGACGGTTCCGCGAGCTGATGGCCACCGTCTGGTACCCGGCCCGGGCCGCGGACGCCGACTCGTACCCGCCGGCCCCCTGGATGACCGAGGGCGCCCTGAAGGCCTTCCTCGACGACGCCGGCTACCCGCTGCCCCTGTCGCTCGCCCCGCTCACCTCGGGCCACCAGGGCGCGCCCGTCCACCGGTCCGGCCGGCCGCTGCCCGTCGTCCTCTACTCGCACGGCGCGGGCAGCCACCGCGCCGACCACACCGTCGTGGTCCAGGAGTTGGCCAGCCACGGCTTCGCCGTCGTCACCGTCGACCACACCCACGACGGGTTCACCGAGTTCCCGGACGGCACCGTCGTCACCCGGGACGCCACCTTCCCGGGGCTGTACCCGAAGGACTACGCCGCCGACCTGCTCTTCCTGCTCGACCAGGTCGTCGGCCTCGCCGCCGGACGCAACCCGGACGTCGACGGCCGCGCCCTGCCGGACGGCCTGCTCGGCGGTCTGGACGCGCGGAACATCGGCGCCTTCGGCTGGTCCAAGGGCGGCACCGGCACCGCCCTCGCCATGGTCGCCGACCGGCGCATCCGCGCCGGGCTCTCGCTGGACGGGCCGATGGCGTGCAACCCCGCCATCACCACCGACATCGACCGGCCGTTCATGATGATGACCGCCGACTTCGCCCGGGCCACCAACCCGTACGCCGAGGCCTTCTGGGGCCACCTGCGCGGCTGGCGCCTGGACGTCCAGGCCACCGGCGCCGTGCACGGCTCGTACGGCGACAACATGACGCTGATCCCCCAGGCGGGCAGGCTGCTCGGCATGACCGAGCAGCAGATCCAGTCCCAGGTGGGCACCCTCGACCCGCAGCGCGGGATCCTCGTCCAACAGGCCTACCCGCTCGCCTTCTTCGACCTCCACCTGCGCGACCGCCACCACGGCAAGCTGCTCGACGGCCCGTCGAAGGCCTTCCCCGAGGTCGTCTACCACCCGTAGTGCCCGCCGGCGGACACGACGGCGGGCGGCCGACACGGGGGTGCGGCCGCCCGCCGGGTGCGGGGGCGGGTCAGACGCGCTGTCCTTCGGAGGCCACGGCGGTGGGGGCGGTGGTGCTGCCGGCCTGGGTGCCGAGGGTGCGCTCGACCTTGGCGACGGCGGTGCGGTACCGCATCGAGGCGTCCTCCTCGTTGCTGCCCTGGCGTTCGAAGTAGCCGAAGACCATGGCCACCGTGCCGAAGCGCTCGACGCCGACGTAACCGTTGAGTTGGACGCCGGCCAGGGTGCCGTCGAGACGGACGGCGGGGGCGTCCTTGCGGTCGCCGAGGGTCACCGGGGTGACGGCGAAGGTCACGGTGTCGGCGGTGCCGGAGCTGAAGGTGATGGTGTGGCAGGTCTTGAGGGCGTCGGCGGCGGAGTTGAAGTCGGTGGTGAGCCGGTCGGGCGCTTCGGCCGCCAGGGCCTGGGTGACCATCGGGTTGCCGTCCGGACCGTCGAGTTCGGTCTCGGCGCGCGGGATCGGCGCGCCCGGCTCGGTGACGTACATGTTGATCAGGGCGTTGAGCGCGGCGCAGCCGGTCACCGGGGAGGACGGGCTCGCGCCGGGGCTGGGGCTGGGGCTCTGCGTCACCGGGATCTCGGTCCAGTCGGCGCCGAGGTCGGACGCGGTCAGCAGGGCCGACTTCAGCTGGTCGGCGGAGGGGAGGTCCGCGGTCGGTGCGGCGGACGCCGGCAGGGTGGCCGGGCCCAGGAGCACCGCCAGGGCGGCGGCCGCGGCGGCGAGGGTGTGGATGGGCCTGGGACGGGACATGCGGGCCCCCGGTCGAGAGTTCGGGCAGGGACAGCCACCAGTGTCCCACCGGGGTCCCGAGGGGGCGCGCGGGCGGGGATCCGCGCAGGTCAGGAGCCGTCCGCGGGGTCCGTGGCCGGTAGCGTTCCCAGGGCTTCCAGGGTCTCGGCGAGCCACTGCACCCAGAAGGTCTCCAGCCCGATGCCGGCCCGCAGCACCGCGTGCTGCAGCCGGTTCTCGGCGTCCGCCCGCTCGACCGGGAAGTCGCGCCGCTCGATCTCCCGGTAGTCGTCCAACTGCTCGCGGTGCAGGGCGAGATGGCGCTCCAGCTCGGCCGCCAGCCCGTCCGTGCCGACCACCGCGGCCGCTCGCAGCCGCAGCAGCAGGGGCTCCCGGACGGCGCGCGGCGCGGCGCCCTCGGCGGTCCAGCGGGCGAGTTCGGCACGGCCCTCGGGCAGGACCTCGTACTCCTTCTTCTGTCCGCGCACCGGTCCTTCCGGCTGGAGGTTCCGGATGTGCCCGGAGGCCTCCAGCCGGCCCAGTTCGCGGTAGATCTGCTGGTGGGTGGCGGGCCAGAAAAAGCCGATCGACCTGTCGAACCGCCTGGTCAGCTCCAGCCCCGAGGACGGCTTCTCCAGCAGGGCGGTGAGGATGGCGTGCGGCAGCGACATGCCGTCGATCGTACGGGGCCCGCCGCGGGCGGCGGGCCCGGCTCAGCCCCGGGCGGGCGCGGAGGCGTGCCGGGCGAGCAGGGCGCCCAGGCCGTCGGGGTCGGCGGTGCCGCGCTTGGGCAGGATGGTGAGGCAGGAGTTGTTCTTGTCGGCGCTCAGCAGCACGAACAGCCCCGGGGTCTCCACGTAGTACGGGGCCGCCTGCCAGGTCAGGGTGCTGGTGGAGTGGTGGTTGGCGATGGTCACGCCGGCGGCTTCGACGGCGACCTTGAACTCGCCCTTCTGAGCGGCCAGCCGGTGGAACTGGCTCGCCTGGAGCCGGGGCACCCCCACGATCAGGAACAGGACGGCCACCACCATGACCACCAGCGACGTGTCGACCCCCTCGCCGCCCGCGAGTTCGATCGTGCCGGCGAGCAGGCAGCACACGCCGACCACGTAGGTGAGCATCCGGGTGCGCCGGCCCGCGCGAGTCGTCCGGGACCGGGCCGCCAGGGCCTCCCGGAAGTCCGCCGCCGTCGGCGTGTACGCGAGCTCGATCCGCTCGTCCACCGCCGGTCTGTGCCCCGCCTCGATCTGCTCGTCCATCGACCTGCTCCCCCTCGATCCGCTTCGTGACCTGCGCATTCGGCCTGCGCTTCGGCCTGCGGATCCTAGCAACACCCGGCGGGCGGGCCACCAGTGGTTTCACGACCGGCGTCCCGCGGCTCGCACCGCGGGGCGCCGGCCCGGGGACGCCGGCCCGGGGACGCGGGCCTCAGAGCGAGGCGGCCAGCTCGGTGCCCTGCTTGATGGCGCGCTTGGCGTCCAGTTCGGCGGCCACGTCCGCGCCGCCGATCACGTGCGCCGACAGGCCGCGCTCGCGCAGCGCCTCGTACAGGTCGCGGCGCGACTCCTGGCCGGTGCAGAGCACGACGGTGTCCACGGGCAGGAGTTGGCGCTCGCCGTCGACGGTGAGGTGCAGCCCGGCGTCGTCGATCAGCTCGTAGGTGACGCCGGGGACCATCACCACGCCGCGGTGCTTGAGTTCGGTGCGGTGGATCCAGCCGGTGGTCTTGCCGAGGCCGGCGCCGACCTTGGTGGTCTTGCGCTGGAGCAGGTGGACGCTGCGCGGGGGCTTCGGCCGCTCCGGGGCGCGCAGGCCGCCGCGCTCGCGGTACTCCGGGTCGATGCCCCACTTGGCCTGGAACGCGGGCGGGTTGAGGCTCGCGGCGTCGCCCGGGTCGGTGAGGAACTCGGCCACGTCGAAGCCGATGCCGCCCGCGCCGAGGATGGCGACCCGCTCGCCGACGGGCGCGCCGTCGCGCAGCACGTCGAGGTAGCCGAGCACGCTGGGGTGGTCGATTCCCGGGATGTCGGCGGGAGTTCGCGGGGTGACGCCGGTGGCGAGCACGATCTCGTCGTGGCCGTGCTCGGCCAGCTGCTCGGCGGTGACGGTCGCGCCGAGCCGCAGCGTGACGGCCAACTCGGCCAGCCGGGTGCGGAAGTAGCGCAGCGTCTCGTCGAACTCCTCCTTGCCGGGGATGCGCCGGGCGATGTTCAGCTGCCCGCCGATCGTCTCGGCGGCGTCGTACAGCGTGACGTCGTGGCCGCGTTCGGCGGCGGAGACGGCGAACGCGAGTCCGGCCGGGCCCGCCCCGACGACGCCGATCCGCTTGCGCGACCGCGTGGGCCCGAGGACGAGTTCGGTCTCGTGGCAGGCGCGCGGGTTGACCAGGCAGGAGGTGATCTGGAGGTTGAAGGTGTGGTCGAGGCAGGCCTGGTTGCAGCCGATGCAGGTGTTGATGGCCTCGGCGCGGTCCGCCCGGGCCTTGGCGACGAAGTCGGCGTCGGCGAGCAGCGGGCGGGCCATCGAGACCAGGTCGGCACTGCCCTCGGCGAGCAACTTCTCGGCGATTTCAGGGGTGTTGATGCGGTTGGTGGTGACCAGCGGGATGCCGACCTTCCCCATCACCTCCTTCGTCACCCAGGCGAAGGCGCCGCGCGGCACCGAGGTGGCGATGGTGGGGATGCGGGCCTCGTGCCAGCCGATGCCGCTGTTGATGATGGTCGCCCCGGCGGCCTCGACGGCCTGGGCGAGCCGCACGACCTCCTCCAGGGTGGAGCCGCCGGGGACCAGGTCGAGCATGGAGAGCCGGTAGACGATGATGAAGTCCTCGCCGACCCGCTCGCGGACCCGGCGGACGATCTCCACCGGGAAGCGCATCCGCTGCTCGTACGCCCCGCCCCACTCGTCCTCGCGGTGGTTGGTGGCGGCGACGATGAACTCGTTGATCAGGTAGCCCTCGGAGCCCATGATCTCGACGCCGTCGTACCCGGCGCGGCGGGCGAGTTCGGCACAGCGGGCGAAGTCCTCGATGGTCTGCTCGACCTGCTCGGCGGTGAGCTCGTTGGGCGTGAAGGGGCTGATCGGGGCCTGGATCGCGCTGGGGGCGACGAGGTCGCGGTGGTAGGCGTAGCGGCCGAAGTGCAGGATCTGCAGGGCGATCTTCCCGCCGGCGGCGTGCACCGCGTCGGTGACCGTCCGGTGCCGGTCGGCCTCCTCCTCGGTGGTCAGCATCGCGCCGCCCTCCCAGGGGCGCCCGGCCTCGTTGGGGGCGATGCCGCCGGTGACGATCAGGCCGACGCCGCCGCGGGCCCGCTCGGCGTAGAAGGCGGCCATCCGCTCGTAGCCGCCGGGGGCCTCCTCCAGGCCGACGTGCATCGAGCCCATGATCACGCGGTTGGGCAGGGTGGTGAAGCCGAGGTCGAGCGGGCTGAGCAGGTGCGGGTAGCGGCTGCTGCCGGGGTGGGCGCTCATCGACGTCTCCTGGGGGCGCGGGCGGGGGTCGTTGGTTACCGCAGGGTAGGGGACGGGCGGCTGGATATGCAACTAGTTGCATAAGGCCCGAAGGTCCGCTCCGATGCGCCCTCCGGATGGCGCAGAACACGGCACCCGGAGCGGACGGGCGGCGTATCGTCGTGTCCCGGACAGGGCGGGGGACATCGCGAGCTCGGGAGAGGGGCGACTGTGCGGGGTGGCTCGGTGGCCGTGGTCGGGGGCAGCATCGCCGGGAGCGCCTTCGCCGGCGCCGCCGCCCGGCTCGGCGCGGAACGGGTGGTGGTGCTGGAACGCAGCCCCGGCCGCCTGGAGGACCGCGGCGTGGGACTGTGCACCCACGACGACCGCTTCGACGAACTGGTCCGGGCCGGGCACCTCGACGCCGACACCCGCCGCCACCGCCTCACCGTCCGCCGCTGGGTCACCCGCGGCGCGGCCGGCGAGGGCGACGGACCGGACGGCTGCGGGCGGCTGCTCTGGGCCCAGCCCTTCCCGTTCCACTCCCACCACTGGGGCGTGCTCTGGCAGGCGCTGCGCGAACGGACGCCCGAGCAGGTCGAGTTCCGGCTGGGCGCCACCGTGACGGCCGTCGGCGACGACGGGGACGGCGCCTGGGCCGAAGCGGGCCGCGGCCGCGAGGAGTACGACCTGGTGATCGGCGCCGACGGCTACCGCTCGGTGGTCCGCGCCGCCGTCTGCCCGCAGGCCGAGCCCGAGTACGCCGGGTACGTGTGCTGGCGCGGCAGCTACGACTCCGCCCTGCTGGCCGAACTGCCCGGCGGCGCGGCGCCCTGGCCCGAGGAACAGTGCGTCACCGCCTGCTACCCCGGCGGCCAGGTGGTGATCTACCGCATCCCCGGGGTCGAGCCCGGCCGCACCCAGGTGAACTGGGTCTTCTACGCCCCCACCCCCGCCTGGCTACGGCTCGACGGCCCGACCAGCATCCCGGCGGGCACCCTCGGCGACGGACAGCTGGACGAACTGCGGCAGCTCGCCGAGCGACACCTGCCGCCGTACTGGGCCGGCCTGGTCACCCTGACCCCGCGCGAACGGACCTTCCTGCAGCCGATCTACGACCTGGCGGCCCCGCACCGCACGGCCGGCCGGCTGCTGATCGGCGGGGACGCGGCCACCGTGGTGCGCCCGCACAACACCAGCGGCGTGGTGAAGGCGGTGCAGGACGCCCACGCCTTCGAGCTGGCCGGACGGGAGCACGGCTCCTGGCCGGCCCTGCTGGCCGCCTACGACCGCGAACGGACGGCGTCCGGACGGGAGTTGGTGGAGCTTGGCCGCGCCCTCGGCCGGGCCCAGGTCACCGCGGCACCGGACTGGCCGGGGATGGACGAGCCGGCCATGACCGCCTGGTGGCAGCACCAGTTCACCGGCGGCGGGGGTTTCGGCGGCCACGCGATCGGCCGGACCGGCTGAGCGCCCGCCACGGCCGCCGAAACCGCCGAAACCCCGTCAGATCACCGCGGACGATCAGACGTTGACGCCGTAGTCGGTCGCGATGCCACGCAGGCCGGAGGCGTAGCCCTGGCCGATGGCGCGGAACTTCCACTCGTTGCCGTTGCGGTACAGCTCGCCGAAGACCATCGCCGTCTCGGTCGAGGCGTCCTCGGTCAGGTCGTAGCGCGCGATCTCCAGGCCGTTGGCCTGGTTGACGATCCGGATGAACGCGTTGCGCACCTGGCCGAAGTTCTGCAGCCGGGCGTCGGCGTCGTAGATCGACACCGGGAAGACCACCTTGGCCACGTCGGCCGGGACGCGGTCCAGGTCGACCTTGATCTGCTCGTCGTCCCCGTCCCCGCCGCCGGTCAGGTTGTCGCCGCTGTGCTCGACCGAACCCTCGGGGCTGCGGAGGTTGTTGAAGAAGACGAAGTGCTGGTCCGAGACCACCTTGCCCAGCGCGTTGCACAGCAGCGCACTGGCGTCCAGGTCGTAGTCGGCGCCGGTGGTGGTGCGCACGTCCCAGCCGAGACCGACGATCACGGCGCTCAGACCGGGCGCCTCCTTGCTCAGCGAGACGTTGCCGCCCTTGGCCAGCGAAACTCCCACAATGCCCTCCTCTGATCTCTCCCTGTGGACGAATCTACAACACTGTAGAGATCACGAGAATCCGTCTGCGGGTGGGCCCGCCCCGGGAAGTTCTCCGGGTCGCGCACGGGAACCGCTCACCACTCACTGCACGGCGTCGATCTCGATCCGCAGCGCGCCGTCCTCGGCCAGCGACCTGCGGGCCCAACCCAGCAGCAGGCTCAGCACCTCGCGCTCGGCGGCCGGGAGCCGGGCCAGGTCCACCCGCTCGACCTCCCGGACCAGCCCGGCCATCGACGGCCGCCCGATCCGGCTGCTGAAGTCGAGGTCCGGCTCGTGCCGGGCGAGGGTGGGCAGCGCCCGCGCACCCAGACGGCACAGGACGGCCCGCAGCGCGCCCCCGTCCACCCACGCCTCCAGCAGCCCGGACTGCGGCGCCGGGCCGGCCTTCCGCCCCGCCCTCACCTTGACCGGCACCCGGTACAGCCCGAGCACGTACTCGTGCTCCGCCACCTCGTCGTCCGGCCCGTACGGCCGCGGGCCACCCGCTGCGCTCCTCATGCCGAGCACCCTAACGACCTGCCGCCCTAGACTGTCAGTGGATTTCCCCTCGTCGCAGGCCCGGTCGCCGGAGGTCCCGATGCGCCAGCGGTACAGCTTCCACCTCGACCAGGGCGGGCACTCGGTGACCGTCAACGTCCGCTCCGGCCGGATCACCGAGACCGAGGTGCTGGTCGACGGCAAGGAGTGCGCCTTCCACCGCGTCCACGGGCACGGCGCCTACCCGCTGACCCTCGCCACCCAGGTCGCCGAGGAGCCGCCGAAGCCGCTCGCGGTGCGGCTGGAGCGCACCGGCCGGGCCGAGCACCCGCTCTCCTGCGTACTGGAGCTGTCCGGCGCCGAACACCCGATGCCCGAGCGCACGGCCCGCTGACCCCGGCACGCTGACCCCGGCACGTCGACCCCGGCACGTCGACGCTCGCGACCCGCCGACTCCGCTTCACCGCTCGGCCCCGCTCCTTTGCGGGGCTACCTTGCTAGCAAGCTAGAGTGCTAGCATCGTGAGCGTGGGAGACGAGGATGTGAAGCAGTTCAACGTGTACCTGCCGATCGGGCTGATCAAGCAGGTCAAGCTCCGCGCCGTCGAGCAGGAGCTGTCGCTGTCGGCACTGGTCGCCGAGGCGCTGCGCGCCTACCTCGGCGACGTCCCCGCCGCCCAGCACGCGCAACCGTCCGAGAAGTCCGTCGAGAAATCCGTCAAGGAGGACTGAGATGACCACCGAGGGCATCGAAGCCGTGTTCATGGAGACCCACAACTGGGGCAAGTCCGTGAAGTTCTTCCAGGGCCTGGGCTACGAGCTGGAGTTCGCCACCGACCACAACTCCGGCCGGCTGCGCAGCAGCACCGGCCCCAGCCTGTTCATCGCCGAGATCCCGGCGGACCGGCAGCCGCAGGTCCAGCTGGTGCTGAAGGTGGCGGACGCCGACGCCTTCGCCACCGCCGACGGCGTGGAGCTGGAGACCCCGTTCGAGGACACCCACTTCGGCACCCGGATGGCGGCCGTCCGCGACCCCGACGGACGCCTCTGGGGCCTCCAGGCGCCGGGCAGGACCGAGGCGTAGCAGCGGGGGCGGGCTCGGGCCGGTACGGCGGATCGCCGTACCGGCCCGAGCCCGCGGTACATCGGACACCTGCCCGGGCACACGGGCAGCCACCCGTTCAGGCGGTTTGCTCGCATTTGCCCGGGAATGCCGGAAACCCCTACGATCCCTCGGCCACCCCACCACCCACCGAAGGCCTCCGCATGACCTCCCCCGCCTCCCCCGCCACCCCCGACGCCCCCGACGCCTTCGACGAGTTGCTGCGTGAGGTGATGGGCGACGCCGAGCGCTTCGGTCACCGCCAGCACGTCCGGCTCACCTGGCTCGCCGTCCGCCGCCACGGCGCCACGGCCGCCCTCGACCTGATCGGCGAGGGCATCCTGCGCACCGCCACCAAGGCCGGCGCGCCACAGAAGTTCCACGTCACCATGACCCGGGCCTGGGTCGAGCTGGTGGCCCACCACGCCGACGACGCACCGGACTTCGACGCGTTCGCGGCCCGCCACCCCGACCTGCTCGACAAGGACCTGCTCGCCCGCCACTACCGGCCCGGGACGCTCGCGGACGAGCGAGCCCGGACGAGCTGGGTCGAGCCGGACCTCGCGCCCCTCCCCTAAGGGCCCTGGCCGCTCAGCCCTCCTGAACCGCCCCTCGGCACTCTCCGACGATCTCCTCGACGGCCTTCCGGGCCCGCTCGGCGTCCTCCGCGACCAGCCCGATCCTGGTGCGGCGGTCGAGCACGTCGGCCACGTCCAGCGCTCCCTCGTGGGTGACGGCGTAGGCGATCTCGGCGCGGGTCACGTCCAGGCCCTCCGCGACCGGCGCCGACTCCCCCGCCGCCAGCACCTCGTGGGCCGCGCCGCCGTGACGGGCGAGCAGTGAGGCGGGTACCGAGGCGGGCACCGAACCCATGGCACCTTCCCCGGCGGGCAGCGGGCGGCTGTCCCGGTGCCCGGGGGCGCCGATCAGCGGCAGCCGGGCCGTCCAGCAGGCCCGGGCGGGCAGGCCGCGCAGCCGGACGGCGGCGTCCACCGCGTCCTCGGCCATCCTGCGGTAGGTGGTGAGCTTGCCGCCGACCACGGTGACCACCCCGTCCGGGTTCTCCAGCACCGCGTGCTCGCGGGAGATGTCGGCGGTGCTGCCGTCCCCGGTGTCGATCAGCGGGCGCAGCCCGGCGTAGGCCCCGCGCACGTCCGCCCTGGTCAGAGCGGTCTCAAGGGCGGCGTTGACGGTCTCGAGGAGGAAGGAGAGCTCGGCCTCGGTGGGCTGGGGCTCGTCCGGGATCGGGCCCGGGGCGTCCTCGTCGGTCAGGCCGATCGCGACCCGGCCGAGCTGCTGCGGCAGGGCGAAGACGAAGCGGCTGGTGGAGCCGGGCACCGGCACGGTGAGGGCGGCGGTCGGGTTGCCGAGCGCCCGCGCGTCCACCAGCAGGTGGGTGCCCCGGCTGGGCCGGAGCCTGATCGAGGTGTCCACCTCGCCCGCCCAGACGCCGGTGGCGTTGACCACCGCGCCGGCCCGGACGGCCAGTTCCCGCCCGGTGAGGGTGTCGACCAGCCGGGCCGAGGTGCCGGTGACCTGCTCGGCGCGCACCCTGGTCAGCACGCTCGCCCCGTACTGCGCGGCGGTCCTGGCCAGTGCGACCACCAGCCGGGCGTCGTCCACGAGTTGGCCGTCGTGCGCCACCAGCGCGCCGCGCAGCCCGTCCGTCCGCACGCCCGGCACCAGCAGGCGGGTCCGGTCGGCGTCGATCCGGCGCACCCGCGGCAGCAGCGCTCCCGGGGTGCCGGCCGTCAGGCGCAGCGCGTCGCCGGCGTGGAAGCCGGTGCGGATCAGCGCGGCCTGGCCCGGGCGCAGCAGGCCGGGGAGCAGCGGCACCAGTTGGGGCAGCGCCCGGATCAGGTGCGGGGCGGTGCGGGTCATCAGCACGCCGCGCTCGACGGCGCTCTCCCGGGCCACCTTGATCCGCCCGGAGGCGAGGTAGCGCAGGCCGCCGTGCACCAGCTTGGAGCTCCAGCGGCTCGTGCCGAAGGCCAGGTCCCTGGCCTCGACCAGCACCGTGCGCAGGCCGCGCGAGGCCGCGTCCAGGGCCACGCCGGCGCCGGTGACGCCGCCGCCGATGACCAGGAGGTCGATCCGGGGGTCGTCGCCGAGCGCTTCGAGCTCCAGCGTGCGGCGGGCGGCGTCGAGTCGGGAGGTCCCGGCGTACGGGCCTGCGGTGGGGGTCATGGCGCGAGGTATCCGTTCAGCGCTCTGGCCAGTTCGCGCCGCCAGGCCGCCTCGGGCAGCAGGGAGGCGACCATGCGGTGCGACTGGACGGTGGACTGGGCGATCAGCAGGACCATGGCGGCCAGTTCGAGCGGCTCGCCGGCCCGGATCGAGCCGTGCTCCTGGCCCCGCTCGATGGCGGCGCGCAGCGCCTCCAGCAGGCCGCGCTGGCTGGCGCCGAGCCGCTCGACGACGTACTGGAGGAGCAGGTCGGAGTCGTCGGAGTGCAGCAGTGCGCCGAGCACCGGGTGGTCGCGCAGCCGGACGGCGATCTCCACGACCCGCTCGACGAGGGTCTCCCGGTCGTGGACGTCCAGCCCGGCGCCCTCCAGGGTGGTCAGGATCTCCCGGGTGAGCAGTGCGCCGATCACCGCCCGGACGTCCGGCCAGCGGCGGTAGACGGTCGGGCGGCTGACCCCGGCGCGGCGGGCGATCTCGGCCAGCTGGGTGCGGCGCACGCCGAGGTGGACGATCAGGTCGGCGGCGGCGTCCAGGATCGCGTCGTCGGTGCTGCGCTCCCCGGGGGCCTGGGGCTGAGGCTCGGCGTTACTACTTGACATGATGTGTGAAACTGTAACGCATGGCACCTGAGACGCAAGCGGGACCGGCCGGCGCCGCACTTCCGCTCCCCCCGATGAAGTGGGACGCCTGGGGCGACCCGGCCCTGGCCAAGGAGCTGTCCGCCGACATCAAGGGACTGCTCGCCGCGGCCCTCGGCGTGACCGGCGACGCCGCCCCCGGGCCGAGCGCCGACGAGGTCGTGCTGCGCCCGTCCCGGATCTCCGCCGAAGCCCTCGCGGCCCTGGCCGCCGCCGTCGGAGAGGCCAACGTCAGTGCCGCCGACGCCGACCGGCTGCCGCGCGCCGGTGGCAAGTCCACCCCCGACCTGCTGCGCCGGCGCAGCCACGAGCCGCAGGACGCGCCCGACGCGGTCGTGCTGCCCGGCAGCGAGCAGGAGGTCGCCGCCGTCCTCGCGGTGTGCGCCGAACTCCGCATCGCCGTCGTCCCGTTCGGCGGCGGCACCAGCGTCGTCGGCGGCCTCGACCCCGAGCGCGGCGGCCTCGACGCCGTCGTCTCGCTCGACCTGCGCCGCTTCGACCGGCTGCTCGCCCTGGACGAGACCTCCGGCGAGGCCGTCCTCGGCGCCGGCCTCACCGGCCCGGCCGCGGAGGCCCTGCTCGCCGAACGCGGCTGGGAGCTCGGCCACTACCCGCAGAGCTTCCGTTACGCCACCATCGGCGGCTTCGCGGCCACCCGCTCCTCCGGCCAGGACTCCGCCGGGTACGGGCGCTTCGACGAGATGGTGCGCGGCCTGCGCGTCGTCACCCCCGCCGGGGTGCTCGACCTCGGCCGTGCCCCCGCCTCCGCCGCCGGCCCCGACCTGCGCCAGCTCTTCCTCGGCTCCGAGGGCACCCTCGGCGTGATCACCGCCGTCCGCCTGCGGGTTCACCCGCTGCCCGCCGTCAAGGCGTACGAGGCGTGGAGCTTCCCCGACTTCGCCACCGGGGCGGCCGCGCTGCGCGCCGTCGAGCAGCAGGGCACCGGCCCGACCGTGATCCGGCTCTCCGACGAGGCCGAGACCATGATCAACCTGGCCATGACCGAGCAGATCGGCGGCGCCCCGGCGGTCAGCGGCTGCCTGGCCGTCACCGTCTTCGAGGGCAGCGCCGCCCAGGTCGCCGCCCGGCAGCAGCTCACCCGCGACGCCCTGCTCGCCGCCGGCGGCACCTCGCTCGGCGAGGCCCCCGCCCGGGCCTGGGAACACGGCCGGTTCAGCGCCCCCTACCTGCGCGACTCCCTGCTCGGCGCCGGCGCGCTCTGCGAGACCCTGGAGACCGCCGCCACCTGGGAGCGGCTCCCCCACCTGCGCACCGCCGTCACCGAGGCGCTCACCGGGGCCCTGCCCGGCGCCCTCGTGCTCTGCCACATCTCGCACGTCTACCCGACCGGCGCCTCGCTCTACTTCACCGTCGCCGCCGCCCTCGGCGAGGACCCGCTCACCCGCTGGGGCGTCGCCAAGCGCGCCGCCGGGGACGCCATCATCGGCGCGGGCGGCACCATCAGCCACCACCACGCCGTCGGCGCCGACCACCGGCCGTGGATGACCGACGAGATCGGCGACCTCGGCGTGCGCATCCTGCGCGCCGTCAAGGCCGAACTCGACCCGGCGGGCATCCTCAACCCGGGCAAGCTGATCCCGTGAACGAGGTGAGAACCGTCCGCAGGGTCGCCGTTCTCACCAACCCGGCGGCGGGCATCGGCCATGCCGAGCCCGCCGCCCACCGGGCCACCGCCCGGCTGCGGGCCCTCGGCATCGAGGTCGAGCCGCACGCCGGGCGCTCCCCCGAGGACGCCGTCCGCCTCGCCCGCGAGGCGGTGGCCGGCGGGGTGGACGCGGTGGCCGTCGTCGGCGGCGACGGCATGATCAACCTCGCCCTCCAGGCCCTGGCCGGCACCCCCGTCCCGCTCGGCGTGATACCCGCCGGCACCGGCAACGACCACGCCCGTGAGTACGGGCTGCCGCTCGGCACCCCCGAGGCCGCCGCCGACGTCATCGCCGCCGGACGCACCCGCGGCATCGACCTCGGCCGGATCACCGGCCCGGACGGCGCCGTCCGCTGGTACGGCTCCGTCCTCGCCACCGGCTTCGACTCCCTGGTCAGCGACCGCGCCAACCGGCTGCGCTGGCCGCGCGGCCGGATGCGCTACAACCTCGCCATCGCCGTCGAGTTCGCCAACCTGCGGGCGCTGCCGTTCCGCATCACCCTCGCCGACGGCACCGTCATCGAACGCGACCTGACCCTGGCCGCCGTCGGCAACACCCGCAGCTACGGCGGCGGCATGCTGATCTGCCCCGCCGCCCTGCCCGACGACGGCCTGCTCGACGTCACCCTCGTCGACGCCATGCCGCGGCTGCGCATCGCCCGCTTCTTCCCGACGCTCTTCAAGGGCACCCACATCAGCCACCCGGAGGTCACCACGCTGCGCACCGAGTCCCTGCGGATCGAGTCGCCCGGCATCACCGCCTACGCCGACGGGGAGTTCATCACCCGGCTCCCGGTGGACGTCGCGGTGGCGAAGGACGCCCTGCGGATGCTGGTGCCGTGAGCCGGCGACCGGCGCCGCCCGACGGCGGCCGGGCCGGCGAGCGGCGCACGGCAACGGCGGAGGTCCGCGCACTCCGGAGAGTGCGCGGACCTCGGGGCCGCGGGAACCGCGCGGCCGCCTGGTAGCCCAGGTTGATCCGGTACTGCCCCTCGGTCAGGTCACCTGCGAGGTAGAGGTTGCCGGAGGAGTCCAGGACCGCGACGACCACCTTGGCGTCGCCGTGGTGGGTCGTGAAGTAGAACTTGTCGCTCCGACAGCGGACGGTCGGGTAGCCTGCGGGCATGTCGAGCCCTGAGGCATCCAGGGTGGGGTCTCTCGGTCACGCGCCGTCAGCCCCCTGAAACCCGGAACCCCCGAACCGAACCACCGAGTTCCGGTCCGGGCGAGCGCCACGCCCGCGCCGCCCGGGGGCTGAGCGTGCGGTGACGAGACGTCCGTTCCTCGTTCCCACCGCCCTCCTCGGAGCCTCGCCATGCCTCTTCCGCTCTACCTGCTCGCCCTGGCCGTGTTCGCCATGGGCACCTCGGAGTTCATGCTCGCCGGGCTGTTGCCCGACCTCGCCGCCGACCTCGGCGTCCCCGTCGGCACCGCCGGCGGGCTGACCTCGGCCTTCGCGGTCGGGATGGCGCTCGGCGCGCCCCTGATGGCCGTGCTCGTCCGCAACCGGTCGGGGCGCGGCAGCCTGCTCGGGTTCGTCCTGGCCTTCGCGGCGGCGCACGCCGTCGGGGCCGTCACCGCGAGCTTCCCGGTGCTGCTCGTCACCCGGGTGGTGGCCGCGCTCGCCGACGCCGGGTTCCTGGCCCTGGCCCTGACCACCGTCGCCGCGCTGGTCCCGGCGGACCGCAAGGGGCGGGCGCTCGCGGTGCTGCTGGCGGGGACGACGGTGGCGACGGTGGCCGGTGTCCCGGGCGGGGCGGTGCTGGGCGCGCTGTTCGGGTGGCGCGCCGCGTTCTGGGCCGTCGCGCTGCTCTGCCTTCCGGCCGCCGCCGGGATCGCCAAGTACCTTCCGTCTCCGGCCACTTCGTCCGACGGGACCGCGACGGCAGAACTGCGCTCGGAGTTCGCCGAGCTGCGCCGCCCGGGGCTGCTCCGCGCGATGCTCCTCGCCGCGCTGGTGAACGCGGCGACCTTCGGCGGGTTCACCTTCCTCGCCCCCGTGGTGACCGGCCGCGCCGGGCTGGGCGAGCTGTGGGTGCCGGTCGCGCTGGTGCTGTTCGGTGCCGGGTCGTTCGCCGGGGTCAGCGTCGCCGGGCGGCTCGCGGACCGGCGCCCCGGCCTGGTCCTCGCGGTCGGCGGCCCGCTGCTGCTGGTGGGCTGGCCGGCGCTCGCCGTCGTCTCGGACGCGCCGGGCGCGCTGCTGCCGCTGGTGTTCCTGCTGGGCGCGCTGTCCTTCGCGGTCGGCGGCACGCTGATCACCCGGGTGCTGTACGAGGCGGTCGGCGCCCCCACCCTGGCCGGCGCCTACGCCACCGCCGCGCTCAACCTCGGCGCCACCGCGGGCCCGCTGCTGGCCGCCGCCGCCCTCGGCACGGCGGCCGGCGACCTCGGCCCGTTCTTCGCCGGGGGCCTGCTGGTCGCCACGGCGCTGCCGATCGCCGCGATCCGGCCCAGGGTCGGCTGACCCACGGCGTCCGGCACCCCGCGCCGCACCGCCGTCGGAGCACGGCGGCGCGGCGCGCGGGAGCCCGAGGACGCGCAGGGACGCGGGGGCGCGGGGGCGCGCAGGGACGCGGGCGCGCCAGTCGACCACCTCTTCCGGCCGGTCCTGGACGGCCTGCGGCCCGGCCCCGGCCCTGGCTCTGGCCCTGCCGTGGAGCCTGCCCGAGCCCTGGCCTGAAGCCGGGCCCGACCCCGGCGGCTCACACCCCCGGGGTCGCCGTCACCCGGCCGGCCGCGATCGCCGCCACCAGCTCACCGTGGTCCGCCACCGTACGGTCCGCGTAGCGCAGGGCGAAGTCGGCGACGGCCTCGGCGAAGGTGTCCGCGCTGCCGAGGTAGCCGGCGATGGCCAGGCGGTCGCCGGTGCGGGCGTGGGCGCGGGCGAGGGTGCGGCCGCAGAGGTCGGCGTAGGCGCACAGGCCGGAGGGGGTGAGGTCGGCGATGTCCGTCGAACCCTTCATGTCGCGCAGTTGGCGGCCGTAGTAGTGCCGCCCGGCGGGGCCGGTGGTCCAGCCGAGGAAGATGTCGCTGGCGGCCTGCATCAGGTGCTGCCCGGTGACCACCCGGCGGCCGCCGTGGTGGACGGCCACCTCGGCGTCCACCCGCACGGGCGGCAGGTGCTCCTCCAGCACCGACCGCCCGGCCTCCTTCAGCTGGAGGAAGAGCGGGTCGCGGCCGTCCCGGCCTTCCAGCAGCACGATGTAGCAGCGGGTGCCGACGCTGCCCACGCCGACCACCTTGGTCGCCGCGTCGACGAAGCGGTAGCGGTCCATCAGCACCCGGCGGTCCTCCGCGAGGGTCGACCGGTAGTCGCTGAACACCTTGCCGATGGCGCGCAGTTCGGCCGGCTTCAACGGTTCGATCAGTGGCGGCGCGCTGATGATCCGACGCTTCCCGTCCCGTTCCTCGGTGAGTTTGCCGAAGGCCTGGAGGCTGGTGCAGCGCCGGGCGCGGGCGAGGCCGGCCTCGACCTGCCTGCGCTGCCCCGGCTTGCGCAGCAGCGCCGGCAGGTCGGCGGTGTCCACCCGGTCGTACCAGACGTCGAGTTCGCCCATCCCGGCCAGTCGCCGCATGCCGCCCGCGTACGCCCGGACGGCGGCGAGCGCGGCCCGGCGCGCCCGGCGCTCGTCCTGGCCGTTGTCCCGGGCGGCGACGGCGACGCTGGCGGCGAGCCGTTTGACGTCCCATTCGAAGGGGCCGGGGAAGGTCTCGTCGAAGTCGTTGACGTCGAAGAGCAGCGCGCGCTCCGGCGAGGCGTACACGCCGAAGTTCAACAGGTGTGCGTCGCCGCAGAGTTGGACGATGAGGCCGGTGCCGGGGAGGGCTCCGAGGTCGGCCGCCAGCACGGCGGCGGCACCGCGCAGGTAGGCGAACGGGCTCTGCGCCATCCGCCCGTAGCGGATCGGCAGCAGCCGGGCGATCCGGTCCTCGCCCTGCCGTTCCAGCACGTCGAGCGGGTCCGGCCGTTCGGCGGCGGGGATCCACCGGCCGTGGGCGGAACGGGAGACGCGCTCCCGGGCGGCCCGGCCGCGCCGGCGGCGTTCGGCGGGGGTGGTCATGCGGCGGCTCCGTCCGTCGGCAGGTCCTTCTTCCCGCGACGGTAGGACAGGAGTGCCGAAGGGCGCAGCGGACGCCCTCCGACCCTGCGCCGTCCGGGTGAACCGGGCGGCTCGGAACCGGCCGGATCTCCGGACAGCGGACTCACCGCACGGTGAAGTCCGCCATCATCGCCATGTCCTCGTGCTCCAGGTTGTGGCAGTGCAGCATGTACACCCCCGGGTGGTCGGTGAACCTCACCAGCACCTCCACCGCCTCGGCCGGGCGCAGGTCCACGGTGTCCTTCCACCCCGCGTCGTACGGGCCAGGGTCGTCGCCGTTGCGGCCGATCACCTGGAACTGGTTCAGATGGACGTGCACCGGGTGGTGCAGGTCGCTGGAGAAGCGCCAGAGTTCGACCTCGCCGAGGGCGGGCCTGGCGATGTTCCGGCCGGGCTCGTACAGGCGGCCGTTGATGGTCCAGCCGTCGCCGCGGCTGCGGCGGAAGGCGAAGTCGCGGGTGGCGACGGCGTCGTAGGCGTCCAGGGCTTCGACGGTGGCGAGTCGGTCGGGCACCCTCGCGTCGTCGGTCACCTGCCTCGCGGTGACGTCGAAGCGCATCACCTCGGCCGTCCGGCCGCGGCCGAAGCGGTTGACCAGCCGGACCTTGGTGCCGGGCGCGTAGCGGGCGAAGTCGACCACGACGTCGAAGCGTTCGGCGGGCGCGATCTCGATCCCGTCGTGCCGGACCGGGGCGGCGAGCAGGCCGCCGTCGGAGCCGATCTGGACCAGGGCGTCGCCGCCGGCGGGCTGCGGGTCGAGTTCCAGCCGGTAGAGCCGGGTGTTGGAGGCGTTGAGCAGCCGCAGCCGGTAGCGGACCCGGTCGACGTCCAGTCGTGGCCAGGGCGCGCCGTTGACCAGGATGACGTCGCCGAGCACGCCGTTGGCGTAGGCGTCGGTGACGCCCGGCTCGCCGAGGTCGGGATCGACGGCCGGGTAGCTGAAGGAGCCGTCGGCGGCGAAGGAGCGGTCGGCGATCATCAGCGGCAGGTCCCGCTCACCGTGCGGCAGCGGCAGCGCGGCCTCCTCGTCGTCGTGCACGAGGTGGAAGCCGGCCAGTCCGCGCCAGACGGCGGGGCCGGTGAAGCCCATCCGGTGGTCGTGGTACCAGAGGGTGGCGGCGCGCTGCCTGCCCGGATAGGTGTACGTGCGCTCGCCGGTGACGGTCCTGCCCTCGGCGTGGCGCATCCCCGGCATCCCCGCCATGCCCCCCATGTCCGCCATGTCCACCATCCGCCGGGCGTCGTCGTCCGACGTCCCGACCGGCAGCACCAGGTCCACGGGGTAGCCGTCGCTGTCCGCCGGGGTGTGCCCGCCGTGCAGGTGGGTCGTCGTGGGCACCGGCAGCTCGTTGCGGTGTCTGACCACCGCCGGCCGCCCGGAGCGGGCGACCAGGGTCGGCCCGGGGAAACTGCCCCCGTACGTCCAGGCCTCGGTCGTCACGCCGGGGAGGATCTCCAGGTTCGCGACCTGCTGGGTGATCTCGTAGTGGTCGCCGGTCTCGTCGGTGCGCACCGGCCGCAGCACGGGCGGCAGCGGCAGCGCGGTCCGGAAGGCCTCCGGAAGGTCGAGCTCGCTGCTCAGCAGTTGCCCGGGGCGGCCCTCGGCGAGCATCCGGGCGGCGGAGGGGGCGGCGACGGCGGCCAGGGCGCCCGTGCCGAGGACGGAGGCGCCGATGCCCAGGAACCGGCGCCGGTTCACTGGGACACCTCCACCGGCCCGCCGGGGCGCGGCAGCCGTCCGGCGCCGTCCGGGCCGCCGGCCACTCGTACGTTCCGGGCCGGCAGCGGCAGCCGCCAGGCGCCGACCAGGCCGAACAGCACACCGCTGACCAGCAGGACGCCGAGCGTGACGTGCACGCCGAGCGCCCGGGCGTAGCCGGCGGCGATCTGTCCGGTGACGGCGCCGGCGAGCAGCGCGGTGGTCCACAGCGGCCACAGCGGGCCCCGGCCGTGCCACCGGACGGCGGCGGCCCCCGCGAGCTGGACCACCACCACGGTGGCCAGCACCATCCCGGTGCCCTCGTGGTCCTTCAGGGATTCGTAGGTGCCGTTCAGGAAGCTTCCGGCGAGCATGACCTGGAGCAGTGACAGCAGCGCCAACAAGGTGGTGGAGGTGCGCAGCAGGATCAGCGGCCAGCGGGGTGCCGGGGCGGCAGGAGGACTGCTCATGTCGGGCTACTCTCTGCGTCGAGGTCGGGCGGGGCGGGCGAGAGCGTAACCGACCGGACATCACGATCCGCCCGAATAGGGCCGGTTGGTACTTCCGGTGGTTTCGTTCGCCACCCACTCGGGCCGTAGCCCTCACCCGAAGGAGGGATGCCCCCGAGTCGTCCTCGAGCGCACCCCTCCCCGGCCTGCCGCGGCCCGCTTCCGCTTCGCCGCTACTGGCGTGCCGCGCCCAGCGCCGCCGGCCGGGTGCGCAGCAGGGCCCGGACCGGCACCCCGGTCGCGGCGAGGCAGAGCAGCACGGCTCCGGCGGCCAGCGGCAGGGCGAGCATCGGCGGTACGTACGGGGCGGAGTTGGCCACGCCCCGGGCGACCGGCACCAGGGTGAGCCCGGCGATCGCCGCGCCGACCGCCAGCCCGGTCGTGGCCACCAGCAGCGCCTCCCAGCGCATCATGCGGCGCACCTGGCGCCGGGTGGTTCCGGCCAGTCGCAGCAGCGCGACCTCCCGGCGCCGGTCCAGCACCGTCATCACCAGGGTGTTGGCGGCGCTGACGGCGGCGAACCCGCCGAGCACGGCGGCCATCACGGTGTTGGCCCAGCCGCTGATCTCCAGGTCCTTGTCGGCCTGGGCGACGAAGCCGGCCCGGTCGGTCACGGTGGCCCCGGTCAGGGCGCCCAGTCCGGCGGCCACCGCCGCGGGGTCGGCGCCCGGCGCGTCGGCGACCAGCACCTGGCTGTCGTACCCGGCGGTGACGTGCTCGGCCACCGCGGCCCGGGGCAGCAGCGCCTGGCCGACGCCGAGCCCGCGGTCGTACACCGCGACCACGGCGGGCCGCACGGCGGTGCCGTCGCCGAGCCAGAGCTTCACCCGGTCGCCGACCTCGGCGCCGAACGCGTCGGCCATGGTGACGCTCAGCGCGATGGTGTCGGGGGCGCGGCCGAGGTCGGCGAGCGTGCCGCTGCGCACGCCCAGGTCGAGCACCTTCGGCAGCCGGGCCGGGTCGCCGTCGACGCCGAGCACGGGGGCGGAGCCCGGCTGGCCGGCGTTCTCGAAGACGACTCCGGTGCGCAGCACGCCGACGGCGGTGTCCACGCCGGGCACCCGGGCCGCCCGTTCGGCCGTCCCGGCGGGCAGGCCGGGGCCGGTGGAGGCGATCACGTGGTCGGCGGTGACACCGGCCCGGACGTTCTCGCCGGTGGTGTGGCGCACGGTGCTCTGGAGGATCAGCAGGGTGCCGCAGAAGGCGGTGACCAGCACGATCGGGGTGATCGCGGAGGCCAGCCGGCGGGCGTTGGCGCGGGTGTTGTCGGCGGCCAGCGAGCCGGGCGCGCCGCCGGCCCGCAGCGGGGCGCCGAGCACCACGGCGGCGGCCCGGGCCAGCCGGGGGCCGAGCAGGGCGACGGCCAGCATGAAGCACATCACCACGCCGAGCGCGGTCTGGGCGGCCTTGGCGCCGTCCAGGGACGTGGCGACGGCGGCGGCCGCGGTGCCGCCGGCGACGAAGACCAGCCCGAGGACCGTGCGGACCCGGCCCGGGCGGGGCGGCTCGACGGCGGCCTCGCCGAGCGCCTGGGCGGCCCGCATCCGGGACGGCCGGCGGGCGGCCAGGAAGCCGGCGGTCAGCGCGGCGAGGGTGCAGGCGAGGACGGCGGCGAGCATCGGCAGCGGGCCGACGTCCAGACGGACGTCCGCGGGGACGGCGCCGCGCTCGACCAGCTGGCCGAACCACCAGCGGGCGAGGGCGAGTCCGGGCAGCACGCCGAGGGCCGCGGCGAGCGGCGCGACCAGCATCGCCTCGGCGGCGATGGTGCGGCGGATCTGGCGCGGGGTGGCGCCGATGGCGCGCAGCAGGGCGAACTCGCGGGCGCGCTGGCCGGTGGCGAGGGCGACGGTGCTCATCACCACGAAGATCGCGGTCATGGTGGCGTAGCCGCCGAAGGTGCCGCCGAGGGCGATCAGCATGGTGCGGGTGTCGCCGGGGGCGGGGTGCTCGACGGCGCCCCGGTCGTCCCCGGTGAAGGTCCTGGCGTCGCCGCCGACGGCCTGGCGGACCTGCGCGGCGAGCGCGGAGGTGGTGACGCCCTCGCGGGGCTGCACGGCGATGGCGTCGATCCGGCCGGGGTGGCCGGAGAGGCGGTCGGCGGTGGGGCCGGCGAACCAGGCGGTGGGGCCGGCCTGCTGGGCGGCGGCCAGGCCGGAGACCCGGTAGTCCGCGGTGCCGCCGGGCGCGGTGAGCGTGAGGCTCGCGCCGGGCGCGAGGTGGGCGGCGTGCGCCGTGTCGGCGTCCAGCACCACCTCGTTCGCGCCGGGGGCGCGGCCCTCGACCAGCTTGTCGCCCGGCCCGGCGATGCCGAGCGCGGCGAAGCCCCGGCCGGTCAGGGCCGGCGCCCGGTCGGTGGCGGGCAGCGGGAAGGCGGTGTCCGGGCGGGCGGCCGCGACCCCGGGCAGGGCGGCCAGCCGGGCGACCAGCGCGGCGTCCGTCCGGGCCCGCTCCGGGACGGTCAGCTCCTCGGTCTCGGTGTCCTCACCGATCTTCCGCTGGAACGTCACGGCCTGCTCGGCCGCGACCACCACCGGGGCGTTCGCGTACCGGGTGGGCTGGAGGCTCGCGGTCAGGCCGGTCTGCAGCAGCACGCCGCAGGCCACCACCACGGCGGCGCCCAGCAGCAGGGCGACCAGGGTGCCCACGAAGGACGCGGGCCGGAAGCGCACCGAGGCGCGCGCGAGTCCGTTCGTCATGCCGCCGCTCCCACCGGACGGGCGGTCAGCGCGACCATCCGGTCCGCGACGGCCTGCGGGCTCGGGTGCGGCAGGTCGTCGACGATCGCGCCGCCGGCCAGGAACAGCGCCCGGTCGGCGAAGGAGGCCGCCACCGGGTCGTGGGTCACCATCACCACCGTCGCGCCGAGCGAGTCCACGGCCTGCCGCAGCAGGGACAGCACCTCGTGCGCGGTCCGGGTGTCCAGCGCGCCGGTCGGCTCGTCGGCGAACACCACGTCCGGGCGGGTGATCAGCGCGCGGGCGATCGCCACCCGCTGCTGCTGGCCGCCGGAGAGCTGGCCGGGCCGCCGCCCGGCGTGCTCGCCGAGGCCCACCCGCGCCAGTAGCTCCCGGGCCCGGGCGCGGTCCTGGCGCTCCCCGGCGAGGCGCTGCGGGAGCAGCACGTTCTGCTCGACGGTCAGCGAGGGCAGCAGGTTGAAGGACTGGAAGACGAAGCCGATCCGGCTGCGGCGCAGCTTGGTCAGCCGGTCCTCGCCGAGTGCGGTGATGTCCTCGCCGCCCAGCAGGACCTGCCCGGCGTCCGGGCGGTCCAGACCCGCCGCGCACTGGAGGAAGGTGGACTTGCCGGAGCCGGAGGGGCCCATCACCGCGGTGAAACTGCCGTGGGCGAGCGCCAGGTCGACTCCGCGCAGCGCCTGTACCGTCGCCTCGCCGCGCCCGTAGGCGCGGCGCACCCCGCGCAGCTCGATCGCGGGGGCCGCCTGCGGGGCCGGGGCGTACGGGGCGCTGTCGTACGGGGCGCCGCCGTACCGGGCCGCGGTGTGGACGGATCCGTCAGGGCCGTACCGGTCCGTTCCGAACTCGTCGGTCCTGCGGCGGTCTTGGCGGCGTGCCATGGGTGGGCCTTCCTTCGGTCTGCGTCGCTCGTCGTCAACGTGCTCCAACCTAGGAAGCGCGGGCTCCGCGGACCATGCAGGCCACCGGCGGACCGAAGGTGGGGTTATCCCCCCACCCGTTCGCCGGGAATCCCCAGGTAGGAGGCTCGCAGCTCGGCGAGCACCGGGTGCGCGGGGTCGAAGGCGGTGCCGTCCACGGCCGCCAGCGGACGCACCCCGACACCCGCATTGACCGCGAAGGCGGCGGTGAAGCGGGCCAGCGCGTCGGCGGGCAGCGGCGCGCGGAACTGCGGTCCGCGGTACGCGGCCGACAGCAGGGCCTCGGTGACGCCGGGCAGGCTCGGGCCCTGCGGCCAGACCAGCTCGTCCCCGGCCAGGAAGCCGACGTTCCAGGTCGCGCCCTCGACCACCAGGCCGCCCTCGTCGACCAGCAACACGTCGTCGAAGCCCGCCAGTTGGGCCTGCCGGCGATGGTGCACCAGGCCGAACAGGCCGACGTGCTTCACCTCCGACAGCTCCCGCCGGTAGGTGGTGGTGCGGACCCGCAGCGGGGCGGGGTCGGCCGTCGCGGCCGGGCGGGTGGTCACCAGCAGGACGGGTGCGGCCGGTGCGGCGGGGCGCTCCAGGCCGAGCGCCGGGTCGTACACGGTGACACGGACGATCACCGGCGCGCCGTCGGCCGGCAGCACCGCACCGATCCGCTCCCGCACGACCGCCCGGTCAAGCTCGACGCCGAACAGCAGCCGGCAGTCCCGGACCAGCCGGTCCAGGTGCAGCGCCAGACCGCGCACCCGGCCCGCCTCGGCGCGCAGGGTGGTGAAGTGCCCGTAGTTGAGCAGCCCCAGCGCGGCCAGCCGCGCCGGGTCGGCGGGGGCGCCGTCGATCTCGATCTCAGCCATCCCCCGAGTCTGCCAGCCGCCAGGACGCCGGCGGGGCCTGCTCCGGGAGCCGGGACTGCGGCAGTCGGGACTCCGGGAGCGGGGACTGCGACAGCGGCACCGGGCGGTACGGGCTCGCCACCGGCCGGCCCGCCGCCCTGGCCACCCGTTCGAACTCCTCGATCCGGTACGCCAGGCCCTCCGGCTCCCCGGCGTCCGACCAGCGCCACGCCTCCGCCCACCACTGCGGACCGCGCACCAACGGCCGGCCGGCCAGCGCCAGGTACAGGGCGAGCGTGGAGCGGGCGTACTCGTGCACCCAGCCGTCGCAGCCCCGGTAGTCCGCCGTCTCGTCCAGCCGCAGCCAGCGGCCCTCCTGCCCGGCGGCCAGTATCGGCACCCAGCCGCGCAGCCGGTCCTCGACCAGCAGGAGCAGCCGGCCGTCCTCCTCCCGCACGCGGTGCGCGGGGAGTTGGGGCATCCGGGCGAAGGACAGCGAGTGCTTCCAGCCCACCACCCACAGGCCCCGGCGCAGGTAGTAGCGGACCGCCGGCTGCCAGGCCCAGTGTGCCTCCAGCCGGAACCCGGGTAGGCCCTCGGCGGTGGCCGCCGCGTAGACCTCGTCCAGCGCGGCGGCGGCCAGGCCGCGGCCGCGCGCCTGCGGGGCCACGTAGAGGGAGGAGACGGCGAGCTGGCTCGGGCCCTTGGTCCAGTTGTCCACCGCGACGGTGCCGACGACCGTGCCGCCGTCGTCCTGGATCCAGTAGCGGCGCCGGTACAGCTCGCCGCCGGGCCACTCCCGCCCGCTCTCCCCCAGCCGCTCCCGCCACCCGCGCTCCACCTGCGGCGCCAGCCCGTCCGGGTCCACCAGCTCGCCCAGCCCGCCCTCCACCAGGGACGCCAAGTCCCAGAGCGCGAACCGCCGTTCCTCCCCCGGCCCGGCCGCCCGCAGCCGCGGCCCCGCCGCCAGCCGGTCCTGCGCCCGCTCCACCGCCGCATCCCACGACCTCAGCACACGGCGAGGATAGCGGGCCCGTCGGGACGATCAGTAATCCGGCTGCCACCGAACGTCAGTGCAGGCGGGGGACGTTCGGCTCCCGGGCCGGACGGACCTCACCGCCCGGAGGGACGTCAGCGCCGGGACGGACCTCACCGCCCGGACGGACCTCAGAGCCGGGACGGACCTCAGCGCCGGGACGGACCGGCCCGACGGCGGCGGGCCACCCGATGAACCCCCGCCCGCGCGAGGAGCGTCGCGGGCCCGGGCGGAGGTAGGGAAAACCCGACCACGGGACTCGACTTGACCGTGCTGACCCCGCCGGCCTGCGGCGATGCAATGAAGGGGTGACGAAACGGGCGTGGTGGTGGTGCGGTGGGTGGCTGGCCGCGGCGGGGTGGGCGGGAGCGTTCCCGCTGGTGTCCGGGCTCGGGCCGCACCGGAGTTGGGGGGCGTGGGCGGCCCTCGGGTACCTGCTCGCGGCGCTCGTCGTGGCGACGGCACGGCGGCGCGGGCCCGAGCTGTCGGTGGCGGTCGCGGCCGTCGGGGCGGTGCTGGTGCCGCTGATCGTGCTGGTGCCGACCGGGCAGGGGCAGAGCGAGGTCGGGGTGATCGAGCGCTCCGGGTCACTGCTGCTGCACACCGGCACGCCGTACCGGGCCGACCCGCAGGTGGTCGAGGAGTACGACCCGTACCTCCCGGGGATGGCCCTGCTGGGCCTGCCCCGCGCGCTGCTGGGCGGTTCGCCGCTGGGTGACGCCCGGCTCTGGTGCGCCGCGGTGTTCGTGGTCTGCGTGCTGCGGACGGTGCCCGCCGGGCGCCGGCTCGGCGCCGTCGCGCTCACCGCCTCGCCGGTGGTCGCGCTGCCGCTCTGCGTCAGCGGCGTCGACCTGCCGCTCATCGGCCTGTGCCGGCTCGCCCTGGTCCGCGCCGCCGAACGGCGGCCGGTGGCGGCCGGGTTGGCGCTGGCCGCCGCCTGCTCGCTGAAGTGGACGGCCTGGCCGGCGCTCGCCGTGGTGGCGGCCCTGCTGGCGGCCACGGCCGGACGGCGCGCCGCGCTGCGCGGGACGGCCGTCGCGGTGGGGGCGGCGGCGGTGGCGGTGCTGCCGGTGGCGCTGCGCTCGCCCGGGCCGCTGATGGAGCAGGTGTTCGCCTTCCCCACCGGGCGCGGCCGGCTGGCGACCCCGGCCGCCAGCCCACTGCCCGGGCGGCTGCTCGCCGATCTCGGCCCGATGGGCTGGTACGCCGCCGTCGGCCTGCTGCTGCTCGCCGGGCTCGCCGTCGGGGCCTCGCTGCTCACCCGCCCGCCCCGCACCGCGGCCGCCGCGGCGCACCGGCTGGCCCTGGGGCTGTCAGCGGCCTTCCTGCTGGCGCCCGCCGGACGGTTCGGCTACCTCGCGCTGCCGCTCGTCCTCGTCCTGCTCTCCTCCTCGTCCTCCGTTCCGAAAGGCCTGCCATGGGCACCACCCTCGTCGTCACCAACGACTTCCCGCCGCGCCAGGGCGGCATCGAGACCTTCGTCCGGGCCATGGCCGACCGCGTCCCCGGTCACGACGTCGTGGTCTACACCTCGGCCGAACCGGGCGCCGAGCGCCACGACGCCGCTCTCCCCTACCCGGTGATCCGCGACCGCGCCCGCATGCTGCTGCCGACCCCGCGGGCCACCCGCCGGGCCGCGGAGATCGCCCGCGCCCACGGCTGCGACCGGGTCTGGTTCGGCGCCGCGGCCCCGCTCGCCGCGATGGCGCCCGGCCTGCGGCGGCTGGCCCCGGGCATCCGCCGCACCGTCGCCACCACGCACGGCCACGAGATCTGGTGGGCCCGCACCCCCGGCGCCCGCGGCCTGCTGCGCCGGATCGGCCGCGGTACGGACGTGGTGACCTACCTCGGCGCCTACACCCGGGCCCGGATCGCGCCCGCGCTCGGGCCGGACGCCCGGCTGGCGCGCCTGGTGCCGGGGGTCGACCCGTCGGTGTTCCGGCCCGCCGGCGCCGGGAGCCCGGCGACCGCCCCGGTGGTCCTCTGCGTGGCGCGGCTGGTCCCGCGCAAGGGCCAGGACGTGCTGATCCGCGCGCTGCCCGCGGTCCGCCGGGCCGTGCCCGGGACCACCCTGGTGCTGGTCGGCCGGGGCCCGGACGAGGGCCGGCTGCGGGGCCTCGCCCGCCGGCTCACCGAACCGGGCAGCGTGGTGTTCACCGGCGGCCTCGACCACGCCGCGACCGCCGCGCACTACGCCGGGGCGGACGTCTTCGCGATGCCGTGCCGCACCCGTCGGCTGGGTCTGGAGGCCGAGGGCCTGGGCATCGTCTTCCTGGAGGCGGCGGCCGCCGGCCTCCCGGTGGTGGCCGGCCGCTCCGGCGGCGCCCCGGACACCGTCCTGGACGGTGTCACCGGCGCGGTGGTCGACGGCCGGGCCCCCGCCGAGGTGGCCGCCGCCCTGACCCGGATCCTGCTGGCCCCGCCCGCCGAGCGCGCCCGGATGGGGGCGGCGGGGCGGCGCTGGGCCGAGGAGCACTGGGCCTGGGAGGCCTCGGCGCGGCGGCTCACCGACCTGCTCGACCCCACCGCGCCCCTGCCGGAAGCGGCCGCTCAGGACGCCCCGGCCGCGCACGTCACTCCGGCTGCCCCCGCAGGTGCCTGACCAGGCGGGCGATCGCCGGGGCCCCGCCGTTGGCCTGGACGGCCGTCACCCAGTTCCGCGCCTGGCCGGCCAGGTCGTCCCGGCTCGGGCAGGAGAAGCTGAACAGCCAGACGTGGGCGGACAGATCACGCTCCGGCAGTGCCCGCCACTCCTCGCCGCCGGCCTGCGTCAGCATGTCCTGGCAGGCCGTCAGTGCCTGGTCGCCGTCCCCGGCCCACTCCTGTCGCAGCCACAGCAGGAAGTTCGTCTGGGCCGTCGTGGTGTCGTCCTTGGTCGCCTCGCCCTTGAGCAGTCGGTTGACGATCGCGCTCTGCGGTTCCCGTGTCCTCGCCATGACGCCATCGTTCCGGCACCGCGACCGCCCTGACAAGTGGGTGACCCGCCACCCGACGGGCCGGCCGCTCACTCCCCGCGCAGGTGGGCCAGCACCGCGAGCACCCGCCGGTTGCCCTCCGTCGGGTCCAGGTCCAGCTTCATGAAGATGTTCCCGCAGTGCTTCACCACCGAGGCCTCGGTGATGCTCAACCGGCCTGCCACGGCCTGGTTGTTGAGGCCTTCGGCGATCAGCGCGAGCACCTCGCGCTCGCGCGGGGTGAGGCGGGCGAGCGGGCGGTCGGCGGACTGGCCGCGCAGCAGCGCCCGGACCACCTCGGGGTCGATCACCGTCTCCCCGCCGGCGACCCGCCGCAGCGCGTCCAGGAACTCCGCGACGTCGCCGACCCGGTCCTTCAACAGGTAGCCCAGACCGGCCGGTTGGGCGCCGGCGGCGGCGAGCAGCCGGGTCGCGTACGGGGTGGCCACGTACTGGGAGAGGACCAGGACGGGCAGGCCCGGGTGGCGCTCGCGCAGGGCGAGGGCGGCGCGCAGGCCCTCGTCGGTGTGGTCGGGGGGCATCCGGACGTCGGTGAGCACGATGTCAGGACGGTCGGCGTCGACGGCCGCCGCCAGCGCCCGGGCGTCGCCGACGGCCGCGGTCACCACATGGCCGCCGAGGGCGAGGAGTTCGACCAGTCCGGCGCGCAGCAGCACCGCGTCCTCGGCGATCACGACCCGGAGCACGGCACCTCCAGCCGCAGCGTCGTCGGGCCGCCCGTCGGGCTCGTCACCATCAGCCGTCCTCTCAGCAGTGCCACCCGGTCGGCGAGCCCCGCCAGCCCGGCCCCGGCGGCCGGGTCGGCCCCGCCGCGGCCGTCGTCGGTCACCTGGACGACCAGCCGGCCGCGCGAGACCCGCCCGTGGACGGTGATCGCGGTGGCACCGCTGTGCTTGGCGGCGTTGGTGAGCGCCTCGGTGACGGTGAAGTAGGCGGTGGTCTCCACGGGGGCGGGCAGCCGCTCCGGGAGCTCGATGTCGGTGGCCACCGGGATCGGGTGGCGCTGGGCGACCTCGTCCACGGCGGCGGCGAGCCCGTGGTCGGTGAGCACCTGCGGGTGGATGCCGCGCACCAGCCCGCGCAGCTGCTCCAGCGCCTGCCGGGCCTCGCCGCGCGCCCGGGTGACGAGTTCCGCCGCCCGCCCGTCCCGCTCGCGCAGCTCGTACTCGGCGAGCCCGAGGGTCATGCTGAGCGCGACCAGCTGCTGCTGCGCGCCGTCGTGCAGATCGCGCTCGATCCGGCGCCGCTCGGCCTCGAAGGCGTCGGCCAACCGGGCGCGGGAGCGGGTGAGTTCGAGCACCTGACGGCCGAGGTCGTCCTCCCGGGGCCCGAGCAGGAAGCGGGCCAGGGCGACCTCGGCGGCGGTCAGCAGCGCCCCGGCGTAGGCGCAGAGCAGCAGGCCGGCCAGCCCGACGGCGGTGAACGGCAGGGCGGCGAGCGGCCCGTGGGCGGCGTGCCCGGGGATCAGCATCACCGTCTCCGGCGCGAGCGCCCAGACCACCAGCGGGGAGAGCACGTACAGGCCGGAGAGCACCAGGAGGACGGTGAAGCCGAGCGCGGCGGCGGCCAGCACCGTCGAGGCGAGCACCGTGTGGGCGAGTTCGCGCCAGGTGGCCCGCTCGCGCAGCCGGGTGCGGATGCGGGCGCGGTGGCCCGCCCCGGGCAGGCTCCGGTGCGGGTCGGGCAGCGGGACCGGCTCGACCAGCCGCAGCCGCCACCGGGCCGCGGTGGCGGCCGGGATGCCCGCGAGTGCCAGGGCGAGGAGCACCGGCAGCCCGATGCCGACCACCGACAGGCCCATGCCGAGCACCAGCAGCACCGCGAGGACCGCCAGCTGCACCGGCCCGAGCAGGGCGCTGCCCAGCAGGTACGCCCAGCAGCGCGGCACCCGGCGGGTGAAGGGGAAGCGCAGCGGGTGCGCCCACAGCGCCTCGCGGACGGAGGCGGGCCGCTGCTCCCCCTCGCTGGTCCCGTCGCCGGTCCTCTCGCTCACCCGGTCAACCCTAACGGAACGTCTGACGGCCCTTCGGGGCCTCGCCCGGGGCCTCACCTGGGACTCCACCTGGGACTCCACCTGGGCCTCTGCCTGGACCTCTGCCTGGACCGGTACGCCGGTGGCCTCCACCCGGGCCTACGCCTGGGCTGCCTCCTGGGCCTCCACCCGGTCCCCGGTCGAACCCTCGGCCGGAGCCCCGCCCGGTGCCTCCGCCCGGGCCCGGCGCGGCCTGGTCAGCGCGACGGCCACGATCACCAGCGCGCCGCCGGCCAGGGCGTTCCAGCCCACCGGCTCGTGCAGGACGGCCGCGCCGAGCGCCGTCGACCAGAGCGGCATCGCGTACGTGACGGCGGAGGCCACGGTCGTCCCCGCACTGCGCACCAGCGCGATGTTGAGCAGGTACGCCAGACCGGTGCCGAACACACCGAGCACCAGCAGGGCGAGCGCCGCGCCGGCCCCGGGCCAGTGCGGGACGCCCGCGGCGAGCGGCGCGACCAGGGCCAGCTCGACGGCGGCACAGGTGATCTGGAGCACGGACAGGGCGGCCACCGACTCCGAGCGGCCGGACAGGAAGCGGCGCAGATAGACGTAGCCGGCGCCGTAGCAGCAGGTGGCGGCCAGGCAGGCCAGCGCGCCGGTCGTCGCGCCGGCACCGAGGCCGTGCCAGACCCCGAGCACGGTGAGCACGCCGAGGAAGCCGAGCCCGAGTCCGGCCAGCCGCCGGGCGCCCGGGCGGCGCTCCTCGGGGACGGTCAGCACCGCGAACAGCAGGGTGAACAGCGGGGTGGTCGCGTTCATCACCCCGGCGAGCAGCGAGCTGACCCTGGTCTCGCCGAACGGGAAGAGGGTGAACGGCACGGCGTTGAGCAGCACCGCCACCACCGCCGAGTGGCCCCACAGCGCCCGGTCGCGCGGGACCCGCTCGCCGCGCACCACGAGGATCGCCCACAGCGCGGCCGCGCCCAGCAGGCAGCGCCACAGCGCCACCCAGAGCGGCGGCACCCCCGCGTCGACCGCCACCTTGATCAGGGCGAAGCTCGCGCCCCAGATCGCCGACAGGGCCACGAAGCCCGGCAGCCAGCGCCGCATCCCCACCACCTCCTGTCCGAGTCCCATGTCCGAGTCCGTGCCATCGGCTGGACAGAGACTGGCCCGGCGTCGGAGCATGAGTCCAACAAGTGGCGTTGCACTCGTGATGAGGAAGTCTCATGACCTCGGACGTCAACCTGGCCCAGCTCAGGGCCCTGGTCGCGGTCTCCGACACCGGCGGCTTCGGCGCGGCCGCCGACGAGTTGGGCATCAGCCAGTCCGCGGTCTCGCACGCCGTCGCCGCACTGGAACGGGCCCTCGGCGCGCCCGTGCTGTGGCGCGGCAGCCCGTGCCGCGCCACTCCACTGGGCGAACAGGTCCTGCCGCACGCCCGGACGGCCGTCGCCTCGGCCGCCGCCGTCCGCACGATCGCCGCCCGGCACTCCGGCGGCCTGACCGGCACCATACGGCTGGCGGCGCCGACCACCGTCTGCCAGGCACTGCTGCCCGGACTGCTGAAGGACTGGCGGGCGGCCCACCCGCAGCTGACCGTCCGGGTCTTCGAGGGCGAGGACGACGAGCTGCCGGTCTGGCTGGAGGCGGGCATGGTGGACGCCGCCGTACTGATGGACGCCGGCCGGCTGCCGCCCGGGGCGGTCGCGCTCGGCGCCGACTCCATGCACGTGCTGCTGCGCCGCGACCACCCGCTGGCCGGCGAACCGACCGTCCACGTGGCCGAGTTGGAGGACGACGACTTCCTGCTCTCGGAGGGCGGCTGCGAGCGCTACGTCCGCGAGGCCTACCGACGGGCCGGGGTCCGCTTCACTCCGCGGCACCGCATCCGCGACCTGAACACCCTGATCGGCATGGTGCACGCGGGTGTCGGGGTGTCGGTGATGCCCGCACTGGCGCTGACCATGCTCCCGGCCGACTGCGTGCTGATCCCGATCCGCCCCGCCGTCCACCGGACGCTGACGCTCACCGGGCCGAGCGGCCGCCCGTGGTCCCCGGCGGTCAGCGGTCTGCTGGCGGGCGTGGGCGCGGACCTCGTCGGCAGGGCCTCACCGGGCCCCGCCGCCAGGGCCTGAGCGAGCCCGCCGCCAGGGCCTGACCTGCCGCAACGGCTCCTCCACCGGTCGCGTAGATTCGGCTGCGGCTGACGGGGCGTCCGGTGAGGGGGAGGAGCGGTGGGGCGGAATGCGCTGATCCACGCCGTTCCGGCACCCCGGCCGTTACCATCGCCCCTATGCCGCCGCAGGACCACCCCGACCACGCCGAGCCGGTGCCGCCGCACCGACTCCGGGGGGTGCTGAGGTGTGGTACGGGACCATTGGGCCAGCCAGCCAGCCAGCCAGCCAGCCAGCCAGCCAGCCAGCCAGCCAGCCAGCCAGCCAGCCAGCCAGCCAGCCAGCCAGCCCGCCCGGGTGGCCAGGGTGGCCGACTGGGCGGGTGGCCGGATGGGCGGCCGCTGGCGCCTCCGTGCGGTGCGGACTCCCCCGCCGAGGTGCTGTTCGCCGTGCGCTCGGCCACCGCACTGCACCGCCTGCTCGACCTGCTGCCCGTCTTCGAGGGTGACGAGCGCGTCCGCTGCCGCTTCACCCTGGTGCCCGGCTCCGACTTCGCCACCGACGCACTGGCGGCCGTGGACGCCGCCGGGGCACGCTGCGTCCCGTGGGCGGAGGCCCTCGCCGGCCGGCACGACCTGATCCTCACCGCCAGTCCCAAGGGCGCGCTCGGCGGCCTGCACGGGCGGCAGGTGCTGCTCCCCCACGGCGCGGGTTTCAACAAGGCGCTGGCCCGGGAGGGCTCGCCCTCGCTGCCGTCCGGCCTCGACCCGGCGTTCCTGCTCAACGACGGCCGACCCACCGCCGCCCTGCACGCCCTCGCCCACCCCGACCAGGTCGAGGAGCTGGCCGACCGGCTGCCCGGAGCGCGGCAGCACGCCATCGTCGCCGGGGACCCGACGCTCGACCGGCTCCTGGAGTCCCTGGACCGGCGGGAGGCCGTCCGCGCCGCGCTCGGCACCGGCGGGCGACGGCTGGTGGTGCTCTCCTCCACCTGGGGGCCGCAGTCACTGCTCACCCGCCGCCCCGAGCTGCCCGCCGGGCTCGCCGCCCGGCTGCCGTACGACGAGTACCAGCTCGCGCTGGTCGTCCACCCCAACGAGTACAGCCGGACCGGCTCCTTCGACCTGTCCCGGCGGCTGCGCCCCGCACTGGACGCGGGCCTGCTGCTCGCGGCGCCCTACGAGGAGTGGGCGGCGTTGTTGGTCGCCGCGGACGTCCTGGTCACCGACCACGGCTCGGTCGCGCTCTACGCCGCCGCGCTGGACCTGCCGGTGGTGGCGGCCTGTGACGGCGCGGACGAGCTGGTCCCCGACAGTCCGATGGCCCACCTGCTGGCCGCCGTGCCGCGCCTGGAGGGTTTGGAGGGTCTTGGCCGCTCGGGCCGCTCGGACCGCTCGGACCCGCCGGTACCGGTCCTGCCGGAGGGGCCGGGCGGCACCCGGCGGTTCGCCGAGCGGGCGTTCGCGCTCGCCGGGCAGTGCCTGGAGACGCTGCGGCCGGAGCTGTACAAGCTGCTCGACCTCGTCCCACCGCCGTACCCGGTCCGGCCCCGCCCGCTGCCGGTGCCGGTACCCGAGCGCGCTCCGCGGACCCCGGACACCTTCGCCGTCCGGGCGTCCCTCGACGGCGAACGGATCACCGTCGACCGGCTCCCGCCGTGGACGGACCTGCCCTACCACCACCTCGCCGCCGAGTACGGCCGGGCCGGCACCCGCGCCCTCCAGAGCGCCGCCCTGCTGTACCGGCGCGCCGACACTCCGGCGGCGCCGACCGGTTGGCACCACGAGTACCGGACCGCCGCCGACTGGACGGCCGAGGTCTTCGCCGAGTACCCAAACTGCCGCACGGCCGCCGTGGTCCTCTCCCCCACCGCCGGGCTGCTGCGTCGCGACGGGGGCGACCCGGTCACCGTGCACGTGGCCCCCGACCGCTCCGGCGGCCGCATCCGCCGTACCGACCCGGCCGCCGCGCTCTCCGCCGTCCACACCTGGCTCGCCACCCACCCGGACGGCCTGCGCACGCTCCCCGCCGCCCTGACGGCCCGGATCGGCACCGCGACCCACCACCTCCGGATGGAACCGGCCACCGAGGCCGAAGCCGAGCAGCCGGTCTGAGCCGGCGCGGCGAACGGCGAACAGCTGACAGATTTCGACATCTGTTATCCGTCGGCTGTCATCTGTTCCTTGCCGGCCGCCCCGACGGCCCACATCGACATCGCGACCCACGCCCTCCGGCTGGAGCCGACCGCCAAGGCCGAAGCGGAACGGTCGATCTGAGCCGACGCGGGACGAACGGCGAACAGCGAACAGCTGACAGATTTCGAAATCTGTTATCTGTCGGCTGTCATCTGTTCCTCGTCCGCCGCCCCCGCGCCCCCGCTCCGGGCTACCCCCGCAGCCGCGCCGCCTCCGCCCGGTAGCCGGCCGCCTGCTCGGCCTCGCCCTGTTCCTCGTGGAAGTCCGCCAGCGCGTCCAGGACCCGCAGTTCGTCGGTGGCCGACTTCCGGGCGCGGGCGCCGTCGAGGGCGGCCCGGTACAGCGGCGCGGCCTCCGCCCGCCGTCCGGCCGCCCGCAGCGCGGTGGCGAGTTCGAACCCGGTGCGCGAGGTCATGCGCTCACGACGGTCCTCGGTGGCGACCCGGTGCGCCTCGGTGAGCAGGGCGACGGCACGCTCGGGGTCGCCGAGGGCGAGGGCGGCACGGCCGAGCAGGTAGGTCTGGAGCATCGCGCCGTAGGTGTTCCCGATCGCGAGGTGCTCGGCCCGGGCCGCCTCGAAGTCGGGGACGGCGGCGGCCCAGTCGCCCTGGACCGAGGCCAGCTTGCCGCGGAACTCGACGGCGGAGGCGCGGAGTTTGCGCTCCGGCTCGGTGGAGCCGAGGAGCCGGGCCCGCCCGACGGCCACCCGCAACTGCTCGGCGGCCTCCGCGTACCGGCGCTGTTCCCACAGCGGCCGGGCGAGCTGGCAGCGCATCCGGACGACAGCGAGCGGGTCCTCACAGCGGTCGGCGGAGGCGACGCCGAGCCCGAAGGAGTCGATCACGTCGGCGTAGTGCTGGTGGTCGAGGAAGTGGGTCCAGAGCGGTTCGCACAGCGCGACGGCGTCGGCGTCCAGGCCGTCCTCGTACGCGATCCGCACACAGCCGTAGAGGGCGAGGTGCTCCCGCTCCAGCCAGTGCAGGGCCTCCAGGCGGGAGGCGAACGACAGGTCGGGCGCCTCGGCGAGCCCCGGTTCCTCCTCCGGCGGCCGGGCCACCACCAGCCGGGGCCCGGCCGCGACCAGGTCCGCGCGGGTGGCCTGCCGCCGGTACCAGCGGACCAGTCGGCGCCGGGCGGCCGGGACGTCCTCGGCGGCATCCGGGTCAAGGGCCGCCCGCCGCGAGGCGTGCCCGCGGATGAGGTCGTGCAGCCCCCGCCCGTCCGGCCGCGGGAGCAGCAGCCCCGCCTCGTCCAGCTCCTCCAGCGCGCCCTCGGCGTCGGCCACGCCTCCGCCGAGCAGTGCGGCGGCCGCCCCGTCCGTGACCACGGGCCCCGGGTGGTGCGGCAGCAGCCGGTAGAGCCGGGCCGCCTCGGGGCTCAGACCGGCGTACGCCGCGTCCCAGACGGCTTCCACCACGGGCACTCCCTCCCGGTCCAGCGTGACGGTCAACTCGTCGATGAGCCTGCGCAGTTCACGGTTCCGGTAGCGGCTCACCCAGCGGCCGGCGACGTGCAGCGCGGCGGGCAGCCCGGCGCAGCGGCGGGCGAGTTCGGCGGCGGCCTCGGGGTCGGCGGCGAGCCGGGGGTCGGAGACGGTGGCGCGCAGCAGCCCGGTGGCGTCCTCGCCGCCGAGGGGGCCGAGCGGCAGTTCGACGGCGCGGGTGCCGTCGAGGTCGTGGAGACGGCCGTGGCTGGTGACGATGACGATTCCGCCGGCCGAGGAGGGCAGCAGCGGCAGCACCTCGGCGCCGCTGCGGGCGTTGTCGAGGACGAGCACCAGCCGCTTGTCCTGGCTGGCGGTCCAGTAGCGGCGGCGCCGGTCGGCGTAGCCGGGTGGGAGCGCGGCGTCGGGGTCGAGGCCGCGGGTCAGTTCCCCGAGGGCGTCGGCGAGCTCGACGGTTCCGTCGCGCCGCAGGTCGTCGAGGTCGAGGTGGAGGATGCCGTCCGGGCAGCGGTCGTGCTCGCGCAGCACCCGGGCGAGCCGGAAGCCGAGCGCGGTCTTGCCGATGCCGCCCATGCCGCTGAGGGCGACCACCAGCGGGCCGCCGGTCGCCGCGGCCTCGGAGGTGGCGGCGAGGACCTGTTCCTGTTCGCCGGTCCGGTCGGCGAAGTGGGGCAGCTCGGGCGGCAGCTGCCAGGGGACGGCGGGCGGCGCCTGCTGGGTCAGGTTCAGCTGCCCGATGGTGTGCGCCTGGATGATGGCGCCGGCGCGCACCTGCCCGTCCACGCGGTTCGTGTTCTCCTTGGCCACCCGTCAACTGTAGGGCCTGCCGGTCGGTCGGACGCGGCTTGACCCTTTGGGGGTTGACCACCCTTCGGGGCAGGTCTATACCAGTGAGGGCCTTCGGCAACCACTCGCCGCCGACGGCCCGTTCGGCCGGCACGCCGCGGCGTGACCAGGTCCGCCCTCCCCCACCGCCGTGTCCTGGAAAGGCTTCCGATGGAACGCGCTCTTCCCCCACACCGCACCCCACACCGCGCCCCACCCGCGCCGCGGGAACGCCGCCCCCACCGCCCCCACCGCTCCCGCCGGGCCGCGCTCGCCGTGGCGGGCGTGCTCGGCCTGGTCGCCGGCGGTGTCGCCGCGCTGGCCGGCACCGGCTCCGCCGCCGCGGACACCACCGGCCCGGCCGCCGCTGCCGCCGGAGGGCTCGGCAACAACTGGTACGCCTCGGCGCCGTACCTGATGCCGGAGGACAACAGCCCGCCGGACGCCGCCGCCGTCATGGACGCCACCGGCCAGAAGGCCTTCCAGCTGGCGTTCATCCTGGCGCAGGGCAACAGCTGTTCGCCCGCCTGGGGCGGCACCTCCTCGATCGACACCGACACCACCATGCCGGGCGTCATCCGGACCGTCCGCGGCAAGGGCGGGGACGTCTCGGTGTCGGTCGGCGGCTACGGCGGCACCAAGCTGGGCCAGGTCTGCGGCACGCCCGAGGCGACCGCCGCCGGGTACCAGAAGGTGATCACCAAGTACGGCCTCAAGGCGATCGACTTCGACCTGGAGGAGCCGGAGTACGAGGACACCGCGGCCATCCACAACGAGATCGGCGCGGCGCGGATCCTCCAGCAGGACAACCCCGGCCTGTACGTGTCGATCACCACCGCCGGCACCAACGCGGGCACCGGCTGGTTCGGCACCCAGATGCTGAACGAGGCCAAGTCGCAGGGCTTCACGCCGGACAACTACTCGATCATGCCGTTCGACGGCGGCTTCAACGGCGCCGCGGCGCAGACCGACGCGCTGGTGAAGTTCAACCGGATCCTGCAGACCACCTTCGGCTGGAACGAGGCCACCGCGTACGCCCACGAGGGCGTGTCGATGATGAACGGCCGCACCGACGCCGCCGAGTACTTCCACCAGTCCGACTTCCAGACCGTGCTGGACTTCGCCACCGCGCACGGGCTGGCCCGCTACACGTACTGGTCGGTCAACCGGGACCGCCAGTGCGCGGGCAACGTCGACCCGGGACTGTCCGGCTCCTGCTCCAGCGTGGTGCAGAACGACTGGGACTTCACCAAGTACACGGTGAAGTTCGCCGGCGTAACGCCGCCCACCACCCCGCCGACCACCCCGCCGACGACTCCCCCGACCACCCCGGGCAGCTGCACCGCCCCGGCGTGGAGCGCGAGCACCACGTACAACGGCGGTGCCAAGGTCTCGTACAACGGGCACGACTACCACGCCAAGTGGTGGACGGTGAACGAGGTGCCGAGCGCCAGCGGCCAGTGGGGCGTCTGGGCCGACGACGGGCCCTGCTGACGGAACGACCGTCGGTGCGGCGGGGGCCCGGGCCCCCGCCGCACCGACAGGACGCGGGGCGTCACTCGCCCGCGAACTGCTCCCGCAGGTCCGCCAGGATCTCCGCGGCCTCCGGCAGACCGACCGCCTCGCAGCGCGCTATGCCGGCCGTCAGCCGGGCCACCGCCGCGTCCGTGCGGCCGAGGTCGCTGCCCTCGATCAACGCGGCCAGCCGGACGGCCTCAGCCCGCGGCGACTCGGCCTGCCCGCCGCCCGCCTCGTACTCCGGGATGGCCCGCTCGACCTCGGCCAGCGCCTCCTCGTGCCGCCCGGCGACGGCCAGCGCGCGCGCCCGCTCGTAGTGCGAACCACCGCGCAGGTACCAGGAGTTGTACTCCGCGCCGGCCCGCTCGGCGGCCTCGCCGATCGCGTCCGCCTCGGCCAGCAGGGCGAGCGCGGCCGAGAGCCCCTCCTCGCCCTTGGCCCGCGTCGTCAGCCGCACCAACTCCCGCAGGGTGGCGGCCATCTGGTCCACCTGGGGGGCCTTGCCGTGCGCCTCGCGGGCCCGGGCGAGCGCCGCGTCGGCGGCGTCCCAGCGCTCGGCCCGGGCGAGCGCCACGGTGGCCTCGCAGGCGACCATGGTGTGGGTCTCCTGCTCCTCCCAGCCGGCCACCTGGTCGGCCAGCCGCAGGTACTCCTCGGCGGCGTCCCGGTACTCCTCCAGCTCGGACAGGCCCCGGGCGAGGTCCAGCCGGGCCTGGGCGAGCATCCGGCCGTCCAAGCGGGCCGCCGACGCGTCCAGCAGCACCGACTCCAGCACGGCCACCGCGTCCGCCGGCCGGCCGGTGTCGCGCAGCACGTCGGCCAGCTGCAGGCGCACCTGGGCGGCCTCCTCGACCGCCTCGGCGCCCTTGCGGTCGTAGCGCGCGGCCGCCTCCGACAGCGCGCGGACCGCGCCGCCGAGGTCGCCCACCCGCAGGCAGGAGTGGCCGAGCATCATGTACGTCGGCGCGAACGGGTAGGAGTCGTCGCCCCAGCGGACGGCCTCGGCCAGCGCCCGGTGGAACACCTCGACCGCCGGGCCGGGCTCGTCGCTCTGCAGCAGCACCTGGCCCAGCAGGCCGAGCACCCGCGGGGTGTGCCAGGGCAGCTCGGCGGCGTCCAACCGGGCGAGCACCTCACGCAGTTCGGCCTTCGCCTCGGCCATCCGGCCCGCCCGGGCGGCGGCGTCCGCGGTGTACTGCCGGGAGGTGGCGGCCCGCCGCTCGGAGCCGAGCTCCACGGCCGCCCGCCGGTACGCCCCGACGGCCGCCTCGAAGCGCTCGGCCACCTCGGCGGCGGGCTCGGGCAGCGCCTCGACCAGGTCGTGGTGGGCGGCGTAGGCGCGGGTCTGCAGCACGATCAGGTAGTCGTCGTCGGTCAGTTCGCCGCCGGCGCGCAGCTCCTCGGCCCGGACGAGCGCCGCGTCGAGCGCCGCCCAGTCGGGCCTCCGGGCGCCGCTGCCCTCGCCGTCGCCGTCACCGTCACCCTGGACGTCTCCGTCGACGTCGCCGTCGCTCTCGTCCAGGTCCGCGATCAGCGTCCGGGTGCGGCACATCAGCGCCGCCCCGGCCAGCCCCGCCTCCTCGAACAGGTCGGCGGCGGCCAACAGTCCGGCCTTGCCCTCGGCGTACGCGTCGCGCTGGAGCGCCTCGTGGGCGCGCTGCTCGGCGAGTTCGGCGCGCAGCCGCTCGGGGCCGCCCAGCTCGGCGCTCTCCGGATGGACGAAGCCGGCGGCCCCGACGCGCTCGGCGACCCGCTTCCACAGCCGGTCGGAGTCCGGGTGGCCGAGCACCTCCAGCTCGCGGGCACGCAGCACCAGGGCGGTGAAGTCCTCCGGCTCCGGCTCGACCGCCCGGCGCGGCGCGGGGGCGACGGCCGGGGCGGCGGACAGCCCAGGCGCCGCGGCGGCCCGCACGCCCAACGCCAGCGGCTCGGCGAGCAGCGGCTCGGCGGCCAGCCGGGCGCGCCGCGCGGCGCCGACCGCGTCGGTGCCGTTGCGGGCGTCGAAGCGGGCGGCCAGGGCGTCGGCCTCGGTGCGCACGTGGGCGAGCAGGGAGTCCACCGTCCAGGTGGTGCCGGCCGGGCCGCTGACCGCCAGGTCGCCGTGGCCGGTCCGGGCGAGCCGGCCGAGCAGCACCTCGACGCCGGTCAGGAAGTCCAGCAGGGCCGCCGGGTCCCCCGTGACGGCGAACAGGCCGCGGTTCTCGGCGAGCAGCTCCAGGCCGCGCGGCTCGTTGCCGGACAGCGCGCAGAACTCGACGTGCAGGCCGAGGGCGCTCAGCATCGAGGCCTTGCCGCGGGAGTTGCGGTAGCCGGCGAGGTGGCCGGAGACGGCCTCGTCCAGCCGGCCCTGGCGCAGCTGGGCGAGCAGCGCGGTGGCCTGGCTGAGGTGGGGCTCCTGCTCGCAGCCGCTGCGGCCGTCCAGCACCGGGGCGAGCACCTCCAGTGCCCGGGCGTCGTCCCCGGCGGCGATGAAGTGCCGGGCTCGGGCGCGGGTCTCGCAGGCGTGGCAGTCGCTCAGCTCGGAGCGCGGGCGCGCCGCCCACAGCTCGTAGGCGTCCTGCACCCCGGTGCCGGTCTGTACGGCCAGGTGGTAGCGCTGGGCGTAGTAGGGCTGGAGGTCGTGGCCGGCCGCGCGGTAGCGGTCGCGCAGCTCGGTGTGCCAGCGCCGGATCGCCGCGAGCGGGACGTCCGGGGTGTCCTTGAGCGCGTCGGCGACCCACTTGAAGCGCCAGAGCACCTGGTGCCGGGACCATTCACCGAAGCCGTCCGGGTCGGTGTCCCAGAGCTTGAGGATGCGGGCGAAGACGACCGGGCTCTTGCTGCGCTCGCCGTCGTACTCGTAGGCCTCCATCAGCTCCAGCAGGGCCATCGAGCGGACCCCGGTGTCCTCGAACTGTTCGGCGGCGTCGACGAGTTCCTCGGCGGTGACGGTCCTGGTCCGGCCGTACGGGCGGGCGTCGTTCTCGCGCAGCGCGGCCATCACCGCGTCGGGGGTGTCCAGCATCACGCCTCCTTCTCGCCGTCGGACTTCTCGACGCCGGACTTCTCGACGCCGGGGGAACCCGCCGCGGCCGCCGCCTCGTGGCCGAGCATGGCGTGGTCGAGCAGGCTGATGAACGAGCGGTTGAGCAGGGCGGACTCGCTGGCCTTGAGCGGACGGCGGGTCATCAGCACGGCCTGCCCGTACAGCGCCTCGACGGCGGTGACGGCCAGCTCGCGGCTGGTGACGGTGGCGGCGCGGCGCACCAGCGGGTTGAGGTGGTTGAGCACCAGCTGGGCGCGGGGCGCCTCGGCGCGCAGCGAGCCGAGGATGTCGGCCCACAACCCGTCGGCCTCGTCGGCGAGTTCGGCGCGGGTGCGCTCGTGCCTGGCCTCCCGGTTGTCGAGCAGCAGGGCGGGCGCGTTGGTCGGGTGGAAGCTGCGCAGCGCGACGTCGCAGTCGAACCGGCCGACCACCTCGCGGGCGATCGTCAGGAAGGCGTTGGCGGCCAGTTCGGCGGCCGGGTCGACGGTGTCCAGGTGCGCGGTGACGGTGCCCGGGTCGAGGTCGGAGACGGAGACCCCGGGGCGGATCTCGGGCAGCCGGTGCACCAGGTCGTGGTCGTAGGTGTAGCCGCCGTTGACCACGCCGAGTCCGGCCGCGCCGGCGATCGGGGCGACCTGCCGGAACTCCTCGACCGTACGGGTCACCAGCACCACCGGGTGGCTGCGGGCGAACTCGTCCAGGGTGACGTTGCCGTCGGTGGTCTCGAACGGCAGCCAGGGCAGCATCATCCGCAGCAACTCGTCGTCGTAGCGGGCGAGTTCTTTGACGGCCAGGTGGTGGACGGACAGGAAGCGGTGCAGCAGGGCGGGGTCGCTCGCGGACAGGCCGGTCAGCCAGTCGCGGATCCGGGCGCCGAGCGCGTCGCGGACGGCGGCCAGCGTCTCGTCGGCGTACAGGCCCTCGCGGGAGGCGGTGGGGCGCAGCCCGTCGGTGTCGACGACGCAGCGGACGAAGAACGCCCAGTCCGGCAGCAGTTCGTCGGCCTGGTCGGAGAGCAGCATGCCCTTGAGGTGCACCCGGTGGCCGTTGCGGCGCGAGGGCGGGGCGGCGTCCGGCAGGACGTACGCGACACCGCGCAGGCCGACCAGCGGCAGGTCCAGCTCGATGGTGTCGAGCGGGGTGAAGTCGAAGGCCGCGCGGCAGTACTCGGTGAGGGCGTCGCGCCGGGCGATCGGGGAGGCGTGGCGCTCGGCCCACGGCGGGGTGCGGTTGATCCGGTGCTCGGTGCCGTTGCCGTCGATAACGGTGACGTCGTGGCGCAGCAGGCTGCCGAAGTCCCGGGCGAGGGTGACGACCCGGCCGGGGCGGGTCCACTCGACGGCGTCGGCGCGCGGGGCCAGCGTGACGGTGGTGCCGGGCTCGGGCTTGGCCGAGGCGGGCAGGGTGCGGATGGTGTAGCTGCCGTCGGAGCTGCCGCGCCACTCGATCGCCGGGGCGTCGGGGGTGGCGGCGGAGCGGGTGACCACGGTGATCTCGTCGGCGACCACGAAGCAGGCGAGCAGGCCGATGCCGAACTGGCCGATGAAGTCGCCGCGGGCCCGGGCCAGTCCGGCGCCGTCGAGCCGGCCGTCGGCGTCGCGCTTGGAGCTGCGGCCGATGGTGGCGAGGAAGGTGTGGACGTCCTGCTCGGTCAGGCCGATGCCGGTGTCGGTGACGGACAGCTCGTCGTCGGCGCGGACGGTGATCCTGGCCGGCGCCCCGGGGTCGAGGGCGCGGCGGGCGGAGATCGCGTCCACCGCGTTCTGCAGCAGCTCGCGCAGGTACACCCGCGGGCTGGAGTAGAGGTGGTGGGAGAGCAGGTCCACCAGGCCGCGCAGGTCCACCTGGAAGGTGTGCGCACTCGTCGGGTTGTCGGTAGGGGACACCGGAGGCTCTTTCGATCGCGGGGTGGATGACGGTGGTGGGCGGGTGGCGGACAAACGGCGGGCGGGTGCCGGCGCCGGGCGGGTGCCGGTGCCGGGCGGGTGCCGGCGCCGACGTACGGCTCAGCGCCAGTACGACGTGCAGCGGTCCCGGTGGGCGCGGAAGGCCTTGACCGGATCACGCGACAGGTACTGCCACGGCGACTCGGTCACGAAGCCGTCCAGCGCCTCGAACAGCAGACGTGCCGTCTTGGGCTGGCCGGCGAGGGAGAAGGCCATCGCGAAGGCGTTGAAGCTCGCCTGCCAGCCGCGCACCGGCGTGAAGTCGGGGTGCAGGACGGACCGGAAGGCCGCCTCCTGCAGCTCGCCCACCACGGCGGGGCTGGTCAGGTACGCGCCGTCCTCGCCGTCCGGGAGGGCCAGCCAGTGTTCCAGGTGTGCGCGCGCCACCAGCTCGCCGAGCTGGCTGCCCTCGGGGGCGGCGAGCATCGCGGTGCGGGCGAACTCGTGCATCTCCTCGTGCGAGCCGCCCCACTTGGCGCTCAGCTGCTGCAGCCGGGTCCGGTGCGAGCCGGCGTTCCCGGGCGCACGGCGCACGGCGGCCTCGAAGCGGACGGTGGCGACGTCCGCGCCGAGCGAGGCTCCCATGGCGCTCCTCTGCAGGAAACTCCAGGGGGCGTGCCAGGACGGCTCGCGCTCGGCGGCCTCCAGCAGCTGCTCCTCGGCGGTGTCCAGCCGCTCGTGGAACACCTTCCAGCGCTCCTCGGTGACGTCCTTGGCGCGGGCGCCGGTGCGGGCCTCCCAGCCCCAGACGACGTGCCGGGCGCCGGACAGCACCAGCAGCAGCGCGTCGTCCGGGGTGTCGGCCAGCGCGCGGGCCGTCCACTGCTCGACCCTGGGTACGTCGGATATCGCCCCGACCAGGAAGGACAGGTCGGCGCCGTCGGCGGCAGCCAGCACGGGGCGCAGCGCGGGCCAGTCCCCGGCGGCGGCCTGGCGGAGCGCCAGGCGCGCCGTCTCGTCCCCGTACGTCGGGTCGAGCCGCGGCTCGCCGGCACCGGCCGCCGCGGGCGATCCGGTGCCCCGGCGACCGAAGCCGAACCCGCGCCGCCCGGCTCCGCCCTGCGCGCCCTCCCCACCGGAACGGCGTCGGAACAGCGGCATGTCTGGCCCCCTCGAACGTCATCGGAATCTTTCACATGACCGAACAGTGGCCACGAGATAGGTACATTTGGCTTCCTCCCGTGCTAAGGCACAGGGGTTCCGGCCGCCCGTGCCGCACGGGGGTTTCGCCCTGTGCGTGTACGCGTCGCCGGTGGTTGGCGCTTCTCGGACCGCCTCGTGGCGAGGTCTCCACGCCCTGACACCGCATGCCCTGCGGCGTTGAGGATGTTCTTCGCGGCGTTCACGTCAGCATGGTCCCCGTGCCCGCAGGCCGTGCACTCGAAGACCGCTTGGCTCTTGCGGTTCTTCGGATCCACATGCCCGCAGGCATGGCAGGTCTGCGATGTGTACGCGGGATTCACCAGCACCACGCGGGTGCCGGTGGTACGCGCCGCGTTGCGCAGCGCGACTTCGAACAGGTGCCAGCCCTTGTCAAGGATGACCCGGTTCCCGGCCGGAAACCGGAACGACGGCAACCAGCGGGCCTTCGACCGCCACCGAACCCTGAACGTCCCGTGCTCGCGGCACGCCCGATCCGGATCCCGCAGGGTCTGCTGCAACACATGCGACGGCGCATCGGCCGGCCACGGGAACTCCCGCTTCGCCTCCGCCAGCTCGGCGGCCTGCGACACGTAGTCCATCCACGCACCCCGCCGCCGATACTCCCGTCGCTGCTCCGACGCGGTGTTCCACACCACCCGGCAGACGTCGCCGAACAGCTCACACAACCCGACCTGCGCCGAGTCGAGCACAAGCCGGTATCGACGCCCGGACAACATCGCGGAACACCCCCCTTCTGCAGCTGTGATCAATCTAGTGCATGTCACTGACAACGCAGCGACTCGCGCCGCTTCACGGCTTCGGCTGGCGGAGAGCCGACTTCAAGCCGAAGCAAGGGGTCTGCGCTCAATTCAGATCGAGGTCGACTGACATCCGTTTGCCCAGCCCAGCGCGCTGCGTGTGCGGGGAGGGAGCCTCAGCCCGCGGCGAGCCCGGCGTCCGGCGTCTTCCCGGCCTGCGCCTGCTCGATCCGCTGCACCAGCATCACCGCGAACCGCCGGGTGGCGGCCACGTCCACCGGACCGCCCTCGCTGGTCACGCTCGCCACCACGGTGCCCGAGCGCACCACGATGCCGACGCCCTCGCCCTCGGCCAGCGGCCCCTGGAAGGCCTGGCTCTCGCTGCCCAGCGCCGGGGTGTCGACCTTCCTGAACGGCCCGGCGGCGTACGAGGCGTAGTTCTCCTTCAGCCGCTGCGCCGCCGCGTCCCGGCTGGGCAGGGTGTCCACCAGGAAGCGCACGACGACGTCCCCCGAGGAGTACCGGACCGACCCGCTCAGCGGCTTTCCGGCGCAGGAGGCGGCCGCGGCGCCGGCGCAGGTGACCTTGTGGTCGGCGGTGTCGACCCTGCGCTTCTCCTCCTCCCACCCGGGCATCGCCCTGGCGTCCGGCAGCACCTGTCCGACCACCTTGTCGTCCAGCAGCGCCGCCTCCAGGTCCCCGTGCGGCGCCTCGGCGGCCGGGGCGGGTGCGGGGGCCGAAGCGGAGGCGGCCGCCGGGGGCGCCCCGGGGGCGTCGGCGCCAGCCGGGGCGGACCCGGGTGCGGCCACGGCCGCCGAGGCCGTGGGCGCCGCCGACAGCGCCGCCGCCGGACCGGACGCGGCCGAAGCCGCCGTCCCGCCACGGCTGTCGGACCCCCCGGAGGAGCACCCGGTCAGCACACCCGTCAGCACCCCGGCCGCCGCCACCGCGGCGAGCACCCGCCGACCACCCATCCCCGTCGCCTCCCCAGTCCTGTCAGTGACTGCTCAAGATAGCCGCAGCCCGTCCCCCGAACGCCGGTGGGGCGGTGACCGATCGGTCACCGCCCCACCGCACTGCCGTGTCGTCCTGCCCTACCGGTGGGTCAGACCGCCGGGACCGGGAAGGTCGGGTACTCGACGCCCGAGATGTACTGGACGACCCGGATCACCTGGCACGAGTAGCCGAACTCGTTGTCGTACCACAGGTAGAGGATCGCGTTGTCGCCCTCGACCTTGGTCGCGCCGGCGTCCACGATGGAGGCGTGGCGCGAGCCGATGAAGTCGCTGGAGACGGCGTCGGGCGAGTCCGTGAAGTCGATCTGGCGCTTCAGCGGGGACGTCAGCGAGACGTTCCGCAGGTACTCCAGGACGTCCTCGCGGTTGGTCTCCCGCTTCAGCTGGAGGTTGAGGATCGCGATGGAGACGTCCGGCACCGGGACGCGGATCGAGCTGCCGGTGATCTTCGCCTCGAGGTCCGGCAGGGCCTTGGCGACGGCCGAGGCGGCACCGGTCTCGGTGATCACCATGTTCAGCGGCGCCGAGCGGCCACGGCGGTCGGCCTTGTGGTAGTTGTCCAGCAGGTTCTGGTCGTTGGTGAACGAGTGGACGGTCTCCACGTGGCCGCGGACCACGCCGTACTCGTCCTCCATCGCCTTCAGCGGCGGGACGATGGCGTTGGTGGTGCAGGAGGCGCAGGACAGGATCTGCTCGTCCGGCTTGATCGTGTCGTGGTTCACGCCGTGCACGATGTTCGGGACGTCGCCCTTGCCCGGCGCGGTCAGCACGACCTTGGCGATGCCGGGGCGCAGGTGCTTCGACAGGCCCTCGCGGTCGCGCCAGCGGCCGGTGTTGTCGATCAGGATCGCGTCCTTGATCCCGTACTCCGTGTAGTCGACCTTGGTCGGGTCGTCGGAGTAGATCACCGTGATCTCGTTGCCGTTGGCGATGATCTTGTTGTTCGCCTCGTCGACGGTGATCGTGCCCTGGAACTGGCCGTGGATGGAGTCACGGCGCAGCAGCGAGGCGCGCTTGACCAGGTCGTCACCGCCGCTGTTGCGCACGACGATGGCCTTCAGCCGCAGGCCGTTGGCCGAGGCCTTCTCGACCAGCAGGCGGGCGACCAGACGGCCGATGCGGCCGAACCCGTACAGCACGACGTCCTGCCCGGACCGGCACTCCAGCTTGTTCTCGCCGGTGGCGCCGACGACGGCCCGGGCGGTGAACTCCGCCACCGACAGGCCCCGGTCGTCCGCCTTGTAGGTCGAGGCGAGCATCCCGAGGTCGATCTGCGAGGGGCCGAGGTCCAGGGCGGTCAGGGCCTCCAGGAACGGCATCGTCTCGGTGACCGAGAGCTCCTCGCCGGCTATCTGCCGGGCGAAGCGGTGCGTCTTGAGGATGCTGACCACCGACTTGTTCACCAGGGACCGGCTGTGGAGCAGGACGGTGACGTCCCGCTCCCGGTGCAGGCGCCCGATGATCGGGATCATCGACTCCGCGATCTCCTCGCGGTTCTTCCAGTCCGTGAACACGTCGTCGTTGACAGTCACAAGTCCATCTTTCGAGCTGAGGGTGTTGCCCACATGGTAGCTTCGCCCGCCCGCGCCCCGACCGCCGGTCCCCGCCCGGCCCTCCCCGTCCACGCCCCCGACCTGCGCTTTCGCCCCCCGCCCCGCCCCCGAAGGTGATCACCGCCACCCCGCAGGGGCCCCCGCCGGACGGCCCGCCGCGAGTGATCACCGGGGCCAGTACAGTGAGGCGCACTGCCCGGCCGCGCGGACGGGCCGGGAGCGCGAGGGGGGCCGGGGTGGCGACGCTGGGCATGCACCGGGACTTCCTGATGGAGTTCGCGGCGCTGGAGAAGCCGGTGCAGCGGCGGGTCTTCGAGACCTTCGAGAAGTTCACCGGGGCCACCCACACCGGCGTGCACCTGGAGAAGCTCACCAACCAGCGGGACCCACGGATCCGGACCATCCGGATCACCGACTTCTGGCGCGGGGTCGTCCTCAAGGCCGACCGGGGCGACGGCTACCTGCTGCTGAAGGTCCTTCCGCACGACAAGGCCAACGACTGGGCCGCCAAGCACCGGGCCTCGGTCAACGCCGCCACCCACGGCGTCGAGATCCGCAACGACGTCGCGCTGGAACGGGCCTCCCGGTCGCTGAGGGTGCTGGCCGCCGACGAACCCCGGAGGCTCTTCGCCGACCGTTCCGACAAGGTCCTGCGCAGTCTGGGCGTCGACGAGGAGATCCTGCCGATCATCCGGCTGCTCCCCGACGAGGCCCACCTGGAGGCGCTCCACCGCGTGCTGCCGGAGCAGCAGTTCGACGTCCTGATCGGCCTCGCGAGCGGGATGGAGCCGGCGGAGATCGACCGTGAGATCGTCCAGGCGTACGCCCGGGCGGCCGCCCCCACGAGCGTCGAGCAGCCCGCCGGCGGTCTGGTCTCGGCGATGGCCCGCGCGCGCGGCCGGGTCGCCCTGGTGTCCGGGCCCGAGGAGCTGCTGGAGATCCTGGAACGCCCCTTCGACGCCTGGCGGATCTTCCTGCACCCGGCCCAGTACCGGGTCGCCTACCGGGAGTCGTACAGCGGGCCGGCCCGGGTGACGGGTGGTCCCGGGACCGGGAAGACGGTGGTGGCCCTGCACCGGGCGTACCACCTGGCACGCCGGTTGCCGCAGGACGCGCCTGACGGATCGATTCTGCTGACCACCTTCTCCGAGGACCTCGCCGCGGAGCTGGAGCGCTGCCTCGCACTGCTCGTCACGAACGAGCGGATCCTGGCGAAGGTCCGCGTGGTCACCGTCGACGCGCTGGCCGAGGAGGTCCTGCGGCGTTCCCCCCGCGGCGCCCCGGCGAAGGTCCTCTTCCAGCAGCACGCGGTCCTCGCCCGCTGGGGACGGGTCACCCGTCGGCTCGGCGCCGAGTTCACCGACGTGTTCCTCGACCAGGAGTGGCGCCAGGTCGTCCTGGCCCAGGCGATCGGGAGCCACGAGCAGTACCTGCGGGCACCGCGCTCCGGCCGCGGCAAGGCCCTCGGGGCCGCGGAGCGGACCCGGCTGTGGCGGGTGGTGGCCGCGTTCGAGGAAGAGCTGCGCCAGGCAGGGGAGTTGACGTACCTCCAGGTCTGCGCGCAGGCCGCGCGGGCCCTCGACGACCAGGACGCCCGCCCGTTCCGGCACGTGGTGATCGACGAGGCGCAGGACCTCCACCCCGTCCAGTGGCGGTTCCTACGCGCGCTCGTGGCCGTCGGGCCGGACGACCTGTTCCTCGCCGGCGATCCGCACCAGCGGATCTACCGGAACAAGGTCTCGCTGCGCTCGCTCGGCATCCAGGTGGTCGGCCGTTCCTTCCGCCTGCGGATCAACTACCGGACGACGCAGGAGATCCTCAGCTGGTCCGCGTCCCTGCTCACCGGCGAACGCCCGGACGACATGGACGGCGGCGAGGACTCGCTGGCCGGCTACCACTCGACCCTGCACGGCGCGCACCCCGAGGTGTTCGGCCACCCCGACCAGGCCGAGGAGATCCGGGCCCTCGTCGCGCGCGTCGAGGAGTGGACCGCCTCGGGCGTGAGCCCGGCGGACATCGGAGTCGCCGTGCGCACCGCCCGGCTCGGCCGCGACATCGTCCGGGCCCTGGAGCGGAGCGGGACGCCGGCCCACCTGCTCGGCGACGCGCCCTCCCCCGGTGTCCGGGTCGGGACCATGCACCGGATGAAGGGGCTGGAGTTCCGCTGCGTCGCCGTGGCGGGCGTGAGCGACGGAATGCTGCCCATGCCCAGCGCGGTCACCCCGCAGGACACGGACCCGCTGCAGCACCGCGAGGACCTGGACAGCGAGCTGAGCCTGCTCTTCGTGGCGTGCACGCGCGCGCGGGAAGCCCTCTTCGTCTCCTGGCACGGGGCACCCAGCGACTTCCTCGAACCGGTCGTCCCGGCACACTCGCCGGCCCGGTGACCCGCGCGGCCGCGGGACTGCGGGACCGCGGGAGCACAGGACCGCGGGTGACGCTCGGTGAGGCGCCGAAGGCGGTCGATCCGCCCGGAAGTTGCCCCGGTCCCCGTCGGGTGGGGTAATGGGAGACGGCCGGTGTTCGAGCGTTGACGAGCAGCCCCGGGAGCTTGGGATGAGCGGTGGGCCGGAACCGATCAGTGCCGAGGGTCTGCGCGCGGTGCGGGAGGAGTTGGCGCAGCTGCGGGTGGAGCGGGGGAAGGTGGCCGCGACGCTGCGCGGGGTGGAGCCGACGGGGGACCGGGCGGACGCGGCGGACGAGTTGCAGCGGGCCTCGGAGGTGACCCGGCTGGACCGGCGGATCACCGAGCTGGAGACGCGCCTGCGGGAGGCCGAGGTGGCCGGGGAGCCGTCCACGCGCGTGGTCGGGGTGGGGTCGACGGTGACCGTGCGGTTCGGCGACGGCACGGAGGAGACCGTCGAGATCTCGGAGTTGGCGGAGGAGCGGGACCTCACCCTGGTCACCTTCGACAGCCCGCTCGGGAAGGCGCTGCTGGGCCGCCACGCCGGGGAGACGGTGCACTACGAGACTCCGGCCGGCGCGGACAGCGCGGTGGTGCTGTCGGTGGGCGACGCGGCGTAACCCGGGCGGAATCGCGGAATTCCCGATCGCCCGTCCGGGACATTCCTGGAAGGGCGTTCGGGAATTCGCCGATAGGCGCCGCCTATCGGCTCACAGGAATTGCCTCTTTGACGCTCCGGGACGACGGACCACACACTGGACCTGCGGAAATCCAGGAATGGCCGGAAAGTCGGGAACGGGGCAGAACAGCGCATGGGCAGTACCGATGAAATGCCCGTGCCGCACGCCGCCGGCCATTGGATCCCGGCGGCCGCCGCCGTCGCCGTCGCCGCCTGGGGCGCCAATCAGTTCACGGCGCTGGCCTCCGTGTACCGGGCCCGCACCGACTGGTCGGCGCTCTCGCTGGCCGCGATGTTCTCGGTCTACCTGCTCGGCCTGGTGCCCGGTCTGCTGCTGGGCGCACCGGCCGCCGACCGCTACGGACGGCGGCGGACGGTGCGCGGCGCGCTGGCCCTGTCCGCCGCCGCCAGCGTGGTGCTGGCCCTGCCGGACGAACCGTCGGTGTACGCCGCCCGGCTGGCCACCGGCTTCACGGCCGGGCTGGTGTTCCTCGCCGGGACGGCCTGGCTGCGCGAGCTGTCCGGGCGCGGCGTCCCGCCCGAGCGGAGCGCCCGCCGGGCGATGTACGCCACCGGTACGGGCTTCGCGGCGGGTGCGCTGGCCTCCGGGGTGATCGCCGAGTGGCTGCCCGCCCCGACGGTGCTGCCCGGTCTCGTCCACGCGCTGGGCTGCCTGCTGGTACTGCGGGCCACCCGCGGGCTCCCGGAGACCGTCCGCGGCCACGGCACCGGACCGGTGCGCGGCACGCCGCCGCCCCACACGGCCGCCGTCCGCCACCCCCGGTTCCGCTACGTCGTCCTGCCCGCCAGCCCGGCCGTGCTCGGCGCCGCCACCGTGGCGTACGTGGTGCTGCCGCCGCTGGTCGCCGACCGGGTGCCCGGCTACGCGCCGCTGTTCAGCGGTCTGGTCGCGGCGCTGACCCTGGCCACGGGCGTGGTCGCCCAGCCCTTCGCGGCCCGGCTGGACGACGTGGACAGCGCCCGGGCCACCCTCACCGCGATGGCCACCGTGATCGCCGGACTGCTGCTCGGCGCCCTCGCCGCCGCCCGGGACTCGGTGGGCCTGGTGGTGGCCGCCGCCGTCGTCCTCGGCACCGGGTACGGGCTGACGCTCGGCGCGGGGCTGCACGAGGTGGAGCGGCTGACCCCGCCCGCCTCCGGGCCGACCTCCGCCTCGCTCTACCAGAGCACCACCTCCAGCGGCTTCCTCACCCCGCTGCTGCTCGCCGGCACCGCCGGCCACGCCTCCTACCCGGCGCTGCTGGCGGGCATGGCGGCCGTCGGCCTGCTCTGCCTGGCCGTCACCGCGGCGCACAGCCGCCGCCACCTGCCGGACCCGCCGGAGCCGCGCACCGCCGTCAGGAGGGAGGATTCATCCGTACAGACCTGACGCAGAGCACACCGAGGAGCCGACGAGCATGGGCCGAGTGACCGTACCCCGCAGAGTGCTGCGCCTGCGCCAGGGCACGCCGTCGTACCGCCCCGACACCCTGGCGGCCGAGGAGCCGATGGAGATCCGGGTCGGCGGGCGTCCGCTGACGGTGACCATGCGCACCCCCGGCAGCGACTTCGACCTGGCGGCCGGCTTCCTGGTCAGCGAGGGCGCGGTGCACGCCGCCGAGCAGGTGGCCGGCATCCGCTACTGCGCCGGCGCCACCGGCGACGGCGGCAACACCTACAACGTGGTGGACGTCCTGCTCGCCCCCGGTGTGCCCGCGCCCGACGCCTCGCTGGAGCGCAACTTCTACACCACCTCCTCCTGCGGCCTGTGCGGCAAGGCCAGCCTGGACGCGGTGCGCACCACCGCGCCGTGGAGCGTCGCCGAGGACGGGCTGCGGGTGACCCCCGCGCTGCTCTCCGCGCTGCCCGACCGGCTGCGCGCCGCCCAGAAGGTCTTCGACAGCACCGGCGGCCTGCACGCGGCCGGGCTGTTCGACGCCGACGGGCGGCTGCTCTGCCTGCGCGAGGACGTGGGCCGGCACAACGCGGTGGACAAGGTGGTCGGCCACGCCCTGCGCGAGGGCCTGCTCCCGGCCCGCGGCACGGTGCTGATGGTCAGCGGCCGGGCCTCCTTCGAGCTGGTGCAGAAGGCCGTGATGGCGGGCATCCCGGTACTCGCGGCGGTCTCCGCGCCGTCCTCGCTGGCCGTGGACCTCGCCGAGGAGAGCGGGCTGACCCTGGTCGGCTTCCTGCGTGGCGACTCGATGAACGTCTACACCCGCACCGACCGCGTCGACACCGACGGCCCCTCGACCGCCGGTCCCACGACCGCCACCGCCACCGCCACCGCCACCACCGTCCCCGGCACCGCCGTCCCCGGGATCAAGTAGGCGATGCTGTTCCGCCAGCTCGAGTACCTCGTCGCGCTCTCCCGGGAGCGCCACTTCGCGCGCGCCGCCCAGGCCTGCCACGCCTCCCAGCCGGCCCTGTCCGAGGCGCTGCGCAAGCTGGAGGACGAGCTCGGGGTGCTGCTGGTGCGGCGCGGCCGCGCCTACGAGGGCCTGACCCCGGAGGGCGAGCGGATCGTGCTGTGGGCGCAGCGCATCCTGGCCGACCGGGACGCCCTGCGGGACGAGGTGGACGCGCTGCGCACCGGTCTGAGCGGACGGCTGCGGATCGGCTCGGTGCCGACCGCCTCGGGCGCGGTGTCCCTGCTCACCGGGCCGTTCTGCACCGCCCACCCGCTGGCCGCCGTGGAGTTGTCCACCGATCTGCGCTCCGAGGAACTCCTGCGCCTGGTACGGAACTTCGAGATCGACGCGGGCGTCACCTACCTGCCGGGGCCGGGCCACGAGGACCTGCGCGCAGTCCCGCTGTACGAGGAGCGGTACGTCCTGCTGACCGGCCCGGCCGACGAGCTGGCCCAGCACCCGCGGGCGACGTGGGCGCAGGCCGCCCGGCTGCCGCTGTGCCTGCTGCACCCGGGCATGCAGGGCCGCCGGGTGCTGGACGAGGTGTTCGCCGGCCTCGGGCTGGAGCCGACGCCGCGGGTCGAGACCGACTCGGTGGCCTCGCTCTTCGCCCACGTCCGCACCGGGCAGTGGGCGAGCGTGGTGCCGTACGCGTGGCTGCACGTGTTCGGCGTGCCGCAGGGGATGCGGGCCGTCCCGCTGGCGGAGCCGGCGCACAGCGCGCCGATCGGGCTGGTGATCGCCGCCCGGGAGCCCGGCTCGGTGATGGCCCGCGCGTTGCTGGAGGTCGCCCGGCGCACGGAGGTGGCCGCCGTGCTCGGCAGCCTGCCGGGCGGGTGAGCGTCCGGTGCGACGGGCCGCCGGCCACCGGCCGGGCTCGACGCGCGGGGTCCCACCGCCCGGCATAGCCTCGACCCGACGCCGGGTGCCCGACGCCGGGTACCCGCCCCGGGTGCCCGTCTCCGGGCGCCCCCGGGTGTCCGACCCCGTGCGCCCGTGCGCCCGTGCGACGGAAGGCGAGTGCCGTGACCACCTCCGACGACGACGTGACCACCGCCGCGCGGCAGCGGCCGGAGGACGTCGGCCCCTCCCCCGCCGGCCCGCCCCACGTCCGGCCGTACCACCACCCGGCCGCCGGCTGGGGCGCGGCGAAGAGCGTCACCCGCTTCCTGGCGCGCGAGGGCGCGTACCTGGACGGGCCGCGGGCCGTGATGCGGATGAACCACGAGAACGGCGGCTTCGACTGCCCCGGCTGCGCCTGGCCCGACGACACCAAGGGCCTGCACCTGGACATCTGCGAGAACGGCATCAAGCACGTCACCTGGGAGATGACCCGCAAGCGGGTCAGCCGGGAGTTCTTCGCCGCCCACACCGTGGGCGAGCTGTCCGGGTGGAGCGACTTCGCCCTGGAGGACCAGGGCCGGCTCACCGAGCCGATGGTCTACGACCCGGCCACCGACCACTACGTCCCGATCACCTGGAAGGACGCCTTCGCGCTGGTCGGCCGCACCCTGCGCGGGTTGGACGACCCGAACCGGGCCGCCTTCTACACCTCCGGCCGGCTCGGCAACGAGGCGACCTTCCTCTACCAGCTGATGGCCCGCGAGCTGGGCACCAACAACCTGCCCGACTGCTCCAACATGTGCCACGAGGCCAGCGGCCGGGCCCTGCAGGCCGCGCTCGGCACCGGGAAGGGCACGGTCGACCTCAAGGACTGGGAGGTCACCGACGCGCTGTTCATCCTGGGCGTCAACGCGGCCTCCAACGCGCCCCGGATGCTCACCTCGCTCGCCGAGGCGTACCGGCGCGGCGCGCGGATCGTGCACGTCAACCCGCTGGTGGAGGCGGCGGCGACCCGGACGATCATCCCGCACGACTTCACCGACATGGCGCTGAACCGGGCCACCCGCACCAGCACCCTCAACCTCCAGCCGCGGATCGGCGGCGACATGGCGCTGCTGCGCGGCATGGCGAAGGCGATCCTGGAGCAGTCCGCGACCGACGAACGGGCGCTGGACCGGCTGTTCATCGAGCGCCACACCAGCGGCTTCGAGGCCTACCGCGACATCTGCGCGGCCACGCCCTGGGAGGAGATCGAGCGGCAGAGCGGGCTGGACCGGGCCGCCGTCCTGGAGGCGGCGCGGGTCTACCGGGAGGCCGACCGCTCGATCTTCAGCTGGTGCCTGGGCGTCACCCAGCACGAGCACGGGGTGGACACCGTCCGGGAGATCGTCAACCTCCTGCTGCTGCGCGGCAACCTGGGCCGCGAGGGGGCGGGCCCCTCCCCGGTGCGCGGGCACAGCAACGTCCAGGGCAACCGCACCTGCGGCATCGACCACCGACCCACCGCCGCGTTCCTGGACCGGCTCGCCGAGGTGTGCGGGATCGAGCCGCCGCGTGAGCACGGGCTGGACACCGTCGGCACGATCGAGGCGATGCGGCGCGGCGACATCACGGTGTTCGTCGGCATGGGCGGCAACTTCGCGCTCGCCGCGCCGGACACCCCGTACACCCACCAGGCCCTGGAATCCTGCGAGTTGACCGTCCAGGTGAGCACCAAGCTGAACCGCAGCCACCTGGTGCACGGCCGGGCCGCGCTGATCCTGCCGTGCCTGGGCCGCACCGAGAAGGACCACCAGCGGGCCGGGGTGCAGTCCACCTCGGTCGAGGACTCGATGAGCATGGTGCACCTGTCGGTCGGCATGAAGCGCCCGGCCTCGCCGCACCTGCTCTCCGAACCCGCGATCATCGCCGGGATGGCCCGCGCGGCGCTGCCGGACAGCCCCGTCCCCTGGGAGTGGTACATCGAGGACTACGACCGCGTCCGCGACACCATGGCCAGGGTCCTGGACGGCTTCGAGGACTTCAACCGCCGGGTGCGGCTGCCGCTGGGCTTCCGGATCAAGCAGCCGGCCCGCGAGCTGGTCTTCGACACCCCCTCCGGCAAGGCCGAGTTCTCCAGCGCCCCGCTGCCCGACGTCGTCCCCGAGCCGGGCACCCTGGCGCTGGGCACGATGCGCTCGCACGACCAGTGGAACACCACCATCTACTCGGACGACGACCGCTACCGGGGTGTGCGGAACCTGCGCACCCTGGTGTTCATGAACCGGGACGACATGCGCGAGCGCGGCCTGGCCGAGTTCGACCGGGTCGACGTCACCAGCACCGCCCGGGACGGCTCCACCCGCTCGGTGCACGGCTACCTGGCCGTCCCGTACGACATCCCGCGCGGCTGCGCGGCCGGGTACATGCCGGAACTGAACGTGCTGTGCGCGATCGGGGACCACAGCACCCAGAGCGACCAGCCGATCATGAAGCACCTGAAGGTGACCGTGACGAAGGCGACCCGATCGTAAAGGTTTAACCAAGTACGCAAGTATCGCCTCCGAGCAGGGCTAAGCTCGGACGAGTTGGGGTGAACCGGCGGTCGCGTTCCGCGGGCCGGTGAACTCCTTGCCGCGTCGATGACACGCACCACGGGGTGCACCGGCCGGGAGGAGGCGAGAGACATGGATTGCAGTAGTCCGGGCCACAGCAGCCCCTACCCCCGCTTGCCCTCGTACACCTCCGGCATGCGGTAACACCATTCCCTGCACGATGTCCTGACGATCCGTCAGCCACGACGACACGTCGTTTCCGCACGCGGTTCCACCGTGCCCGCACGCCTGCGTACGGGCCGCCGCCACCGCGTGTCGATGCGCCGTGCCCGCTTGCAGGGAACGCTGCCGCCTGCCTCCGACCCGCCCCGCCTGCCCGGGGCCCAGGGAGGAAACGTCATGACCACCCACGCCACTCTCGACTCCACGGTCCCCGAGCCGCGTTCGGCCGTCCTCGACGACGCGCACATCGGCGACATCAGGGGTGCGCTCGGCACCATCCGGCTCGACGACACCACGCCCCGCCACGGCCTGTCGGCGCGGCTGAAGACGCTGCTCGCGATCGTCGGCCCCGGCCTGATCGTGATGGTCGGCGACAACGACGCCGGCGCCTTCTCCACCTACGGCCAGGCCGGCCAGAACTACGGCACCAAGCTGCTGTGGACGCTGCTGATGCTCGTCCCGGTGCTCTACGTCAACCAGGAGATGGTGCTGCGCCTGGGCGCCGTCACCGGCGTCGGCCACGCCCGGCTGATCCTGGAGCGCTTCGGGAAGTTCTGGGGCGCGTTCAGTGTGATCGACCTGTTCCTGCTGAACGCCCTGACCCTGGTCACGGAGTTCATCGGAGTGACGCTCGCGGCCGGGTGCCTGGGACTGCCGAAGGCGGCCTCGGTGGTACTGGCGGCCGGGATCATCGTCGCCTCGGCCTTCACCGGCTCCTTCCGGCGCTTCGAGCGGGTCGCCGTCACCCTGTGCATAGGCTCGCTGCTGCTGGTCCCGATCTACTTCATGGTCCACCCCAGGACCTCGCAGATGGCCCACGACTTCGTCGTGCCCAGCATGCCCGGCGGCGCCGGCGAACTCGCCGCCGTGATGCTGGTCATCGTCTCCATCGTCGGCACCACCGTCGCCCCGTGGCAGCTGTTCTTCCAGCAGTCCTACGTCATCGACAAGCGGATCACCCCCCGCTTCATGAAGTACGAGAAGGCCGACCTCTGGATCGGCATCGTGATCGTGATCGTCGGCGCCGCCGCCATGATGGGCCTCACCGCCGCCGCCTTCGCGGGCACCGACGGCTTCGGCCAGTTCTCCGACGCGGCGGCCGTCGCCCGGGGCGTCGAGGACAAGGCCGGCCGGCTGGCGGGTGTGCTGTTCGCCATCGCGCTGCTGGACGCCTCGATCATCGGCGCCTTCGCGGTCTCCCTGTCCACCGCGTACGCGATCGGCGACGTGTTCGGCATCAGGCACTCGCTGCACCGCGGGGTGAAGGGTGCCAAGGGCTTCTACGGGATCTACGCGGGCCTGGTCGTCGCCGCGGCGGCGATCACCCTGCTCTCCACCGACTACACCCAGGGGCTGATGACCCAGTTCGTCCAGGTGCTGGCCGGGGTGCTGCTGCCGTCCGCGACCGTCTTCCTGCTGCTGCTCTGCAACGACCGGGCCGTGCTCGGCCCCTGGGTGAACGGCCCCAGGACCAACGCCTTCACCTCGGCGGTGGTCGGCGTCCTGGTGATGCTCTCGCTGATCCTCACCGCCGCCGTGGTCTGGCCGGACATCAGCTCCGGGGCGATCCTGTGGATCATGGCCGGCTGCGGCGTCGCCGGGGTGCTCGTCGCCGGGTACTCCTTCACCGCCGGGCGCCGCGGCACCAAGGAGGACCCCGTCGACCGCACCGGCCGGGAGAACTGGCGGATGCCCCCGCTGGAGACCCTCGACCGGCCGGTGATGTCCACCGCCCGCAAGGTCGGCATGGGCGCGCTGCGTGCCTACCTGCTGCTCGCGATGGCGATGGTCATCGTCAAGATCGTCCAGACCGCGCTCAGCCACTGAGCCGCGGACCGGGCCGACGGACCGGCACCACCACCACCTCCCCGTCCGCCCCGACGTCCGCCCCGTCCGCCCCGACCCCGAAGGAGTCCGACCACCATGGCCCTGCGCTACCCCAGGCTCGACGCCCTCTTCTCGGACCACCCCGCACCCGCCCCTAACCGGCGCCCGGCCCCGCGCCCCTTCCCCGCGCCCGGCCTGGTGGTGGACACCGAGCAGCGCACCGTCACCGTCGAGGGCCGCCAGGTCACCATGCCGTACCTGGAGTTCGAGCTGCTCGCCCACCTGGTCGGCAACCCGCTGCGGGTGCACTCCCGGCGCCAGCTGATGGAGAACGTCTGGGGCCGCACCGACACCGGCGACTCCCGCACCGTCGCCACCCACATCGCCCGGATCCGGCGCAAGCTCGGCCCCGGGCACCGGGAGGCGATCGCCACCGTCCGGCAGATCGGCTACAAGTACGACCCCCGGCTGGCCCGGACCGCCTGACCGCTTGACCGCCCCACAGAAGGACACGTCACCCGTCGAAGGAGGGCCCCGCGATGACCCGAACCGTCCTGTTCCCCCGGACCGGCAGAGGCACCGCCCTGTGCGGCGTCCTGCTGCTGATCACCACCGAGGGCCTCGCCGTCGGCCTCGCACCCCACCCGCTGCGGCTGTTCCTGTCCGGTGCGCTCGTCGGCGCCTCGGTCGCCGGGCTGCTGCTCGCCCTGCTGCTGGCCGGCAGCCGGCGGCGGCAATCGTCGGACACGCGCTAGCCGGGCGGGCCCCGGGGCGGTACGTCATGCGGTACGGCATGCGGGACGGGTTTGCATACGGACGTACCGAGGGAGCAGACTGCCCGGGTTTGCGCCGGAGGTACCGCCATGACCCTGCTGAAGCCCGCCCCGGGCCGCACCCGGAGCCCAGTGCCTGGCGGCCGGTCCCGGAGCCCGCTGCCCGGCGGCCGGTCCGCGGGCCTGTTGCCCGCCCGGACGGCGAGCCGCCTCGGCGGGCGGGTGTGGGTGGACCTGGTCGTCGCGGCCGCCGTCCTGGTGCTGCTCTACCTGGTGCTGCGGCTCGGCCAGGGCGGCTCCGTCCGGTTCTCCTCCGTCCGGGACTCGGCCGTCGACACCGACCCGGCCCGGCTGCCGTACGACGCGGTGCGTTCGCTGCTGCGGATGTTCGCCGCGCTCGCCGTCTCGGTCGTCTTCACCTTCTGCTACGCCTACGCCGCCGCTCGCAGCCGCCGACTGGAGCGGTGCTGATCCCGGCGCTGGACATCCTCCAGTCGGTGCCGGTGCTCGCCTTCCTGAGCGTCGCGGTCTCCGGCTTCCTCGCGCTCCTCCCCGGCCCGGTGCTCGGCCTCGAGTCGCCGCCGTGTTCGCCATCTTCACGTCCCAGGCCTGGAACATGACCTTCGCCTTCTACCAGGCGCTGGTCTCGATGCCGCGCGAACTCGACGAACTGTCCCGCTCGTTCGGGTTCAGCCGGTGGACGCGGTTCTGGAAGGTCGAGCTGCCCTCGGGGATGATCGGCCTGGTCTGGAACGGCATGCTCGGCTTCGGTGGCGGCTGGTTCTTCCTGGTCGCCTCCGAGGCGATCACCGTGGACGGCCGGCGGTACGCGCTGCCCGGGGTCGGCTCGTACGCGGGCGCGGCCATCGCCGCCGGGGACCTCGGCCGGGTCGGCTGGGCGATCGCCACCATGGTGGTGCTGGTGATCGGCGTCAACTTCCTGTTCTGGCGGCCGCTCACCGCCTGGGCCGAGCGCTTCAAGAACGAGCAGTCCGAGGCCACCGAGGTGCAGCGCTCGGTCGTGCTGGACCTGCTGCGCCGCTCCCGGCTGCCCACCGCGCTCGGCGGGGCACTGCGCCCGGCCGGACGGGCACTGAACCGGGCCGGGCGGGTCTTCGGCACCGCCGCCCACCCGCCGGCGGCCCGCCCCGGCCGACGGCGGGCCGGGGACGTGGCCTTCGCCCTGGTCGCGGGGCGGCATCGTGCTGTGGGGCGTCCTCGACCTGGGCCGCTACCTCGCCGACCGCACCGGCCTCGGCGTCTTCGGCGAGCCGCTGCTGCTGGGCCTGGCCACCCTCGCCCGGGTGCTCGTGCTGGTCGTGGTGGCCACCGTGGTCTGGGTGCCGATCAGTGTGAAGATCGGCTTCTCGCCCCGGCTGACCAGGATCGCCCAGCCCGTCGTCCAGGTGCTGGCCGGCTTCCCGGCCAACTTCCTCTTCCCCCTGGTGGTCTGGCTGCTGCTGCGCACCGGGGTGTCGATCGACCTCGGCGGCATCCTGCTGATGGCCCTCGGCTCCCAGTGGTACATCCTGTTCAACGCCATCGCCGGCGCCATGGCCGTGCCCGCCGACCTGCGCGAGGCGATGGACGACCTCGGCGTGCGCGGCTGGCAGCGCTGGCGGCGGCTGATCATCCCGGCGGTCTTCCCGGCGTACGTCACCGGTGGCATCACCGCCTCCGGCGGCGCCTGGAACGCGTCCATCGTCGCCGAGGTGGTCACCTTCGGCTCCACCACGCTGACCGCGACCGGCCTCGGCGCGTACATCGCCCGGGCCGCCGAGCACGGTGACCACCCGCGCCTGCTCGCCGGAGTCGCGGTGATGAGCCTGTACGTCGTCGTCCTCAACCGTCTGCTCTGGCGCCGGCTCTACCGGCTGGCCGAGCGCCGCTACTCGCTGTAGTCCGGAGTCCGCCGATGCGCTTCCCGTTCCGCCTCCGCGCCACCGCCACCGCTTCCACCGCTCCCGTTCCCACTCCTGCTCCCGCCCCGGTTCCCGAAGGGGACGAGGGGGATCGGGAGGTGCTGCTGGAGGCCGCCGGCCTGACCAAGGCCTACGCCGGGGCGGCCGGCGAACTGCCGGTGCTCTCCGGCATCGACCTCACCGTGCGGGCCGGCGAGATCGTCGCCGTGCTCGGGCGCTCGGGCTCCGGCAAGTCCACCCTGCTGCGCTGCCTGGCCGGGCTGATCCCGCCCAGCTCCGGCACCGTCCGCTACCGCGGCACCCCGCTCACCGGCGCCAACCCCGGCACCGCGCTGGTCTTCCAGACCTTCGCGCTGCTGCCCTGGCTGACCGTCCGGCAGAACGTCGAGCTCGGTCTGGAGGCCCGCGGGGTGCCGCCCCGGGAGCGTGCCCGGGCCGCCGCCCAGGCCATCGACCTGATCGGCCTGACCGGCTTCGCGTCCGCCTACCCCAAGGAGCTCTCCGGCGGGATGCGCCAGCGGGTCGGCTTCGCCCGGGCGCTGGTCGTCGAACCGGACGTGCTGATGATGGACGAACCGTTCTCCGCGCTCGACGTGCTCACCGCCGAGAACCTGCGCGGCGAGCTGATGGAGCTGTGGGACTCCGGCCAGTTCCCCACCCGGGCCGTCGTCCTGGTCACCCACAACATCGAGGAGGCGGTGCTGATGGCCGACCGTGTCGTGGTCCTCGGCGCCCGCCCGTACGGGACCATCCGGGAGACCGTCGAGGTCGCCCTGGAGCGGCCGCGGGACCGCGAATCGGCGGCCTTCGACGCGCTGGTGGACCGGGTGTACCGGATCATGACCGGCCGGCCCATGGACACCCGGCCCGCCGGCCGCACCGGCCACGACCCCGACCCCGATCGGCGCACCGTCGCCAGCACTCCGCTGCCCCCGGCGAGCGTCGACGGCCTGTCCGGTCTCGCCGAGACGGTCGCCCACCGCGGCGGGAGCTGCGACCTGGCCGGGCTCGCCGACGAACTCGGCCTGGACATCGACGACCTGCTCCCCCAGGTCGACGCCCTCGACCTGCTCGGGCTCGCCGAGGTCCACGGCGACGACCTGCTGCTCACCGGGACCGGCGCCGCCTACGCCGGGGCCGACGCCCAGGACTCCCGCGCGGTGTTCGCCGCCGCGGCCCTGGAGGTCCCGCTGGTCAAGCTGATCGCCAACAGCCTCGGCGGCCGCCCCGGCGCCACCGTCCGCACCGGGTTCCTGCGTGACCTGCTCGGCCGCCACTACACCGCCGAGCAGACCGACCGGCAGTTGGAGACCGCCACCGACTGGGGCCGCTACGCGGGGCTCTTCGCGTACGACGCCGACCGGCAGGAGTACCGGCTGCGGTAGCGGCTCCCGGCCCCGGGAGCCGGACGGACCGGCGGGCCGCGATACCGGCGAACCCCAGCGCCCCGTGCCCCCGCCCGCGGAGAATGCCGTCGGGGCCGGCGCACCCGTCGTGCCGGCACGTCGACCGGACGGAGAACACAGGGATGTCGGACAGGCGCTCCTTCCTCAGAACCGCCGCCGCGGCCGGGACCGTTCCGTACGCCGCGCGCGCCGCACCGGTCGCGCGACCGGAGCCGGAGCCGGAGCCCCGGTCACGGCCGCGGGAGCGGGAGCGGGAGCGGGAGCGGGAGCGGGAGCGGGAGCGGGAGCGGGAGCGGGAGCGGGAGCGGGAACAGCGGCGCGGCCACGAGTACTTCATGGCCCAGGCGATCGTCGAGGGCCGCAAGCTGGATCGCTACCCCTTCGGAGCGGTGATCGTCCGGGCCGGGGTGGTGGTGGCCCGCGGGGTCGCCGCCGCCGCGGAGAACCCGACGTACCACGGGGAGATGGTCGCCATCGAGGACCACGCGCAGCGGGCGGACGACCCCGACTGGGGCGCCACGACCCTGTACACGACCGCGGAGCCCTGCCCGATGTGCATGAGCGCCTGCGCGTGGGCCGGGATCCGGCGGGTCGTGTGGGGGACGACGATCGAAGGGCTGCGCCGCACCGGTCTGGGTCAGATCGATCTCGCCGCGACCGCCGTCGCCGAGGCCGCCAGGTCCTTCTACTCCCCGCGGCTGCTCCTCGGCGGCGTGCTGGCCGCCGAGACCGACGCGATGTTCCGCCGCGCCCGGGCCATCCGCGACGGCGGGATCCCGGCGGGCACGGGCTGATCCGGGCGCGGCGCGCCGGGGAGCCGGACGGGCTGGGCGGGCTGGGCGGGCTGGGCGGGCTGGGGCCGGACGGGACCGGCCGGTTAGCCGGTCGCCGGGCGGCGGCGCACCGCGCGGGCCGCGCGGGCGAAGGGCTGCGGGGCGGTCGCACCGGCCGGAGCGGCCCCGTCGTCGCCGCCGTCGCGGCGGTCGGGCAGGTCCTGGGCGATCAGCGCGGCCTCGGTGAGCAGCCCGCGCACCTCGGTGGCCCGGTAGAAGATCCGCGTGCCCTCCCGCCGGGCCACCACCAGACCGGCCGCCCGCAGCTTCGCCAGGTGCTGCGAGGTCGCCGCCACGTGCGCCCCCAGCAGCTCGGCCAGCTCGCTCACCGGCAGCTCCCGGCCGCTCAGTGCCCACAGCAGCCGGTAGCGCGACGGGTCCGCCACCGCCTTCAGCACCGCCACCGCCCGCTCCGCCGCCTCGGCGTCCCAGGCCTCTTCCCGCACACCACCCATACAGGGATCGTACCGAGGTGCGCCCGCGCGCCCGGGTCGGGAAGATCCGACGGCGGCCCCGGGGCGTGCGCCGGGCGTTCGCGCCGGGCGGTCGCGCCGGGGTCAGCGCGCCGGGTACGCCTCCGGCTCCAGGGTCGAGCTGGTCCGGAGCACGTCGGTGACGCTCAACTCGTAGAACGAGTACCACGTGTCCCGCCCCTGCTGTTGGGCGTTCCGGTGCTCCAGGTCGGCGCGCCACTGCGCCAGCGTCTCCGGGTTGCGCCACCACACCAGCGTCAGGCGTTCGCCGTCCTCGGCCTCGTAGCTCTTGACCCGGACGAGGTCGTCGCCGTAGACCGCCCGTGCCTTCTCGGCGAGGTGGTCGTCCGTCGTCCGGTAGTCGCCGTCGACCTGCTCCGAGAAGCGCGACCTGAACACGACCAGAATCATCTCTGTCTCCCATCAGTTCCGGCTGATGACATCTGATGACACAGCAGTTCCCCCGGTTCCCACGGTTCACCCGGTCCCCGGTGGTTCCGTTCCCGCGCCGGCCCCGCGAAGGGCCTGCGGAACGTTCCGGAAGTCCATTCCAGGCAGGCACGAAGCCGCAGGTCAGAGGGCATGGAACCGTTCCGGCGTCCCGGCCTGGCCGGGAAGTCTGGCGGACCGGGCGGACGGCGGACCAGAGTTCTGCCCAGCGGCCGGTGCCGATGGCCCGCCGCCCCGTCCACTCCTTCATCCGCGGCTTCGTCCGCGATCCGTTACGGGGGAACCTCCATGTCCGTTCGCCGCGCCGTGTCCGCTCGCCGTGCCCTGTTCGTCCCGGCCGCCCTCGCCCTGGGCGCCTCCCTCACCCTGACGGCCTGTGGGCCCGACGGCGGCGACGCGGCGCAGCCCGCGAAGCCCGCCCGGTCCGCCTCGGCCGCCGCGCCCGCCGCGCCCGCCGGAGACGCCGCCCAGCCGACCGCCGGAGCTCCCGCCCCGGCCGCCGGAGCTCCCTCCTCCGCCCGCCCCAAGACCCCCGTGGCCCCCGCCACGGCCGGCGGGGGCGCGGCCGGAACCGATGAGGCGTACGCCTACACCCACTCCTGCAAGGCCGACAAGCTGACGGTCAAGGTGACCACCAGGGCCGGGTCGCCCGACCAGCGGGTGATCGAGGTGCACAACCAGGGCAGCACCTACTGCGGTCTGAGCTACTACCCGCTCGTCAACCTCGGGAGCTCGAAGGCCCCCGACCACGGCAACGACCTCACCCCGCTGGTTCCGGGCGGGCTGGGCGGCCCGCCGGCCCACGCGCTGGCCCCCGGCAAGAGCACCTACGCGGTGGTGGACCTCAACCCCGGCAGCGGCAGCGTGGCCGACGTGGACCAGCTGAACGTCCTGGCCGACGACCAGATGCCCAACTCCGACACCCGGACCTTCCAGCTCGGCGCCGGCGCGAAGGTCGGCAAGCAGCCCAAGGTCGGCCTGTACCGGGACAACGTCGCCGACGCGGCCTCCTCCACCGAGACGGCCGGCCGGAGCTGACCTGCTGCGTCGCGCTCCCCCCGCTCCCGGTACGGTGATCCGCGGATCGGTGACATCCCGGGCCGGCCCGGGGTGGGGGAAGGGCAGCAGATGAGTGTGGAGACCGAGGAGTTCGCGGCGATGCTGCGCGAACTCAAGGAGCGTTCGGGCCGCAGCTACGGGGCCCTGGCCACTCGGCTGCACGTCAGCACCTCCACCCTGCACCGCTACTGCAACGGCGCCGCCGTACCGACCGAGTACGCGCCGGTGGAACGGCTGGCCCGGGTCTGCGGGGCCGGCACCGAGGAACTGGTCGAGTTGCACCGCCGCTGGATCCTGGCCGACGCGGCCCGCCGCCGGGAGTCCTCCGCCGCGGGCGCCCCGGCCGGCACCGGACCGGCACCCGCACCGCGGCCGGAGGCCCGGCCGGAGCCCGAGACCGATCCGGCGCCTGGCCGGGAGCCCGATGCGAAGCCCGGCCAGGAGCCCGGCCAGGAGCCCGGTCAGGAGCCCGGTCTGGAGCCGGAGCACCGGCCGGGCGCCGGGCCCGACCGGCCGTCAGCCGCCCTACCGGAGGAGGAAGAGGAGGTGACGAACGCGACCCCCTCGGCCCCGCCCGCCGGGCCGCGCCGCCGCGTCCGCGCCCGAGTGCTGTTGAGCGCGACCGCCGTGGCCGTGCTGGCCGCCGTGGTCTCCGGCCTCGTGCTGCGCGAGGCCGGAGACACCCCGCGCACCTCCGCCCCCTCGGCCGTCTCCTCGGCCGTCTCCTCGGCTGCCGCACCGTCCGTCTCCGCCGGTGCGGTGGCCGGCACCGCGCCCACCGACGCCCCGGCTCCGCCCGCCCCCTCGGACCCCGCCGCCACGGACACCCCGTCCGCGACCGCCTCGGCGATCCCCGAGGAGCTCCCCCCGCCGTTCCACGTCAGCGTCCTCAACAACAACTGGGGCAGCCTCTGCAACCAGTGGTTCCTCTCCGCCCGCTCCCCCGCCCAGGTGGCTCCGCCCCCGTCGTCCTCCGGCCGGATCGACAGCTGGGCGGCCTCCCAGCGCATGGTCCCCGCCGGGCACCTGCGCATCGAGCTGACCGCCCTGGGCGCCGACTCGGACACCGTCGTGCTGAACGCCATGTACGTGCAGGTGGTCAGCACCCGGCCCGCACCCAAGTGGAACGCCTACACGCCCGGGTCCGGCTGCGGCGGCGGGCTCGAACCGGCGGCCTTCGCGGTGGACCTCGACGCGGCCACGCCGCGCGCCGTCCCCGTCCCGGGCAACGAGGGCGAACGGAAGACCGCCACGACGGACTTCCCGTACCGGATCTCGGCCAACGACCCGCAGGTGATCGACGTGGACGCCTCCACCCGGTCCCAGGACGTCAGCTGGTTCCTCGAACTGGTGTGGACCGGCAAGGACGGCCGCAGCGGCACCACGCGGGTGGGCCTCGGCGACCAGCAGCAGTTCCGGACCGTGGGCAGGCACGGCGCGCCGAACTACTTCTACAACGGCACCGCCTGGGCCCCGGACCACGACGAGGGCTGAGCCCGACCGTCGGCCGGGGGCGGAACGTGCCCGCCCTCTGGATTGTGTCAACGGTGTCGGCATAACCTCGGCGGATGACCGACCGCGTAGTGCCCGAACCGCAGCGACGCCGACGCCGTCCCACCAAGCAGGGCGTGGTGCTCTCCGCCGAGCTGATCGTCGACACGGCGATCCGGCTGATCGGCGGGCACGGCGCCGAGGCGCTCACGGTGCGGCGGCTCGGCTCGGCCCTCGGCGCCGACCCAAGCGCGGTCTACCGCTACTTCCACAGCACCGACGACCTGCTGCTCGCCATCGCCGACGAACTGATCGGCCGTGCCCAGCGTGGCTGGCGGCCCACCGGCGACTGGCGCGCCGACCTGCGCGCCATCGGCCTGCGGATCCACGCCAGCTACCAGGCCCACCCGCAGGCCGCCATCCTCGCCGCCCACCGCACCACCGGCCGCACCCACGAGATCGCCGCCGTCGAGGCGATCCTCGGCGTCCTGCGCACGGCGGGTTTCCCCGACCCCGAGGCCGTCCGGATCTACCACGCCTTCGTCGACCAGAGCCTCGGCTTCGCCGCCCTGGACGCCGCCATGCTCGCTCTCCCGGCCGCCGCCCAGAACGCCGACCTCGACGTCTGGCAGGGCTCCTACGCCCGGCTCGACGCCGTCGACCACCCGCACATCGCGGCCACCGCCCACCTGCTCACCACCGACATGCACCGCAGCGGGTACCCGTACGCCCTGGACCTGCTGCTGGAGGCCGCCGAGGCCCGGCTGCGGGCGGCTGGCGGCTGAGGAGGAGGGCGCGCGCCGCTGCGCGCGGGAACGCGGCCGGCCGTCGGTGGTGGGCCCCCGGGCTCACCACCGACGGCCGGTCCGGCCCCGGGCCGGCTCACTGCGCCGCGTGCACCAGCTCCCCTCCGACGTACGTCCGCAGCACCCGGGCGTGGGCGATCTCCTCCGGCGGCCCGGTGAGGATGTCGCGGTCGAGCACGACGAGGTCGGCCAGGTTCCCGGCCGCGAGCACCCCGGCGTCGTCGTGCCCGTTCAGGTGGGCGCTGCCGGCCGTGTAGGCGGCGATCGCGGCGGACAGGTCGAGCCGCTGCTCGGGCAGGAAGACCTTCCCGTCGGTGGCCTCCGGCTCCATCCGGTTGACCGCCACGTGCAGCCCCGCCAGCGGGTCCGGGCTGCTCACCGGCCAGTCGCTGCCCGCCGCCAGGGTGGCGCCGGCCCGCTGGAGCGCGCCGAACGGGTACTGCCAGGCGGCCCGCTCCGGCCCGAGGAAGGGGATGGTGAGCTCGTCCATCTGCGGCTCGTGGGCCGCCCAGAGCGGCTGGATGTTGGCGACGGCGCCGAGCCGGGCGAAGCGCGGCAGGTCGTCGGGGTGGACCACCTGGAGGTGGGCGAGGTGGTGGCGGGTGCCGCGCCGGCCGTTGGCGGTGCGGGCGGCCTCGACGGCGTCCAGCGCCTCGCGCACGGCCCGGTCGCCGAGCGCGTGGAAGTGCACCTGGAAGTCGAGCGCGTCCAGTTCGGTGACGTACCCGCGCAGCGCCGCCGGATCGACGAAGCTGAGGCCGGTGTTGGCGGTGGCGCAGCCGCAGCCGTCCAGGTACGGGCTGGTCATCGCGGCGGTGAAGTTCTCCGCGATGCCGTCCTGCATGATCTTCACCGAGCCGGCCCGGAACCGGCCGTGGCTCAACTCGCGGCGCCGCCGGACGAGTTCGGGGATCTGCTCGGCGCCCCGGTCCCGCTCCCACCAGAGCGCGCCGGTCACCCGGGCGGTCAGCGCGCCGGAGCGGGCGGCGGCCAGGTAGGCGTCGGAGGGGTCGGGCATGCCGTTGAACTCGCCGAGCAGGGCGTCCTGCCAGCCGGTGATGCCGAGCGAGTGCAGCAGGCGCTGGGCGCGCAGCAGTCCGTCGAGCCGGTCGGCGGCGGTCGAGGGCGGGATCAGTCGGGCGACCAGGGCGGTGGCGCCCTCCTGGAGGGTGCCGCCGGGGGTGCCGTCGGCCTCGCGCTCGATCCGGCCGTCGGCCGGGTCGGGGGTGTCGGCGGTGAGGCCGGCGAGTTCCAGCGCCCGGGTGTTGGCCCAGGCGCCGTGGTGGTCGCGGTTGGTGAGGTAGACCGGGCGGTCGGGGACGACGGAGTCGAGCAGCTGCCGAGTGGGCAGGCCGCCCTCGAAGCTCTCCATCGACCAGCCGCTGCCGGTGATCCACTCCTGCTCCGGGTTCGCCTCGGCGTACGCCCGGATGCGCGCCAGGTAGTCGGCGACGCCGACGGTGCCGGTGAGGTCGCAGGACGCCAGCTCCGCGCCGCCGCCCACCGCGTGGATGTGGGCGTCCTGGAAGCCGGGCAGCAGCAGCTTGCCGGTGAGGTCGACGACCTCCGTCCTCGGCCCGATCAGCTCCCGGACCTCGTCGTGCCCGACGGCGACGATCCGTTCGCCGACGACCGCCAGGCCGCTCGCCCGGGTGCGGGCCGCGTCGCCGGTGTGGACGGGGCCATGGGTGAAGACCAGATCGGCCTCGGTCATGGGTGGTGCTCCGTTCTCGCTTGGTCGTGCTTGGTCGTGCTTGGTCGTGCTTGGTCGTGCTTCGTGCTTCACGCATCATGCGCCGTACGGGTCCTACCCGGCGGTCTCCCCCAGGAAGTACGGCGAGCGCCGCCGCCAGCGGGCCCAGGCCGCCGCCGGCAACCCGCTGACGATCATCAGGATCACCACGGACAGCTCGAACCAGCCGTTGTCGGCGGCGAGTTCGAAGTGGTCGGCGGAGTCGTAGAAGGTCCAGGCGAGGTAGCCGCCGACGGCGAGCAGCGCCGCCGCGCCCAGGATCGGTCCGACCACCGCGCGCAGGCCCTCCAGTGGGGCGGTGCGCAGCAGGCCGCGGAAGCGGACGGCGGCGGCGATGGCGGTGAGCGCGTAGTAGAGCGCGACGACGATGCCGATGGCGTTGACCGCGGCCGAGATCAGGTCGTTGACGGTCGGGATGGCGATCGCGCACAGGGCCAGGGCGACGGCGAAGCCGGTGACCAGCAGGGTGCCGGCGGCGGGGGTGGCGTGGCGGGGGTGCAGTCGGGTCCAGACCGGGCCGAGCACCCGGTCGCGTCCCATCGCGTACATCCCGCGGGCGGTCGGGATCACCGAGGACTGCAGCGAGGCCACCGCGGAGAACATCAGTGCGATCAACGGCAGTGCGGCCAGCGGCTGTTCGGCCAGTTTCGTACCGAAGTAGGTCAGCCCGTGGGCGCCGTTGTCGGCCAACTCGTCCAAGGGCAGCACCCGTTGGAACGCGGTGCCGGCGAGCAGGAACAGCAGCAGCATCACCACCAGGGCGATCATGCCGCCCCGGGAGGCGTCCCGCGGGTCGCGCACCTCCTCGCCGACACTGAACACCGACTCGAAGCCCCAGTAGCAGAAGACCGCGAGCACCATGCCCTGCGCGACCGCGCCGAAGGAGGGGATGTCGAAGGGGTTGTACCACTGGAGCGAGAACGGCTGGTCCCCGGCGAACAGCCCGTAGCCGCAGAAGCCCAGCAGCACGACGTACTCGAAGACCAGCAGCGCCTTCTGCAGCCTCGCGGCCAGGTCCAGCCCGCGCACCGCGACCAGCGCGGCGCCGACCAGCACGACCAGACCGATGAGCGTGCACTGCACCGTCGAGTCCGCGTCCAGCCGCAGGCCCGCGACGCTGCGCAGGTGGGCCAGGTCGAGCAGTTGGATGACCGAGGAGCCGGTGACGGTCGTGGTGTACGCCATGAAGACCACGGTCCCCACGGTGTTCACCCACCCGGTCAGGAAGCCCAGCCAGGGGCTGAGGGTGCGGCCGACCCAGCGGTAGCTGCTGCCCGCGTCCGGGTCGACGGCGTTCAGCCGCCCGTAGCCGCCCGCGATGGCGAGCACCGGCAGGAAGGCCAGCAGCATGATCGCCGGCAGGTGCAGGCCGACCACCCCGGCCATCAGGCCCAGGCCGATCCCGATACTGCTGGTGGCGGCCGTGCTGGAGGCGGCGATCGCCGCCCCGTCCAGCAGGCCGAGCGACTGTCGCATCGCGACGTGGGAGGCTCGCGCGTCCGCTCTCGGGCTGCCGCCCGTGTCCTTCACCGTCGATGCCAACGGATCACCGCCTTGGTCGTGGGGTGCGCGTGTGGGGGAGCTCCCGCACCGGTCGGAGGGGGTGACGCGGACGGGAAGTGCGAGCCATGAAACCGGCGCCGCCCGCACACGTCAATGCCGTTGTCATAAGAGCGCCGCGCCCGGGCGCCGGCCGTCGGGTTCCCCGCCGACCGCCCTCGGTTAACCCCGGATTCACCGGCCGCCGGAAATCACGTTCACCTCGGCCGCCTAGCGTCGTTCGTCCCCCCGGCCCCGGCCGTGTGGCCGCACCGCCTGACCGCACCGCCGCCTGCCGGAACCCTGCACGAGCACCGTGAACCAGAACCGTTCCGACGAGAGGGAACCACTGATGCTCCAGCGCAACCGCCGGTCCACCACCCTCGCCCTGAGCGCGGTGGCGCTGGCCGGCGCACTGACGCTCACCGCCTGCGGGGACGAGAAGCCCGGGCCCACCGATGCGAGCGCCGCCTCGATCGCCTGCGGAGGGAAGGGCGGGAACCTCCTCGGCGCCGGCTCCACCGCGCAGGGCAACGCGATGGACGTCTGGAAGACCGCCTACAACGCCGCCTGTTCCGGCACCACCGTCAACTACAGCGGTGGCGGATCCGGCGCGGGCGTCCAGCAGTTCAACCAGGGCAAGGTCGCCTTCGCGGGCACCGACTACGTGCTCAAGCCCGCCGACGTCGACGCCTCCAAGTCGGTCTGCACCGGCGGCCGGGCGATCGACCTGCCGATGGTCGGCGGCCTCGTCTCGCTGGTCTACAACCTGGACGGCGTCGACAACCTGGTGCTGGACGGCCCGACCGCCGCGAAGATCTTCGACTCGCAGATCACCAGGTGGAACGACCAGGCGATCGCCGCCCTCAACCCGGGCGCCAAGCTGCCGGACGCGGAGATCCAGTCCTTCCACCGCTCGGACGACTCCGGCACCACCTACAACCTGACCTCCTACTTCGCCAAGACCTCCGGCGGGGCCTGGAGCGCGGCGCCGGACAAGGCCTGGAAGGGCAAGGAGGGCCAGTCCGCCAACGGCAGCGCCGGCGTCTCCGCCCAGATCAAGCAGGTCAAGAACTCCATCGGCTACGCGGAGCTCTCCTACGCCCAGGTCAACAACCTGAAGAGCGCCAGGATCGCCACCGGCGCCGCCAAGCCCGTCGAGGCCACCGGCGCCAACGCGGCCGCCACCATCGCCTCCTCCACCGTGGCCGGCACCGACGGCGACCTCGCGCTCTCCCTCGACTACGGCACCAAGGCCGACAACGCCTACCCGATCGTCCTCGTCACCTACGAGATCGCCTGCGACAAGGGCAACAAGGCCGACACCCTCGCCGCCCTCAAGTCCTTCCTCACCTACACCGTCGGCGACGGCGCCCAGAAGGCCATCGGCGAGAAGGGCTACGTCCCCCTCCCGGCCGCGATCGCCGACAAGGTCAAGGCCGCCGTCGCCACCCTCGCCTGACCCGCCCCGCACCCGCGCCGCCGCCGGCCCCACCGGGGCCCGGCGGCGGTGTCTTCCAGGACCCGGCCGGCTGCCCCCTCGTCAGAGTTCGTCGAGGGGCTCGTCGAGGACGCCCTGGCGGGCGATGATGTAGCCGAGGTGGCCGCGGCTGCGGCTGCCGAGGAGTTCGCTGGCCTTCTGGATGTGGCTGGAGACGGTGCGGGTGCTCATGCCGAGGCGGGAGGCGATGGCCTCGTCGGTGTAGCCGTTGACCATCAGGCGCAGGACGTTCTGGCGGGTGCGGGCGGTCAGCAGCCGGGGGCGGTGGTGGCCGTGCTGGTAGGTGACGGGCTCGGCACGCTCCCACATCAGCTCGAAGATCTTGAGCAGGTACTCGACCAGCGGCGGGAGTTCGATGAGCATGGCCGCGGCCTCGCGGTCGGCGCCGGCCGGGATGAAGGCGGTGGTGCGGTCGCAGATGATCACCCGGTCGAAGACCTCGTTCAGGGTCCGCACCTGGGCGCCCTGGGCGGTGACCTGCTCGATGTAGGCCAGCGTCGGGCCGTGCGAGCGCACGGTGTGCTGGTAGAGGGTGCGCTGGCGCACGCCGCGGCCGGCCAGGGCGAGGTCGCGCGGGAGCGCGTCGGCGAGTTGCTCGGGCCCGCGGCCGCCGCCCGGCTGGGCGGTGAGCAGTTCCTCGGAGCAGGCGGCGACGGCCTTCTCCAGCGCGAGGTTGATCTCCTCGCCCGCCAGTAGCCGGATCGGCAGCTTGGCCTGCCGCATGACGTCGCGGTAGGCGTGCTCGGCACTGTGGAAGGAGGTGTGCAGCGCGGCGAGCCGTTCCTGGTGCGCCAGTACGGCGAGTTCGAGCGGACGCGCTAACCCGGTGACGGCGATGTCGGGCGGGACGGGGGCCAGCCGGTCGCCGGGGCCGGGCAGCGGGCGCAGCAGCCCCATGGCGAGCAGGCATTCGGGGGCTTCGCCGGTCGCCTCCCCCTCGGCCAGCGCCGTGCGGTAGAACTCGATGCCCCGGTCGCAGAGCTGGGGGGTTCCCCTTTCCGCGCAGTTGTCCTGAGTTGGGCACATCTGGGCATCCTTCCGGCTTCGGCATTGCGGTTTCACGAATGCCCGTACCGGCTACCGCCAGGCATCAGAACCGGCAAGATGGAGGTGACTGCCGTTCGGACGCCGCCCCCCGGGCTCCGACAGCCGTGAGTGTACGCCCAATGGGCGCGGAAATCATCGGCTGACAGTAGTCGGGTGAGCACGCAGGAGGGGGAGCCGACGGTGGCGGTCACGATCACGGCCGCGCCCGGCAGCGGTGACCCGGGGGATTGCCGGCGCATCGCACCTGGCGCCCCGGCGGGGTGCCCGGAGCGGGCGGTCGGCGCATGGAACGGCCTACAGACGGAAGGCACCCCCAGTTGCGAGCTGATTCCGACCCAGCGACACCGCCCGCCGCCCTCGCCGGCCTGGTGGACCAGCGCCTGGTGCGACAGTTCGCGGAGGCCGCCGCCGCGCAGGTCGGCTCCGGTGCGGTCCGGCTGCTGGGCGACGGCGGGATCCTCCAGGCCTTCGCCAAGCAGCTGATCGAGGGCGCCCTGGAGCTCGAACTCCAGGAGCACCTGCGCGGCTCCGGCTCGGATTCCGGCTCCGGGTCCGGTACCGGCGGCAACGGCCGCAACGGCGCCCGGGCCAGACGGCTGCTCACCGAGATCGGCCCGGTCGAGGTGCGGGTGCCCCGGGACCGCGAGGGCAGCTTCACCCCCAAGGCCGTCCTCCCCCGGGCCCGGCGGCTGCCCGGGCTCGACCGGCTGGTGATCTCGCTGACCGCGCGCGGCCTCAGTTCGGGCGAGCTGGTGGCGCACCTGGCCGAGGTGTACGGGGTGGAGCTGAGCAGGGAGACCGTCTCGGCCATCACGGACCAGGTGCTCGACGAGCTCGCCGAGCGGCGCGGGCGGCGGCTCGACCCGGTCTACCCGGTGGTCTTCGTCGACTCGGTGCGCAGCGGCCGCTCGGGCGGGCCGCTGGTGCACCTGGCGCTCGGGGTCTCCGTCGAGGGCCGGCGCGAGGTGCTGGGCCTGTGGCCGGCCGCGGACGGGGAGCAGTGGCCGCAGGTGCTGGCCGGGCTCGCCGGGCGCGGGGTGCGGGAGGTCTGGGTGCTGGTCGGCGGCACCGGCGCGGCGCTGGCCGAGGCGGCGGCCGAGCAGTGGCCGAGCACCGTGGTGCACGGCTCGGTGGCCCACCTGCTGCACGCGGCGCTGCGGCACGCGCCCGGCGAGGACTGGGCGGCGCTGTCGCGGGCGCTGCGCGGGACCTGTACGGCGGCGACCGAGGCGGCCGCGCTGGAGCGGCTGACCGAGGCCGAGCGGGAGTGGGGGCCGAGCCACCGCGAGGTGTTCCGGGTGTGGCGCTCGGGCTGGCCGCTGCTGGCGCCCGGTTTCCGCTTCGGACCCGAGGCGCGGCGGCTGCTGACGGGCGGGGGCGCGCTGGAGCGGCTGCACGCCCGGCTGCGCCGGATCGAGCAGTCCGCGGGCCGGGTGCAGGACGAACGGGCCGCGCTCAAGCGCGCCTATCTGGCGACGCTCGCCCTGGAGTCGCCGGCCGGGGCGGGGCGGCCGGGGGTCGAGGACTGGCCCGCCGTCCGGGCGGAGTTGCGCCGGGGCTCGCGGCGGCGCGCGGGGGTGCGCGTCTCCGCACTGCTCCCACCACTGATCTGACAGAGCCAGGCGGGGGTTGGATCATGTCTGTCTGTTTTTGACACGATCTGCCCAGGCTTCCGGTTCCCGCATTGCGTGTTCACGATCACAAAGAGAGCTTCCAAGCACGTTTGGGCCTTCGGCAGGATGCGTTTCAGAGCGAAGAGGGCAGACCGCCCTCCTCAGGAAGAGGAATTCGCGATGCCAAGCCTTGCCGTCCGCGTCCACAAGATGCCCGGGATGCGCACCGTTCGACCGGCCGCCGTGGTGGGCCTGCGACTCCACGACCGGCCGCACCCGTCCACGGATTCCCTCGGCGCCCACGACTCCCTCTGCGGGGACTCCGGCTGGGGTCCGTGAGCCTCGGCTCCGTCGACCACCCGATCCTCGCCTTCTCGCACTGCCCCGAACAGACCTGATCAGAGAGGAACCGACGATGGCGAACCCGTTCGAGGACCCCGAGGCCAGCTACCTCGTCCTGGTCAACGACGAGGGCCAGCACTCGCTCTGGCCGGCCTTCAGCCCGGTGCCCGCCGGCTGGCAGCAGGTGTTCGGCGCCGCCGGACGTCAGGACTGCCTCGACTACGTCGAGCAGAACTGGCAGGACCTGCGGCCGAAGAGCCTGATCGCGCAGCTGTCCGAGCACTGACCTCGGCCACCGCCCACCGACCGTCGGCGGGCTGAACACCCGGCTTCCGTACGGGGATCCCCGCCGAGCGGCCGCTCACCCGGCCACACCGCCTCGGCGCCGACCGCGGAGCAGACCGCCGCTCACCCGGCGTGGCACCGCGCCCGAGCCGCCGCTCACCCGGCCGCTCCCCGGCCCTTCCCCCGGTCGTCGGCACCACCCGCGGCACGGATCGCACCACACCATCGCGGCACCGGATCGCACCACACCGCACCGTCGCGATCCTCCGCACCACACCGCACCGCCGCGATCCTCCGCACCACCGCGAGCCGTCTCACCCTCGCGAGCCACCGCTGCACCCCACCACCGCCGTACGGCCCCGTCACGCCGTCGGCGCGCTCCCGTGTCCGACGTCTACGCGCGTGCATCGAACAGCGCCGGCGCGCCGGCACCCGCCGCACCGCGCCGGCGCCGCCACACCGCCGCGCCGCGCCGCACGCCCGTCACACGAAGCACACCCCCAGCACCGCAAGACGACCGCAACTTCGCTCCGCCGACCGCCGGGCTGACCGCCCCGAGGTCAACCCAGCTCGCCGCTCCCGCCACCGCGGGGGCCAGCCGCACGAGGGAGAGAGTCACATGTCCGGGGTCCAGCAGACGCACAGATCCGAGCAGCGGCCGGAATCGGCCGAGGTCCTGTGCCGCGCCCGTCCCGACGCCCGTCCGACCCTCACCGAGCTGGTCGACGCCCAGGTCGCCCGCACCCCCGACGCCCCCGCGCTGTACGCCGAGGGCACCACCCTCACGTACGCCGAACTGGACGCCCGCGCCAACCGGCTGGCCCGGGTGCTGGCCGCCCGCGGCCTGGGCACCGAGGACGTCGTCGCGCTGGCCCTGCCGAAGTCCCCCGAGGCGATCGCCGCGATCCTCGCCGTCGCCAAGACCGGCGCCGCCTGGCTGCCCGCCGACCCGGCCTACCCGGCCGAGCGGCTGCGCCACATGCTGACCGACTCCCGCGCCGCCCTGGTGCTCACCACCGCCGAGGCCGCCGGGCAACTGCCCGAGACCGGCGCCCCGCTCCTGCTGCTCGACTCCCCCGAGCACCGGGCCGAACTCGACGCCCGCAGCGACGCCCCGTTCACCGCCGCCGAGCGGGTGCGGCCGCTGAGCGCGCCGAACACCGCGTACGTCATCTACACCTCCGGCTCCACCGGCGTGCCCAAGGGCGTGGCCGTCACCCACACCGGGCTGCCCAGCATGATCGGCACCCAGGTCGCCGCCACCGGGGTCGGCCCCGGCAGCCGGGTGCTCCAGGCCTCCTCGCTCAGCTTCGACGTCTCCGTCTCCGACCTGTGCGTCGCCCTCACCACCGGCGCCGCGCTCGTCCTGCCGCGCGAGCAGAGCCAGTTGGTCGGCGAGCCGCTGGCCGCCCTGATCGACCGGTTCGGCGTCACCCACGCCGACATCGCCACCGCGATGATCTCCACCCTGCCCGACCTGCCGATGCCCTCGCTGCGCACCCTGATCGGCGGCGGCGAGGCCGTGTCCCGCGAGCTGGCCGCCCGCTGCGGCCGCGGCCGGCTGATGCTCAACAGCTACGGGCCGACCGAGGCCACCGTCATCGTCTCCATGAGCGAGCCGCTCACCGGCGAGGAGCAGCCGCCGATCGGCCGGCCCTGCCAGGACGTGCGCATCCACGTGCTGGACGAGCGGCTGCGCCCGGTCGAGCCGGGCACCGTGGGCGAGCTGTACCTGGCCGGCCCGCACCTGGCCCGCGGCTACCTCAACCGTCCCGGCCTGACCGCCGAACGCTTCGTGGCCGACCCGTACGGCGAGCCCGGGAGCCGGATGTACCGCACCGGCGACCTCGGCAGCTACCGCCCGGACGGCCAGCTGGACTTCCTCGGCCGGGCCGACGACCAGGTGAAGATCCGCGGCTTCCGGGTGGAGCTCGGCGAGATCGAGCAGACCCTCTCCGCCCACCCCGAGGTGCGCCAGGCCGTGGTGCTGGTCCGCGAGGACCGCCCGGGCGAGCGCCGGCTGGTCGGCTACACCGTCGGCGCCGCCGACCCGGCCGAGCTGCGGGCGTACTGCGCCGAGCGGCTGCCCGACCACATGGTGCCCACCGTCGTGGTGCTCGACCGGCTGCCGCTGACGCCCAACGGCAAGGTGGACAAGCGCGCCCTGCCCGCGCCGGTGTTCGGCGCCGGCGAGGAGGACGGCCGCGCCCCCGTCGGGGAGCTGGAGCACACCCTGGTCCGGCTGTTCGGCGAGGTGCTGGGCCTGCCCCGGGTGGGCGTCACGGAGTCCTTCTTCGAGCTCGGCGGGGACTCCATCGTCGCCATCCAGCTGGTCTCCAGAGCCCGGCACGCGGGCCTCCAGCTCACCCCGCGCGAGGTGTTCCTCGCCCCGACCGTCGAGGCGCTGGCGCTGATCGCCCGTCCGCTGGAGGGCCCGGTCGTCGTCGAGCCCGCCGGGGCCGGCCTCGGCGAGGTGCCGCCGACGCCCATCGTGCACTGGCTGGCCGCGCAGCACGGCGCGGTCGAGAGCTTCTACCAGTCGACCCTGCTCACCCTGCCCGCCGGCACCACCCGGGAGCACCTGACCGCCGCCGTCCAGGCCCTGCTCGACCACCACGACCTGTTCCGCGCCCGCACCTCCCCGCTCGCCGAGCGCCCCTGGACGCTGCACGTGCCGGAGCCCGGCGCCGTCGCCGCGGCCGACGTGCTGAGCCTGGTCGAGGGCCCGGCCACCGCCGGGGCGCTGCGCGCCGCGACCGAGGCCGCCCGCGAGCGGCTGTCGCCCGAGGACGGCCGGATGGTGCGGGCCGTGCGCTTCGACGCCGGCCCGGAGCTGCCCTCGCAGCTGCTGCTGGTGATCCACCACCTGGTGGTGGACGGCGTCACCTGGCGCATCGTCGAGGAGGACCTGCTGGGCGCGCTCGACGCGCTCCGCGAGGGCCGGGCCGTCGAACTCGCGCCGGTGCCCACCTCCTTCCGCCGCTGGGCCCAGCGGCTCACCGCCGAGGCCAACACCGACCGTCGCGCCGCCGAACTCCCGCTCTGGCAGGCCGCGTTGGCAACCCCGGACCCGCTGCTCGGCGACCGCCCGCTGGACCCTTCGCAGGACACCTACGCCACCGAGGGCCTGCTGCGGCTGGTGCTGCCCGCCGAGACCACCCAGGCACTGCTCACCAAGGTCACCGCCGCCTACCACGCCCAGGTCAACGACGTGCTGCTGACGGCGCTGGCGCTGGCCCTCGGCCACTGGCGCGGCCTGGAGACCACCGGGCCCGACGGCGCGGTGCTGGTCACCGTGGAGGGCCACGGCCGCGAGGAGATCGTGGAGGGCGTCGACCTCCACCGCACCGCCGGCTGGTTCACCTCCGTCTACCCCGTCCGGCTCGCCCCCGGGGCTCCGGACTGGTCCGAGGTCACCGCGGCCGGCCCCGAGCTCGGCCGGGCCCTCGGCCGGGTGAAGGAGCAGCTGCGGGCCGTCCCGGACAACGGCATCGGCTTCGGCCTGCTGCGCCACCTCAACCCGGAGACCGCCGCCGTCCTCGCCGACTGCGCCGACCCGCAGATCGAGTTCAACTACCTGGGCCGCTTCGCGCCCGAGGGCGTCACCGCCGAGGACGTGCTGGCCGGCACCGAGGCGATGTCCGAGGGCGCCGCGACGGGCCTCGCGCTCGGCCGGGTGCTCGGCCTGGACGCCACCACCGTGGACACCCCGCAGGGCCCGCTGCTGGTCGCCCAGTGGTCGTACGCCTCCGGGCTGCTCTCCGAGGAGCGGGTGCGCGCCTTCGCCGAGGCCTGGTTCGCCGCGCTGGGCGCGCTCGCCGAGCACGCCGAGCGGCCGGACGCGGGCGGGCACACCCCCTCCGACTTCCCGCTGGTCGAGCTGACCCAGGACGAGGTGGACGCGCTCGCCGCCCACCACGCCCCGGCCCGCCTGGTGGACGTCTGGCCCACCTCGCCGCTCCAGCAAGGCATGGCCTTCCACTCGGCGTACGACGCCGAGGGCGCGGACGTCTACACCTCGGTGGTGACCTTCGACCTGACCGGCCCGGTGGACGCCGACCGGCTGCGCGCCGCCGCCGAGGCGCTGCTGGTCCGCCAGCCGAACCTCAGGGCCGCGTTCCACCAGCGGCACGACGGCCCGCCGGTGCAGGTCGTCCCGGACGGCGTCGAACTGCCCTTCACCGTCCTCGACCTGAGCGAGCACGCCGACCCGCGGGCGGAGGCCGCCAGGATCGCCGCCGCCGAGTACGGCCGCCGCTTCGACCTCGACCGCCCGCCGCTGCTGCGCTACACCCTGCTCAGACTCGCCCCAGGGCAGCACCAGCTGATCGCCTCCGCGCACCACATCCTGCTGGACGGCTGGTCCACCCCGCTGTTCGCCGAGGAGCTGTGGGGCCTGTACTTCGAGCAGCCGATGGCCCCGGCCGCCCCGTACCGCGAGTACCTGCGCTGGATCACCCGGCGCGACGGCGTGGCCGCCCGCGCCGCCTGGGCCCAGGCGCTGGCCGGCGCCGACGAGCCCACCCTGCTCGCGCCCGGCCGCTCCGCCGCCACCCCGCAGCTGCCGCTGCGCCTGCACACCGGGCTCACCCCGGAGCGCACCGAGGCCCTCGCCCGTACCGCCCGCCGCTACGGCGTCACCCTCAACACCCTGGTCCAGGCGGCCTGGGGCGTGCTGCTGGCGCGGCTCACCGGCCGCGAGGACGTGCTGTTCGGCACCACCGTCTCCGGCCGCCCGCACGACCTGCCGGGCGTGGAGCGGATGATGGGCCTGCTCATCAACACCGTGCCGGTGCGGGTGCGCCTGGACCAGGCGGAGAGCTGGGGCCAGCTGCTGCTGCGCCTGCAGCACGAGCAGTCCGCGCTGCTGGACCACCAGCACCTCAGCCTCACCGAGATCCAGCAACTCGCCGGGATGGGAAGCCTGTTCGACACTGTCACGGTGTACGGCAACTACCCGGACCCGTCCGCCCTGGACGACGCCGACCCGAGCGGCGCGACCGGCGTCACCCTGGTCGAGGACGTCGACAGCGCCCACTACCCGCTGGTGCTGGCCCTCACCCCCGGCGACGGCCTCCAGCTGCGCCTGGACCACCAGCCGGACGCCTTCACCGCCGACGAGGCCCGCGCCCTGCTGGACCGCTTCCTCGCCCTGCTCGACCGGATCGTCGCCGACCCGGCCGAACTCGTCGGCACCGTCGAGGTGTTGACCGCGGCCGAGCGCGCCGAGCTGGTCACCGAGTGGAGCGGCACCGGCACCCCGCTGCCGGAGGGCTCGCTGCCCGAACTGTTCGAGGCACGGGCCGCCGCGACCCCGGACGCGATCGCGCTCACCGCCGACGACGCCGAGCTGACCTACGCCCAGCTCAACGCCCGGGCCAACGGCCTGGCGCTGCGGCTGGTCGAGGCCGGGGTCGTCCGGGAGACGCCGGTCGCGCTGATGATCGACCGCTCGGCCGCCCAGGTGGTGGCGATCCTGGCGGTGCTCAAGGCCGGCGGCCTGTACGTGCCGCTGGACGACGCCCAGCCGGCGGACCGGCTGCGGACCGTCCTCGCGGACGCCGGGGCCGAGCTGGTGCTGGCCGACGACGCGCACCGCGGGCACCCCGCGCTGGCCGGCCTGACCGTGCTCGACCCGCACGCAGAGGAGCACCCGGAGAACCTCGGACTGCCGCAGCGCGCCGACCAGTTGGTGTACGTGATGCACACCTCGGGCTCGACCGGCGTGCCCAAGGGCATCGCCGTCACCCACCGCGGCGTGGTGGACCTCGCCCTCGGCGGGCAGTTCACCGGCGGAGGCCACGAGCGGCTGCCGGTGCACGCGCCCTCCGCCTTCGACGCCTCCACCTACGAGATCTGGACCCCGCTGCTCTCCGGCGGCCAGCTGGTGATCGCCCCGGCCGGCCGGCTCGGCATCGCCGAGCTGGCGGCGGTGATCGGCCACGAGCGGACCACCTCCGCCTGGATCAGCGTCGGCCTGTTCAACGTGCTGGCCGCCGAGGCCCCGGAGACCTTCGCCGGGCTGCACGAGGTGTGGACGGGCGGGGACATCGCCTCGCCGGTCGCCATGCGGCGGGTGCTGGACAGCTGCCCCGGACTGCGGCTGGTCAACGTCTACGGGCCCACCGAGACGACCACCTTCGCGACGCACTTCCCGATGACCTCGGCCGCCGAGGTGCCCGCCGTCGTGCCGATCGGCCGGCCGCTGCCCAACAACCGGCTGTACGTGCTGGACGCCGGGCTGCGCCCGGTGCCGGTCGGGGTGGCCGGCGAGCTGTACATCGGCGGCAACGGCCTGGCCCGCGGCTACGTCCGCCGACCCGGCCTGACCTCCGAGCGCTTCGTGGCCTGCCCGTTCGGCGAGCCCGGCGGCCGGATGTACCGCACCGGCGACGTGGTCCGCTGGACCCCCTCGGGTGAACTGGAGTTCGTCGGTCGAGCGGACGACCAGGTCAAGCTGCGCGGCTTCCGGATCGAACTCGGCGAGGTCGAGGCGGCGTTCACCGCCCACCCGGCGGTCGGCCAGGTCTGCGTGGCGGTCCGCCAGGACCAGCCGGGCGACAAGCGCCTGGTCGCGTACGTCACCGGCGAGGTGCGGGCCGAGGAGCTGCGCGACTTCGTCACCGACCGGCTGCCCGGCTACATGCTGCCAGCCGCGATCGTCGTCCTCGACGAGCTGCCGGTGAACCCCAACGGCAAGGTGGACCGCAAGGCCCTGCCCGCGCCCGACTACAACGGCGCCGACGGCGGGCGCGAGCCGCGCAACGCCACCGAGCGGGCCCTGTGCGAGCTGTTCGCCGAGGTCCTCGGGCTCGCCCGGATCAGCATCGACGACAACTTCTTCGAGCGCGGCGGGCACTCGCTGCTCGCCACCAAGCTGGTCAGCCGCGTCCGCGCCGGGCTGGGCGCCGAGCTGCCGATCCGCGCGCTCTTCGACAACCCGACGGTGGCCCTGCTGGCCGCCGCGCTGCCCGACTCCGCCGCGGCCCGCCCGGCCCTGCGGCCGGCCGAGCGGCCGGAGCGCGTGCCGCTCTCCTCCGCACAGCAACGCCTGTGGTTCATCGAGCAGTTCGAGGGCCAGAGCGCGCTCTACAACACCCCCGTCGCGGTCCGGCTCACCGGCGCCGTCGACGCCGCCGCCCTGGAGCGGGCCGTCCGGGACGTGGCGGAGCGGCACGAGGTGATGCGCACCGTCTTCCCGACCGTCGACGGACAGCCGCACCAACTGGTCACCTCAGCCGACGAGTTGGCCCTGCACCGGGTGCCGGTCGCCGACGGGGCCGAGCTGCGGACCGCACTGGTCACCGCCGGCGAGGAGGTCTTCGACCTCGCCCGCGACCTGCCGGTGCGCGCCACCCTGCTGTCGCTGCCGCACGACGAGCACGTCCTGCTGGTGCTGATGCACCACATCGCCAGCGACGGCTGGTCGGTGGAGCCGCTCTTCCGCGACCTCGCCGAGGCCTACCGGGCCCGCTGCGCCGGCGCCGAGCCGCAGTGGCGGCCGCTGCCCGTGCAGTACGCCGACTACACCCTCTGGCAGCGCGAACTGCTCGGCACCGACGAGCGGCCCAGCGACCTGCTGAACGCCCAACTCGCCTACTGGCAGCAGGCCCTGGCCGACGCGCCGGAGGAGCTGGCGCTCCCCTACGACCGGCCGCGCCCGGCCGTGCCGGGGCACCGGGGCGGCCTGGTCGAGGTCACCGTCGACGCCGAACTGCACGGAAAGCTCGGCGAGTTGGCGGCGGCGCAGAACGCCAGCCTGTTCATGGCGCTGCAGGCCGCGGTCGCCACCCTCTACACCCGCCTCGGCGCCGGCACCGACCTGCCGCTCGGCACCCCCGTCGCCGGCCGCACCGACGAAGCCCTCGACGACCTGGTCGGCTTCTTCGTCAACACCCTGCTGCTGCGCACCGACACCAGCGGCGACCCCAGCTTCCGGGAACTGCTGGACCGGGTCCGGCGCACCGACCTGGACGCCTACGACCACCAGGACATCCCCTTCGAGCGCCTGGTCGAGCACCTCAACCCGACCCGCACCCCCGCCCGCCACCCGCTCTTCCAGACCCTGGTGGCACTGGAGAGCCGGGTGACGGTGCCGGCCGCCTTCGACGACCTGGGCTGCGCGGAGCACCCCTTCGAGCTGGACGTGGCCAAGTTCGACCTGTCCTTCCGCTTCACCGAGCAGGGCCCCCAGGCGGGCCTGACGGTGGCGGTCGAGTACGCCGTCGACCTCTTCGACCACGCCACCGTGGCCGCCCTCGGCGAGCGGCTGCTGCGGGTGCTGCGCGCCGCCGTGGCCACCCCGGACGCGCCGATCGGCGGCATCGAGATCCTCGACCCGGCCGAGCGCGAGCTGCTCCTCACCGGCTGGAACGACACCGCGGCGCCCGTCCCGGACGCGACCCTGCCGGAGCTGTTCGAGGCCCAGGCCGCCGCCACCCCCGACGCGCCGGCCGTGGTCACCGCGGACGCCACCCTCAGCTACGCCGAACTGGACTCCCGCGCCGAGCACCTGGCGGCCCACCTGGCCGCCGCCGGGGTCGGCGCCGAGACGCCGGTGGTCCTGCTGATGGACCGCTCCGCCGACCTGCTGACGGCGATCCTCGCGGTGGCCAAGGCGGGCGGCGTGTACGTCCCGCTGGACGACCGGCACCCGGCCCAGCGGCTGCGGCGGGTCACCGCCGAGACGGCCGCGGCGCTCGTCCTGGTCGACCCGGCGCACCGGGACCACCCACTGGCCGCCGACGCCCCCTGCCCCGTCCTGCCGCTCACCGAGGGCTGGTTCGAGGGTCCGCGCGAGCGGCTCGCCCACCGGGCCGCGCCCCACCCGGAGCAGCTCGCGTACGTGATGTTCACCTCCGGCTCCACCGGGGAGCCCAAGGGCATCGCGATCACCCACCGGGACGTGGTGCAGCTCGCCACCGACCCGTGCTGGCGGCACGACGAGGGCCTGCGGGTGCTGTTCCACGCGCCGCACGCCTTCGACGCCTCGACCTACGAGATCTGGGTGCCGCTGCTGTCCGGTGGCCGGGTGGTCGTCGCGCCGCAGGGCGACCTGGACGCGGCCGCCATCCGCGACCTGGTCCGGGTCCACGCGCTCACCCACGTGCACGTCACCGCCGGCCTGTTCCGGGTCATCGCGGAGGAGGACCCGGCCATCTTCGCCGGTGTGCGCGAGGTGCTGACCGGCGGCGACGTGGTCTCCGCCCCGGCCGTGCGCCGGGTGCTGGAGGCCGTCCCCGGCATCGCGGTGCGGGCGCTCTACGGGCCGACCGAGACCACCCTGTGCGCCACCCAGTACCCGATGCCGGACGCCACGGCGGTGCCGAGCACGGTGCCGATCGGGCGCCCGCTGGCCAACACCCGGCTGTACGTGCTGGACGCCGGGCTGCGCCCGGTGCCGGCCGGGGTGGCGGGCGAGCTGTACATCGCCGGGGCCGGCCTGGCCCGCGGCTACGTCGGCCGCCCGGCGCTCAGCGCCGAACGCTTCGTCGCCTGCCCGTTCGGCGAGCCCGGCGGCCGGATGTACCGCACCGGGGACCTCGCCCGCTGGACGGCATGGGGGTCCCCCCGGCCGGTGGGGGCACCTCCCAGCCGCCAGGCTGGGGGCGCTGGGGGAGGCGTCCTGGAGTTCCTCGGCCGCGCCGACGACCAGGTGAAGATCCGCGGCTTCCGGATCGAACTCGGCGAGGTCGAGGCCGCGTTCACCGCCCACGAGAGCGTCGGCCAGGCGCTCGCGGTGGTCCGCGAGGACCAGCCGGGCGACAAGCGCCTGGTGGTGTACGCCACCGGCAAGGCCACCGACGGCGAGCTGCGCGCCTTCGTCGCGGACCGCCTCGCCGGCTACATGCTCCCGGCCGCCGTGGTCGTCCTGGACAGCCTGCCGGTCACCGCCAACGGCAAGGTCGACCGCCGGGCCCTGCCCGCGCCCGAGTACGCCGGGGCGGCCGAGGGCCGCGCCCCGCGCACCGAGCGCGAGCGGGAGCTCTGCGCCCTGTTCGCCGAGGTGCTGGGCGTGCCGACGGTCAGCATCGACGACCGCTTCTTCGACCTCGGCGGCCACTCCCTGCTCGCCACCCGGCTGGTCAGCCGCATCCGCGCCACCCTCGGCGCGGAGCTGCCGATCCGCACGCTGTTCGACGCGCCCACGGTCGCCGCCCTCGCCGCCGTCCTGCCCGGCGGCGAGCAGGCGCCCGCACCGAAGAAGGCCCGCCCGGCCCTGCGGCCGATGCGCCGCCCGCAGGCCTGACCGGCGGCGGGACGCGGGCCGCCCATCGGCGGCGGCCCGCCCCGCCCCTCGACCGCCCCGCCCCACCGGGCGGAGCGTCCCCACCAGCCACAGCAGCCGTACGTCGCCAGTCGGAGGCAGACCTTGATCCCGTTGTCGTTCGCCCAGCAGCGGCTCTGGTTCATCGAACAGTTCGAGGGCCCGAGCGCCCTCTACAACACTCCGTTCGCCCTCCGGCTGACCGGTGAGCTCGACGCCGCCGCCCTCGAAGGCGCGCTCGGGGACGTGGTGGACCGGCACGAGGTGCTGCGCACCGTCTTCCCCACCACCGACGGCCAGCCCCACCAGCACATCCTCGCCGAAGGGCGCCCGCCGCTGCACCGGGTGCCGGCGGCCGGCGAGGCCGAACTGCACGAGCTGATGCGCGAGGCCGCCGGGCAGGTCTTCGACCTCGCCGCGGACCTCCCGGTCCGGGCCTGGCTGTACGCCCTGCCCGCGCCGGACGAGCACGTCCTGCTGCTGCTCACCCACCACATCGCCAGCGACGGCTGGTCGGTGGCCCCGCTCTTCCGCGACCTCGCCGAGGCCTACCGGGCCCGCCTCGCCGGCACCGAGCCGCAGTGGGAGCCGCTGCCGGTGCAGTACGCCGACTACACCCTCTGGCAGCGCGAACTGCTCGGCGAGGAGGACGACCCGGAGAGCGTCGTCTCCCTGCAACTCGCCCACTGGCAGCAGGAGTTGTCCGGCCTGCCGGAGGAGCTGGCGCTCCCCTACGACCGGCCGCGCCCGGCCCTGCCGAGCCGCCGCGGCGGCGCCGCCGACTTCGAGCTGGACGCCGAACTGCACACCGCCCTCACCGAGTTGGCCTCCGGTCGGCACGCCAGCCTGTTCATGGCGCTGCAGGCCGCGGTCGCCGCCCTCTACACCCGCCTCGGCGCCGGCACCGACCTGCCGCTCGGCACCCCCGTCGCCGGCCGCACCGACGAAGCCCTCGACGACCTGGTCGGCTTCTTCGTCAACACCCTGCTGCTGCGCACCGACACCAGCGGCGACCCCAGCTTCCTCGAGCTGCTGGACCGGGTCCGGCGCACCGACCTGGACGCGTACGACCACCAGGACATCCCCTTCGAGCGCCTGGTCGAGCGCCTCAACCCGACCCGCACCCCCGCCCGCCACCCGCTCTTCCAGACCGTCGTCACACTGAACGCGGAGCGGGCCGGCGACCTCGCCTTCGGCGCCGCGGTGGGCACCCCGGTCGAGGTCGGCGAGGCGCAGGCCCAGTTCGACCTCAACTTCAACTTCGTCGAGCGGCTCGCGCCCGACGGCACCTGCCTGGGCGTGCGCGCCGCCGTCGACTACGCCGCCGACCTCTTCGACCACGCCACCGCCGTCTCCCTCGCCGAGCGGCTGGTGCGGGTGCTGCGCGCCGCCGTCGCCGCCCCCGAGGCCCCGATCGGCACCGTGGAGATCCTCGACCCGGCCGAGCGCGAGCTGCTCCTCGCCGGCTGGAACGGGCCGGCCGCGCCGGTCGCCGAGCAGAGCCTGCCCCGGCTGTTCGAGGCCCAGGCCGCCGCCACCCCCGAGGCCCTCGCCCTCGTCTCCGACACCGAGCGGCTCGACTACGCCGAGCTGAACGACCGCGCCAACCGGCTCGCCGCCCTGCTGCTGGAGCGCGGGCTGACCACCGAACAGCCGGTCGCGGTGCTGATGGAGCGCTCCTCCGGGCTGCTCACCGCCGTCCTCGCGATCGCCAAGGCGGGCGGCACCTACGTCCCGCTGGACGACCGCTACCCGCTGGACCGGCTCCAGCACATCCTCGCCGACACCCGCACCGGCCTGCTGCTCGTCGACCCGGCCCACCGGGACCACCCGGTGCTCGCCACCGGCGGCTTCGCCACCGTCGAGGTCACCGGGACGCTGCTCGACGAGGCCCCCGCGGCGGACAACCCGGCCGTGCCGGTGCTGCCCGGCCAGCTGGTCTACGTGATGTACACCTCCGGCTCGACCGGGGTGCCCAAGGGCGTCGCCGTCACCCACCGCAACGTGGTCGACCTGCTCGGCAACCCGCACTTCCGGGCCGGCCACCACGAGCGGGTGCTGCTGCACTCGCCCACCGCCTTCGACGCCTCCACCACCGAGATCTGGGCGCCGCTGGTCACCGGCGGGGCGATCGTCCTCGCCGAGCCCGGCGAGCTGGACATCCGCCGCCTCGCCGAGACCGTCACCACCCACCGGGTGACCCTGGTCCAGGCCCCGTCCGGCCTGCTGCGGCTGATGGCCGACGAGAACCCGGCCGCCTTCCGCGACGTGCGCCAGGTGTGGACCGGCGGCGACGTCGTCCCGCCGGAGTCCGTCCGCCGGATCCACCGGGCCTGCCCGGACACCGACGTGCTCGCGGTGTACGCGCCCACCGAGACCACCGCGATCAAGACCGTCTTCACCATGCGCCCGGGCGAGCCTGTCCCCGCCGTGGTGCCGATCGGCAGCCCGCTGAACAACACCCGGCCGTACGTGCTGGACACCGCGCTGCGGCCGGTGCCGGCCGGCGTGGCCGGGGAGCTGTACATCGCCGGCGAGGGCCTGGCCCGCGGCTACGTCGGCCGCCCCGCGCTGACCTCCGAGCGCTTCGTGGCCTGCCCGTTCGGCGAGCCGGGCAGCCGGATGTACCGCACCGGCGACCTGGTCCGCTGGACCGCCGACGGCGTCCTGGAGTTCCTCGGCCGGGCCGACGACCAGGTGAAGATCCGCGGCTTCCGGATCGAACTCGGCGAGGTCGAGGGCGCGTTCACCGCCCTCCCGGCCGTCGGCCAGGCCTTCGCCGTGGTCCGCGAGGACCGGCCCGGCGACAAGCGCCTGGTGGTCTACGCCACCGGCGGGGCCGCCCCCGCCGAACTGCGCGCCGCCGTCGCCGACAGCCTGCCCAGCTACATGCTCCCGGCCGCCGTGGTCGTCCTCGACGCCCTCCCGGTGACCGCCAACGGCAAGGTCGACCGCCGCGCCCTGCCCGCCCCCGACTACACCGGGGCCGCCGAGGGCCGCGCCCCGCGCACCGACACCGAGCGCGCGCTGTGCGAACTCTTCACCGACGTCCTCGGGTTGGAGCGGATCGGGATCGACGACAGCTTCTTCGACCTGGGCGGCCACTCGCTGCTCGCCACCAAGCTGGTCAGCCGCATCCGCACCGCGCTCGGCACCGAACTGCCCGTCCGGACACTGTTCGACGCCCCCAGCGTGGCCGCGCTGGCCGCCGCCCTGCCCACCCCGGGCACCGAGGAGCCGGCCGCCCGCCCGGCCCTCGGGCCCGCCACGCGGCCCGAGCGCGTCCCGCTCTCCCCCGCGCAGCAACGCCTGTGGTTCATCGACCAGTTCGAGGGCCCGAGCACGCTCTACAACACCCCGTGCGCCGTCCGGCTGACCGGCCCGGTCGACGCCGCCGCCCTCCGGACGGCCCTGGCGGACCTGCTCGACCGCCACGAGGTGCTGCGCACCGTCTACCCGACCACCGAAGGACAGCCGCACCAGCTGCTCCTGGAACACCCCGAACTCCCGCTGCGGACCGCGGCGGTGGCCGACGAGGAGGAGCTCCACCGGGCCCTCGCCGAGGCCGGCGCGGAGGTCTTCGACCTCGCCCGCGACCTGCCGGTGCGCGCCACCCTGTTCTCGCTGCCCGGCGAGGAGCACGTCCTGCTGGTGCTGATGCACCACATCGCCACCGACGGCTGGTCCGTGGTCCCGCTGCTGCGCGACCTCGCCGAGGCCTACCGGGCCCGCCTCGCCGGCACCGGGCCGCAGTGGCGGCCGCTGCCCGTGCAGTACGCCGACTACACCCTCTGGCAGCACGAGCTGCTCGGCACCGACGAGCGGCCCAGTGACCTGCTGAACGCCCAACTCGCCTACTGGCAGCAGGCCCTGGCCGACCTCCCGGAGGAGCTGACGCTCCCCTTCGACCGCCACCGCCCCGCCGCCCCGAGCCGCCGCGGCGCCGCGGTGGAACTCCGGATGGACGCCGGACTCCACACCGCCCTGGTCGAGTTGGCGCAGCAGAGCCGGGCCAGCGTGTTCATGGTGATGCAGGCCGCGCTGGCCACCACGCTGGGCCGGATCGGCGCGGGCACCGACCTGCCGATCGGCACCGTGGTGGCCGGGCGCACCGACGAGGCGCTGGAGGACCTGGTCGGCTTCTTCGTCAACACCCTGGTGCTGCGCACCGACCTGAGCGGCGACCCGAGCTTCCGCGAGCTGGTGGAGCGCGTCCGGGTCGCCACCCTGGACGCCTTCGAGCACCAGGACGTGCCCTTCGAGCGGCTGGTCGAGCTGCTCAACCCGGTGCGCTCGACCGCCCGCCACCCGCTCTGCCAGGTGATGCTCACCTCCGGCGGCGAGGCCGGGGAGATCAGCCTCGGCGGCCTGCCCGGCCGGGTCGAGCAACTGGACTCGGACCTCGCCAAGTTCGACCTGACCTTCGCCTTCAGCGAGAGCTTCGACGCGGACGGCAGGCCCGCCGGGCTGGGCCTGACGCTGGAGTACGCCGTCGACCTGTTCGACCGGGCCACCGCCGAGGCGACGGCCGCCCGTCTGGAGCGCGCCCTGCGCGCGGTGCTGGCCGACCCGGACCAGTCCGTGGGCCGGGTCGAGGTGCTGGCGCCCGAGGAGCGCGAGCAGCTGCTCACCGGCTGGAACGACACCCGGGAGGACCTCCCGCTCGGCACCTTCCCGTCGCTGTTCGAAGCGCAGGCCGCCGCCCGGCCGGAGGCCGTCGCGCTGTCCTTCGGCACCGAGCAGGTCACCTACGGCGAACTGAACGAGCGCGCCAACCGCCTCGCCCGGCTGCTGATCGAGCACGGCGCGGGCCCCGAGCGGTTCGTCGCGATCGCCCTGGAGCGCTCGGTCGAACTGATCGTCGCCCAGCTCGCGGTGCTCAAGGCCGGCGCCGTCTTCCAGCCGCTGGACCCGCGCTACCCGGCCGACCGGATCGCCTACATGCTGGACGACGCCGCGCCCGCGCTGGTCCTCACCAGCAAGGCGCTGGCCGACGACGTACTCGGCGACAGCACCGTCCCCCGGCTGCTGCTCGAGGACCTGGACGCCTCCGGCCACCCGTCGCACGACCTCACCGGCACCGCGATCACCCCGCACTCCGCCGCGTACGTCATCTACACCTCGGGCTCCACCGGCCGCCCCAAGGGCGTGGTGGTCACCCACAGCGGCCTCGCCGCCATGGTGGAGAGCCAGCGGCGGAACCTGGCCGTCACCCCGGACAGCCGGGTACTGCTGTTCGCCTCGCCGTCCTTCGACGCGGCCGTCTGGGAGCTGGGCATGGCCCTGCTCACCGGCGCCCGGGCCGTCCTCGGCGACGCCGACCGGCTGCTGCCCGGCCCCTCGCTGACGGCGCTGATCGCCGAACAGGGCGTCACCCACCTGACCCTGCCGCCGACCGCGCTGGCCGTGCTCGCCCCGGACGCGCTGCCCGTGGGCGCCACCCTGGTCGTCGCCGGCGAGGCCTGCCCGCCCGACCTGGTCGAGCACTGGTCGGCCCGGCTGCGGATGGTCAACGCCTATGGCCCGACCGAGTCCACCGTCTGCGCCAGCATGAGCAGCCCGCTCAGCGGCCGGATCGCCCCGCCGATGGGCCGGCCGGTGCCGGACACCCGGCTCTACGTCCTGGACGCGGCGCTGCAGCCCGTCCCGGCCGGGGTCGAGGGCGAGCTGTACATCGCCGGCGCGGGCCTGGCCCGCGGCTACCTCAACCGGCCGGGCCAGAGCGCCGAGCGCTTCGTCGCCGACCCGTACGGCGCCCCCGGCAGCCGGATGTACCGCTCGGGCGACCTGGTCCGCCGCCAGGCCGACGGCACCCTGGAGTACCTGGGCCGCACCGACCACCAGGTCAAGATCCGCGGCTTCCGGATCGAGCCCGGCGAGATCGAGGCCGTGCTCGCCCGGCACCCCTCGCTGGCCCAGGCGTTCGTGCTGGTCCGGGAGGACCGCCCGGGCGACCGCCGGCTGGTCGGCTACGCCGTCGCCCACCCCGGGCAGAGCGTCGACCAGGCCGCGCTGCGGGCCCACGTCGGCGCGTCCCTGCCGGACTACATGGTGCCCTCGGCGGTCGTCACCCTGGACGCCCTGCCGCTGACCGCCAACGGCAAGGTCGACCGCAAGGCCCTCCCGGCCCCCGACGCCACCTGGCTCGGCTCCGGGCGGGCGCCCGCGACGCCGCGGGAGGAACTGCTCTGCGGCCTGTTCGCCGACCTGCTCGGGCTGGAGAAGGTCGGCGTCGACGACAACTTCTTCGAGCTGGGCGGGCACTCGCTGCTGGCCAGCCGGCTGGTCGCGGGCCTGCGCGAACTGGTCGGCGAGGACGAGGAGATCGGCGTCCGCGCGGTGTTCGAGGCGCCGACCGTCGCCCGGCTGGCCGAGCGGCTCACCCGGGGCCCGGCCGCCGAGAGCTTCCCCGTCCTGCTGCCGATCCGCACCCGCGGCTCGCGCCCGCCGCTGTTCTGCGTCCACCCGGCCGCCGGCATCAGCTGGGTCTACACCGGCCTGCTGCGCCACCTCGACGCCGAGCAGCCGATCTACGGCCTCCAGGCCCCCGGCCTGGCCGATCCGGGCGCGCACCCGGCCACCGTCGGGGAACTGGCCCGCACCTACCTCGCGCAGATCCGCACCGTCCGCCCCGAGGGCCCGTACGCCCTGCTCGGCTGGTCCTTCGGCGGGGCCGTCGCCCACGCGATCGCCGCGCTGCTGCGCGAACAGGGCGAGGAGGTCCGGCTGCTGGCCCTGCTGGACGCCTACCCGGGCACCGGCGAGCCGGGGCCCGAGCAGTGGCGGGACGACCCGGCGCAGCTCGAGGTGATCCTCGACTCGCTCGGCCACCCGGTCGGGGAGGTCACCGCCTGGCCCGCGGACGAGGACGGCTACGCCGCGCTCGTCCGGGGCGGCGAGGGCCCGCTCGCCGGCCTCAGCGGCGCCGGGGTGGCCCGGGTGGTCTCGGTCTTCCAGGCCAACGCCGAGCTGTCCCACGCGCTCCCGCTGCCCGGTTACGACGGCGACGCGGTGTTCTTCACCGCCGCCAAGGACCGGCCGGCCGACGCCCCCGACCCGGAGAGCTGGCGCCCGTACCTGGGCGGACGGCTCGACGTCCACGAGGTGCCGAGCACCCACGGCGCGATGACGAGCTCCGAAGCGCTCGCCGTCATCGGCCCGGTGCTCGCCGCCCACCTGACTCCCTGACCCGTCCGCCCCACCGACTCAGCACCCCTACCGACCGCAGGCAACCGACCTGCGCACACCACGCGGACCGCACCCGGCCCGCCCACGGAGAAACGGACACCACCATGACCACTGCGGCCATCCCCGACACCTGGCGTGGCATCACCCCGTCGCCGATCACCTCGACCGACGCCTACAACGGCTTCATCGCCGCCAACGTGATCTTCGCGCTGGACCGGATCGGCCTGCTGGAGTCGATCGGGCGCGGCGAGCCGCTCTCGGCCGCCGAGGCCACCGCCCAGGCCGGCGACACCGCCCGCACCGAGGCCGTGCTGCGCGCCGCCGCCGACTACGGCTACCTCAAGGCCGACGGCGACGCCTACCTGCCCACCGAGGCGGGCATGGAGATCGCCGCCGCGCGCGGCTACTTCACCTGGGCCGTCGGCGGCTACCACGACGTGTTCGGCCGCGCCGGCCACCTGAGCGCCGGCACCCACCGCTACAACGAGGACGTCTTCCGCGACGAGGCGATGGTCGCCCTCGGCTCCGCCCAGTGCGACCAGTCGATGTTCGCCGCCCAGCTGACCGACGTGCTGAACGGCATCGACTTCCGCACCATCGCCGACCTGGGCTCCGGCACCTCCGCCCGGGTGCGCCGCGTGGTCTCGCAGCGCGAGGGCACCCGGGGCCTGGGCATCGACATCAGCCGCCCGGCCACCGACATCGCCCGCCGCGACATCGTCGAGGCCGGCATGCAGGACCGGGTCACCGCCGTCCGCGCGGACGTGCTGGGCCTGCTCGGCACCCAGATCGACAACGACGCCGAGGCCGCCGAGGTGGCCGAGGTCGACACCGTGATGAGCTTCTTCCTGCTGCACGACCTGCTGGCCGACCCGTCCACCCGCTCGTCGATCTTCACCCGGATGCGGGAGGCCTTCCCGAAGGCCCGCACCTTCGTCCTCGGCGACACCATGCTGCGCGACCCTGGCACCTCCGAGGGCGCCCAGCCGGTCTTCTCGGTCGGCTTCGAGCTGGCGCACGCGATGATGGGCGTGCCGCTGCACACCAAGGCCACCTACGAGCAGCTGTTCACCGACGCCGGCCTGCGGATCGACCGCGTCGAGGCGCTGGCCACCCCGCACTCCTGGCTCTACGTCCTCCAGGCCGACTGATGGCCGCCCCGTCGGGCGCCAGATACCTGCTGGCGCAGAACGAGCACCCGTACCCGCCGCTGCCGTCGGTGCGGGCCGCGCTGGCCGAGGCCAGTGCCGACCTGCACCGCTACCCGGACTTCCGTCCGGAGCGGATCGCCGGGATCGTCGCCGACTGGCAGGGCGTCCCGGCCGGCCAGGTCGTGGTCGGCCACGGCTCGGCGGGCGTGGCACTGGACCTCTTCCACGCGGTCGTCGAGCCCGGCGACAACGTGGTGCACTCGGACCCCTGCTTCGACGCGTACCCGCTGTTCTGCGAGATCGCCCGGGCCGAGGCCCGGCCGGTCCCGCTCGGCCCCGACGCCCGGCACGACCTGGCGGCGATGGCCGAGCGGATGGACGGGCGCACCCGGATCGTCGTGCTGTGCAACCCGCACAACCCGACCGGCACGGTCTACTCCTGGGCCGAGCTGACGGAGTTCTTCCGCCGGGTGCCGTCCACCGCGCTGATCCTGCTCGACGAGGCGTACGTCGACTTCGCCCTGGGCTGGCAGGCCCCGGACGTGCCGGCCCGGATCGCCGAGTGGCCGAACCTGGTGGTGCTGCGCACGCTGTCCAAGTCGCACGGCATCGCGGCGCTGCGGATCGGCTACGCGCTGGCGGAGGAGTCCGTGGCCCAGCGGGTGCGGGACCACCAGGTGCCGTACGCGGTGAACCGGCTCCAGGAGGCGGGCCTGCTCGCCTCCGTCGCCGCCGGCGACGAGATGGCGCACCGGATCGCCGGGATCGCCGCGGAGCGGGAGCGCACCGAGGCCGAACTGCTGCGGCTCGGCTGGACGGTGGCGCCCAGCGTCACCAACTTCCTGTGGGTCGACGCCCCGGGGGACCAGCTGCCGCTGCGCGCGGAGCTGGAGCGCCTGGGCGTGGCCGTCCGCTACTACCCCGGGATGGGCGTCCGGGTCGCCATCGGCGAGAAGGACGCCAACGACGCGGTGATCGAGGGTTTCGCCGCCGTCGCCCCGCTCGCGCCGGCCCACCCCGTCGCACCCTGACGCCCGGCGCCCTGAGCACCCCGCGTGCGTCAGGGCGCACCCCGGGCACTCCCCGCACCTGCGGCACGTCCGGCACGTCCGGAACTCCCTGCACCTCCAGCACGTCCAGCACCTGCGGAACCTCCTGCACCTGTGGCACCTCCCGTACACCGCACCACCGCACACCCACGCACACTCCGAAGCGCCGCCGTCGGCGCAGCGAAGGAACCGCCATGCACCCGCTGTTGGCCCGCCCGGAGTTCCGGCGCTACCTCGTCGGGCAGACCCTGTCCGTCCTCGGTGACAGCGCCCTCTCCATCGCCCTCGGCATCTGGGCCAAGGTGCTGACCGGCAGCAACTCCGCCGCCGGTCTGGTGCTGTTCTGCTTCTCCGCGCCGCTGCTGCTGCTGCCGCTCGGCGGCCTGCTCGCCGACCGGGTCCGCCGCAGGCCGCTGCTGGTCGGGGTCAACCTGGCGGTGGCGGTGTCGCTGCTGCCGCTGCTGCTGGTCGACGGCCGGGACACGGTCTGGATCATCTACTGCACCGCCACGGTCTGCGGTCTGGCCGGGGCCGTCCTGGCCCCGGCGCAGAGCGCGCTGCTGCGCAGCATCCTGACGGAGCGCCAGGACTTCGGTGCGGCGGCCGGGCTGACCCAGAGCGCCCGGGCCGGCACCACCCTGGTGGCACCACTGGTCGGATCGGGGCTCTACGGCTGGTTCGGCGGGCACGCGGTGGCCGTGGCCGACCTCGTCGTGCTGCTGCTGGCGGCGCTGAGCTTCCTCACCCTGCGGGTGGAGGAGGTCAAGCCGGAACCCTCGGGCCTGCGGTGGCGCAGCGAGGTGCTGGCCGGCTTCGTCCACCTGCGCGCCTCGGTCGGGCTGCGGTCGCTGGTGGCGGCCACCGCCGTCTCCGGCTTCGTGCTGAGCCTGCTCCAGCCGGTGCTGTTCGCACTGACCCAGCACGGACTGCACCGCTCGCCGCAGTTCCTCGGCGTGCTGGAGACCACCGAGGCGGTCGGCGCGCTGGGCGGCTCGGTGGTCGGCGGTCTGCTGATCGGCCGGCTCGGGCCGCGCCGGACGGTCATGGCGGGGTCGGCGGTGTTCGGCCTCGGGACCGTCCTGCTGCTCGCCCCGTCGCTGTACGTGGTGGAGGCCGGCCTGGTGATCGCGGGCGCGGGCATCCCGGCCGCCATGGTCGGGCTGGCCACCGCCGCCCAGGCGTCCACCCCGCCGCAGCTGATGGGGCGCGCCCAGGCGGCCGTCAACCTCTCGCTCACCGCACCGCAGGCGCTGGCCGTCGGCGTCGGCTCCGGCCTGGTGGCCGCCCTGGACTTCCGGGTGGTGCTCGGCGTGATGGTGGTCGGCGCGCTGCTCGCGGCCGCCCACCTGATCGGCAAGCCGGAGGCCCCGACGGAGCCGCCGGGCGCCGAGTCCGAGTCCGAGTCCGACGGCGAGCCCCGGCCCGAGTCCCAGCCCCAGCCCCAGCCCGAACCCGAGTCCGCATCCGAGCCCCGGCCCGAGGGCGCGTCCGCGCCCGAGGGCCCGGCCGAGCGGCAGGACGCCAAGGACCTCCAGGCCGGCTGACCGGCCCCGGCGTACCCGCCCCGCCCCACCCCACATGCCTGCACGACCCCGCACGTCCGATCACCCGATCACCCCTCAGCACCTCCCGTTCCTCCTCACCAGAGAGCTCCTCAGATGACCGACCGTTCTTCTCCCGCCGCCACCCCGATCCCCGTCGCGCTGGACCACGTCGAGTTCTACGTGGCCGACCTGGGCACCGAGACCACCCGGCTGACCGCGGAGTACGGCTTCGAGCTGCTCGTGCCGCCGACCGAGCGCGGCGACGCCGCCGAGCGCTGCCTCTCCGCGCTGTTCGGCCAGGCCGACATCCGGCTGCTGGTCACCCAGCCGCTGGCCGCCGGCCACCCGGCCACCGACTACCTGGAGCGGCACGGCGACGGCGTGGGCGCCCTCGGCCTGCGGGTGTCGGACGCCGCCGACGCCTTCCACGTCCTGACCGCCCGCGGCGCCGCCGCCCTGCGCGAGCCGCAGGCCGCCGACGGCTGCGTCACCGCGGTGGTCGACGCCTTCGGCGACGTGGTGCACACCCTGATCGAGCGCGGTCCCGAGGCCCCGGCCGGCCGTATCCCCGGCCTGCCCGACCCGGCCCCGCTGACCGGCGAGGGCCAGGTCGGCCTGCGCTCCGTCGACCACTTCGCCGTCCTGGTCCCGTTCGGCGAGCTGCGCAAGACCGAGCACCGCTACCGCGAGGTCTTCGGCTTCCGGACGATCTTCGAGGAGCGGGTCGAGGTCGGCACGCTCGGCATGGACTCGGCCGTCGTGCAGAGCGCCGACCGCAGCGTCACCCTCACCCTGATCGAGCCGCTCACCGCCGACGCGGGCGGCCAGATCGCCTCCTTCCTGGGCGGCCACGACGGCGCCGGGGTGCAGCACGTCGCCTTCGCCGCCGAGGACGCGGTGCACTCCGTCTCCGTCATGGCCGAGCGCGGCGTGCCGTTCCTGCGCACCCCGCAGACCTACTACGACGCGCTGCCCGACCGCCTGACGCCGCTGCGGCACTCCTTCGAGCAGCTGCGCGAGCTGAACCTGCTGGTCGACCAGGACCACGACGGCCAGCTGTTCCAGATCTTCACCCGCTCCCAGCACCCGCGGAACACCTTCTTCTTCGAGGTGATCGAGCGCATCCGGGCCCGCAACTTCGGCAGCAACAACATCCGCGCGCTCTACGAGGCCGTGGAGCTCCAGCGCAACGCCAGCGAAGTGGCCGGATGAGCGCGTCCGTCCGCAGCGAACCCCCGGCCGACGTACGCCCGGCGCTGTCCGTCGCGGAGTACGCCGACCGGGCCCGGGCCGTGCTCGCGCCCGAGGTCTGGGAGTGGCTGGAGGGCGGCGCCGAGCGCGAGTTGACCCTCGCCGCCAACCGGGCCGCCTTCGACCGGGTGGGCCTGGTGCCCCGGGTGCTGACCGACGTCGGCACCCGGGACACCGCCGCCACCCTGGTGCGCAGCCGGGCGGCGCTGCCGGTGGCGGTGGCACCCGTCGCCTACCACCGGCTGTTCCACCCCGAGGGCGAGCTGGCCTCGGCCCGCGCCGCGGCCGCCGCGGGCGTGCCGTTCACCGTCGGCACGCTCAGCAGCGTCGGCTTCGAGGAGCTGGCGAAGACCGGTGCCACGCTCTGGTTCCAGCTGTACTGGCTGCGCGACCGCGGCCGGCTGCTCGACCTCGTCAGGGCGGCCGAGGAGGCCGGCAGCGAGGCCCTGGTGGTCACCGCCGACGTGCCGTACATGGGCCGCCGGCTGCGTGACGCCAGGAACGCCTTCGCGCTGCCCGAGGACGTCCGCGCGGCGCTGCTGGAGGGCGGCGCCGCCGGGCGGGCGCACCGGTCCACCACCGCCGTCTCGGCGGTGGCCGCGCACACCGCCGAGCTGCTCTCCCCCGGCGTCACCTGGGCCGACCTGGAGTGGTTGCGCGGGGAGACCGAACTGCCGCTGGTGGTCAAGGGCGTGCTCGACCCGGCCGACGCGCGGCGGGCCGCCGGGATCGGCGCCGCGGCCGTGGTGGTCTCCAACCACGGCGGCCGCCAGCTCGACCGGGCCGTTCCCGCGCTGACGGTGCTGCCCGCCGTCGCCGAGGCGCTGGCCGGCGAGGACTGCCAGGTGCTGATGGACAGCGGGGTGCGCGGCGGCTCGGACGTGCTCACCGCGCTGGCCCTCGGCGCCGCCGGGGTGCTGCTGGGACGCCCGCTGATCTGGGGCCTGGCGGCCGGCGGCGAGGCGGGCTGCACCGAGGTCCTCGACCTGCTCGCCGCCGAACTGCGGCACGCCCTCGGCCTCGCGGGCTGCGCCGACCTGCGGGCCGCCGCCGAACTGCGCACCACCACCCTGCCCTGCACCACCTGGAGCACCCCGTGACCACCGACGCCGCACCGCACGACCTGCTGCTGGCGGGCCTGCACACCTCGCTCGCCGACCCGGCGATGACCTCGATGAACCTGCTCAACGAGATCTCCATCCGCTACCCGGAGGCGGTCTCCTTCGCGGCCGGCCGTCCGGCCGAGCAGTTCTTCGAGACGGACGCCGTCCACCGCCACCTGGACCGCTACCTCGACCACCTGCGCACCGAGCGCGGGCTGACCGAGGAGCAGGCCCGCCGCCAGGTGCTCCAGTACGGGCGGACCAAGGGGATCATCCACGACCTGATCGCCACCCATCTCGCGACGGACGAGGGCATCGAGGTGCCCGCCGAGTCCATCGTGGTGACGGTGGGCTGCCAGGAGGCGATGTTCCTGGTGCTGCGGGCGCTGCGCCGCGGCCCCGAGGACGTGGTGCTGGCCGTCTCCCCCACCTATGTGGGGCTGACCGGCGCGGCGCTGCTGGCCGACCTGCCGGTGCGGGCCGTCGCCGACGGCCCGGACGGCGTGGACCTCGCCGACCTGCGCCGGCAACTGGCCGCCGCCCGGGCCGAGGGGCTGCGCCCGCGGGCGCTGTACCTGGTGCCGGACGTGGCCAACCCGAGCGGCGCCAGCCTGCCGCTGGAGCTGCGCCGGGAGCTGCTGGCGCTGGCCGGCGAGGAGGACTTCCTGCTGCTGGAGGACAACCCGTACTGCGTCTTCGCCGGTGAGGAGCGGCTGCCCTCGCTCAAGGCACTGGACACCGAACGGCGGGTGGTCCACCTCGGCTCCTTCGCCAAGACGGCCCTGCCGGGCGCCCGGGTCGGGTACGTGGTGGCGGACCAGCTGGTGGCGGACGGGCAGGGCGGCACCGCGCTGTTCGCCGACCTGCTCGGCATGATCAAGAGCATGACCACGGTGAACACCTCGCCGATCGCCCAGGCGGTGATCGGCGGCGCGCTGCTGGAGCACGGCCACAGCCTGCGGGCCGCCAACACCGAGGTGGCCGCGCTCTACCGGCGCAACCTCTCGCTGGTGCTGGAGGGCCTGGCCCGGCGCTTCCCGCCCGGCAGCGGGGTGACCTGGAACGAGCCGCGCGGCGGGTTCTTCCTGGTGCTCACGGTGCCGTGCCTGGTGGACGACGCGCTGCTGGAGCGCTCGGCCTCGGAGTACGGGGTGATCTGGACGCCGATGTCGCACTTCTACCCGGGGGAGGGCGGGGAGCACCAACTGCGGCTCTCCGTCAGCCAGGTCGACCCGGCCACCGTCGACCGGGGGCTGGACGGGCTGGCCGCGCTGCTCACCGCGCACTCCTGACCCGCGGGCCCCGGCCCACCCTGAAGGGGCGTCCCGCCGAGGGGCGCCCCTTCCGGCGTAGGCGTCGGCTCCGGTGGTGACGGTGCGCTTCGGCGCGGCCACGCCGGGCAGTCTCCCGGCGCAAGCACCGGAGCCCACCGAGGAGGACGCATGCCGCACGACGAGAACCGGCCCGCCGGACACCAGCCCACCGAGGAGGCCCTGCGCCGCTCGTCCGCCTTCCTCGTCGACGAGGCGCTCGGCTTCGCCTTCCCCGCGGCCCTGCGCGCCGAGGCGGACTTCGCGGAGCTGCTCGACCGGGCCGGCCTGCGGCTGTCCCGGGTCCTGCCCACGGGGACGGTGCTGTCCGTGGTGGAGGCGGTCGCCGCCGACTGACCGACCACCGCGTCCGGCAGTCACCCGCGCGCGGATCTCCCGACGCACCGACCGCGGCCGCTTTCACCCGTCCGGACGGTACCGACACGAAGGATTGCCGCCAGAATGGTCTGGTCGCGAACCGTCGTGACCGGAACGGCCGTTGGGGGCGATCATGGACGAGGCTCGGGAGCTCCGGGGTGGCGGCGGGTGGTCGCTCGCCCCGGTCGCGATGCTGCGCCACGCGGGCTACCCGCTCTCCCTGCTGGACCGCGTCGTCGACTCCCCGACCGCCCGGGCCGCCGACACCGTGCTCGCCCTGCGCGACGAAGCCGTCGAACTGGGGCGGCGGTTGAAGGCCGCCCTGCGCGCGGAGCGGGCCGGCACCCGGGGCGACCTCGCCTCCGGTGTCGGCATGCTCCGGCCCTTCCCGCCCGTCGACCTCGCCCGGCTCGGGGCCGAACTCGGCCCGGCCGCCCTGGACTCGGCCAAGCGCTACCAGGACGCGGTGCTGGCCCTGGACGCCCACTGGACGGCGTTCGAACGGCAGCACGGCGCCGCCCTCGCCGACGCCCGCGGGGCGGTCCTGGACCTCTTCCGCGAGCCCTCCCTCCAGCAGGTCCTGCTGCTGTCCAACGACGCCCGCTTCGAGGAGTTCACGGCCTGGATCGCCGCCGGCGGCGCCGGCTCGGACGGGCACGTCAGGCGGATGACCGACCTGCTCGCCATGTACCTCCAGCGGGTCACCACCAAGAACGAGACCCACGCGCACTTCGGCCCGCTCGCCGTCGCCCGGACCTCCCCGTGGGGCCCCGCCGGCGTCACCTGGTCCACCGGCCCGCTGCGCCGGGTCGCCCGGCTCAGCCACTGGGCGGGCGAGGCGATGGCCGCGGTCCTCAGCGCCCGGCCGGAGGCCTTCGAGACGGTGCGCCCCCGCCGGCGCCCGCTCGCCTTCGCCGAGGGCCCGGTGGTGCGGCTGTACGCGTTCGAGGCCACCACCGGCATGCCGGACGGCTGGCGCTTCGTCGCGGTGCGGTCCGACACCTTCGACGCCCACCAGTGCTGGCTCTGGGAGCGCTGCGACGGCGAGCGCACGGTGGCGCGGCTGCGCGACGACTGGGCCGGACGGCCGGACCGCCCGGCCGACCGCACCTTCGACCGGGTGCTCGCCGAACTCGTCGACCAGGACTGGCTGGTCGGGCGCTGGGAGATCCCGATCGGATCCACCGACGTGCTGCGCTCGCTCGCCGGGCACCTCCCCGCCGGCTCCCCCGACCTCGCCGTGGTGCGCCGCCTCGACGACGGGCTGCGCCGCTTCGCCGAGGGCCCGACGGCGGGCCGCGCGGCCCTCCTCGGCGAACTCAAGGCGGCCTTCGAGGAGGTCACCGGGACGCCGGCCAACCGCTCCGGGGGCCGGCACTACGCCGACCGCGGCATCCTCCACGAGGAGGCGTACAGCCCGGTGCGGGACGTCGTCCTCGGCCCGGACGTCGCCGAACTGATCGGCCGCGAGCTCTCCCCCGTCTACGACCTGACGCTGCTCGTCCCCCGGCTGCGCGTCCGCCGCGAACTGGCCGTCCTGCACCACTGGACGGCGCGGCGCTTCGGCCTCGGCACGCCCGTACCGCTGCCGGACTTCTACGCCGCCTTCTTCGCCGACCGGCCGCTGCTCGCCGCGCGGTGCGAGGAGGTGGACCGGGAGGCCGAGGCCCTCGACCGGGAGGTCGTCGCCCTGCTGCTGGACGGCGCCGAGGACGGCCGGCCGGAGAACGTCGTCGAGCGGGCCCGGCTGGAGGAGTTGCTCGCCCGCCACCCGGCCACCCCGCCCGCGCTGTGCAACCCGGACGTCATGCTCGCCGCGCCGGACGCCGCCGCGATCGGGCGCGGCGACTTCCTCGCCGTCGTCGGCGACTGCCACGCCGTCCGCGAGGCGCTCACCCACTCCAGCTTCGCCCCGCTGCTCCAGGCCGAGGCGCCGGAACTGCTCGACGGGATCCACGCCCGGTACCGGGGTCTGCTCGACGAGGACGAGACGCTGGTGGACCTCTCCCGCTCGCACCCCGACAAGACCGCCGCCCAACTCACCTACCCCTGCCCGGACCTGGAGGTGTACGGACGCTCCCCGAAGGCCCGCTCCGACGTCCTGCGGCCCGACCGGCTGTACCTGGTGGCCACCGCCGACCGGCTGGAACTGCGCGCCCACGGCCTGACCGGCCGGCTGAAGCTGCTCGCCCCGCCGGCCGGCGGCCCGAGCATCCGCCAGGACCCGCTCTCCCCGTTCGCCTTCCCCCGGCACTTCGGCGGCGTCGGCATCCGCGACCGGGACCGCGACCACCTGCCCCGCATCCGCTGCGGCCGCGTCGTGCTGCACCGGGAGCGCTGGCGCATCCCCGCCGGGGCGCTGCGCGGCTGGAGCCCGGGCGTCCACCGGTCCAGGGGCGACGCCCCCGAGTTCGCCGCCGCCCGCGGGCTGCGCCGCGAACTCGGCCTGCCACGCCGCGGCTTCCTGAAGATCCCCGGCGAACCGAAGCCGGTCTACGTCGACTGGGACTCGCCCCTGGTCGTCCGGCAGGTCTTCCGGCTCGCCCGCAGGACGGCCGCCGACCTGGAGTTCACCGAGATGCTCCCCGCCCCGGAGCACCTCTGGCTCGACATCGACGGAGAACGCCACACCAGCGAGCTGCGCTGCGCGGTCTTCTCGCCCCGCTCCCCCTGAGCGCTCCACACCGAGCGCCCCACGTCCGGTGCCCCACCCCGGAGTGGTCCGCCTCCCGTTCCCCACCCCCGAGTGCCCCACCCCCGAGTGATCCACCCCCGAGTGATCCGCCTCCCGTGCTCCACGTCGAGGGCGCCGCGCCCTCACCGACCGAAGGCACCGCCATGACCAAGAGCTGCATCGTCCAGTTGCCCTTTCCCTCCAGCCACGACCCCGACCCCAAGCTGGCGCGCTACTACGACGACTACGACCGGCGATTCCGGGCGATGCTGCCCGAGTACTTCATCCCCACCGACGGCCTGTGGGAGATGCCGCTGTGGGTCGCCCACCTGACCGCCCTGCTGGACACCGCGGGCCTGGACTCCGTCTTCCGCGACCTGTCCGGGACCCCGGCCGAACCGGAGCTGTGCGCCGAGGCGCTGCTGGACGCGACCGCCGCCGGAGACCTCGTGCTGATGTCCCCGCTCGCCCAGAACCTGCGCCTCGCGCTGGAGGTGGCCGAGCGACTGGAGCACGCCCGCCGGCGCGTCGTCCTCGGCGGGAACATGGCCCCGCTCGCCCCGGACGGTTCCGTGCACGCCGTCCACCGCGGCCAGCTCGACGCCACCTTCGTGCACCGGCTGGTCGAACTCGCCTCCGGGTCCGGCGGCAGCCTGGAGAAGCCCCTGCTGCCCGGCCTGGTGTCCGACCGGATCACCTGGGCGCCGGACTACCGCCACCTCGCCGGCTACCAGGGCCGGGTGCCGCTGCTGCGGCTCAACGCCAGCCACGGCTGCCTGTACCAGTGCTCGTTCTGCGGCGACGCCTGGAGCAAACAGCTGACGCTGGTCTCCAGGGACGCGCTCGCCCGGGAGGTGGACGAGCTGACCGCCCGCTTCCCCGACACCCGGCTCTTCTACATCGGCGACAAGACCTTCGGCCAGTCCCGCGAGGCCGTCGGCAACCTGCTGGACGTCTTCCGCGACCGCCCCGGCCACCGCTTCATCGTGCAGACCCACGTGATGCAGGTGAAGGAGTGGATCGTCGACGCCATGCTCGAACTCGGCGTCGTCGCCGTCGAACTCGGCTTCGAGTCGGCCGACTCGCAGATGTTGAAGCGGCTCAACAAGCTCTCCCGTGGCCTGGACGACTACACTTCGAAGATCCGTCAACTCAGCGACGCCGGGCTGAAGATCGTCCTCAACATGATGGGCGGCCTCGACGAGGAGACGGAGGCCTCGCACGGCCAGACCGTCACCTGGATGCGGGAGAACGAATCGGCGCTGTGGCTCTTCAACCTGTACAACTTCGTGCCGTACCCGCTGACCCCGGACTTCCCCAGGCTGCGCGAGCGCATCTTCAACTGGGACTTCGCCGACTGGCGGGAGGACGCCCCGGTCGTCTACCGGCCGCGGCACCTGTCCCCCGAGGACAGCTGGGCGCTGTTCCAGGAGAAGATCGCCACCGCCCACGACGTCATCCGCGGCCCCCGGACCACGCCCGTCCCGGTGCCCGCCGTGCGGGAGGACTGACATGACCGAACTCCCCGACTTCGAGGCGCTGCGGAACAGCGTCTCACCCGAGGACTTCGCCCAGGACCCGCTGCCGGGCTGGGCCGGCGTCGGCACCCTGTTCGGCGCCCCGACCACCACCGCCGAGCGGGTGGACGTCGGCGGGGCGGGCTGGGTGGTGTCCGGCGTGCCGTTCGACGCCACCGCCAGCTCCCGGCCGGGCGCCGCGGAGGGGCCGCGCGCCGTCCGCCAGGCCAGCCTGGTCTTCTCCAGCTACCTCACCAGCCTCGGCCAGTGGCGGATGCTGGACACCCGTACCGGCCGGACCTTCCGCTACCTCGCGCCCCGCGTCGCGGACGCCGGTGACCTGCACGTCTACCCGACGGACACGGTGAAGACCTTCCAGGCCGTGGCCGCCGAGAGCCGCCGCCTGAGCCGCGACGCCCCGCACCTGGTCTTCCTCAACGGCGACCACTCCTGCACCTTCCCCACCTTCGCCGGCTTCCGCGCCGGACGCCTCGACCACGGCGCCGCCCGGGTCGGGTTCGTCAACATCGACCACCACTTCGACTTCGGCAACTGGAGCACCCTGCACGGGCCGCTCTACCACGGCTCCAACTCCCGCCGGATCAGCGAGATCCCGCGGATGCGCCCGGAGGACATCGCCTTCGTCGGCGTCGGGGACGTGACCAGGTACGACCAGTTCCGCGGCCTGCTCGAACGCGGCTTCCATGTCGTGCCCGGCTCCTCGATCACCCGGGACGGCGCCGCCGCGGCGCTGCGCCCGGTGATCGAGGAACTCGGCTCGCGCTGCGACACCGTCTACGTCTCCCTCGACATCGACGTGCTCGACAGCGCCGCCGCGACCGGCACCGGGCACGTCACCATGGGCGGCATCACCATCGGCGACCTCCTCGACGTCTACGAGGAACTGCGGGCGCTGCCCGTCGGCGCCCTCGACATCGCCGAGATCGCGCCCCGCTACGACCCGTCCGGCGGCACCGCGCAGATCGCCGCCCGGCTGCTCTTCGAGTTCCTCTTCCGCACCGAGGTGGCCCCGGCCGAACTCGCGCCCTGGGCCCCCGGCGGCACCCCCTCCGCACCCCGGGAGCACCGGTGAGATTCACGCCCCACGAAGCGCAGTTCGACTGCACCCCGCTGGTCTCCGGGCCCCCCGCCGAGCGCGAGCGCGCACTGGACGCCCTCGCCGCCGAGGCCGTCGAGGTCGTCCACCGGGTCGGGTACGCGGTGTTCCGGATCGGCCGGCTGCGGCTCGGGGTCGAGGACAGCCGCCGGCTGTCCACCGGCATCGTCGAACGCGTGCGCACCGCGCTGATCGCCCGCGGCGCCCCCGGGCGGATGCGGCTGGAGGTCGACCGGGCGCAGCGGACCCACGTGCCCGGGGGCCACGCCACCCGGACCCTGCTGCCCCACCACGACGGCCAGCACTGCTCGTACCTGACGCCCAGCATCCACGACGCCCCCGACTGGGACCCGGCCCGGCGCACCTACGGCGACTCCGGGTACACCACCACCCCCGCGCACAAGATGTACCAGGGCATCTTCCTGCCCGAGGTCGGCGAGGGGTTGAGCGTCACCACGTACTACGACTGGCTCGGCGTGATCGGCGAGGTGCTGGAGCGGCGCGGCGTCGACCGGGGCGCGGACCCGGCGGCGGCCGCCGCCCGCTGGCTCGGCGACAACCTGAGCCGCGGCCTGGCGCGCCAGCCGGAGCACGGCTGCGCCTACCCCTCGGTGGGCGCCATGCTCGGGCTGGAGGAGCCGCTCTGGCACGGCCTGTCCTTCCACCACGGCGAGGCGGAGCTGACCGAGGAGGAGCGCGGGCGCTACCCGGCCGCCGCGCCGCTGGCCCGCGACTGTCCCTGCGGCGAGTGCCGGGGCGAGGCCGCCCGGCTCTTCTGCCACCTGGTGCTGATGGCCACCGGCCTGACCTGGGCGCGGTTCCGCCGCCGCTGGGAGGTGCTCGCCCCGGGCGAGCAGTGCGACCTGCTGCTCGGCCACAACCTGACCATGCTGCACGGCGGCCTGGCCGGCGGCGCGGGGCGGATCATCGAGCCGCTCTGCCTGGTCGTGGACGAGCCGTCCGGCCCCGCGTACGAGCGCTGGCTGGCCGCCTCCTGGCGGCGCACCCTGCCCGGGGCCCGCTGATGGCCCGGAGCCCGCTGACGCGGGGGGCGCCCGCCACCCTGGCCACCCCGGTCGACCTGCACCTGCACACCCGGCACTCGGACGGCGACGAGACGCCGGCCGAACTGGCCCGGCGGTGCGTGGCGGCCGGACTGCGGGTGGCCGCCGTGACGGACCACAACACCCTCGCGGGCGTCGCCGCCTTCGAGCGGGCCGCCGACGGGCACTTCACCGTGGTGCCGGCCTGCGAGATCACCACCGCCTGGCGCGGCGAGGAGGCGCACTGCCTGGCCTACTTCGTCGACCCCGGCGACGAGCCGTTCCGGCGGCGGATCGGACGCGTCCACGACGCCGAACTGGCATGGTGGCGCGACTGGGCCGAGCGGGTGCGGGCCCTGGGCGTACCGCTGGACCGGGCGGGGGTCGAGCGGCGGATCGGCGGCGACCGGGTGGCCCACGTCGACGACTATCTGGCTCTGCTGCTGGAGGCCGCCCGGGACGACCCCAGGTTCGCCCCGTACGCCGAGGGCGGCGACCGGTTCGCCCGCCTCGCCGCCGACTGGTGCCGGCCCGGCCGGCCGCTGCACGTCGAACACCCCCGCTACCCCGACCTGGTGGACGTGCTGCGCTGGATCGAACAGGCGGGCGGGGTCGCCGTGCTCGCCCACCCCGGCCCGCTCACCACCGGCCTGGACGCCCCGCGGTGCGCCGCGCTGCTGGAGCCGCTGCGCGCGGCCGGGCTGGCCGGGCTGGAGGTGTGGACCAGCTGGCACACCCCGGCCGACAGCGCCCGGCTCGCCGAGGCGGCCGGGCGGCTCGGCCTGGTCGCCACCGCCGGGTCCGACCACCACGGGGCGCGGGTCAAGCCCTGGGCGCCGCGCCCCGGCCTGCTGCCCGCGCTCCCCGCCGATCCGCTCGCCGTCCTGGACGCCCTGCACGACCGCCGTCCGCCCGTCCACTCCACTCCCAGGTGAGGCTGTGACCACCGTCAACGACCCCCAGACCGGCACCGGGCCCGCCACCGCCGGGCCCGGCGTGCGCGCCGCCTGGCAGCTCGCGCCGGTCGTCGTGCTCCGCCAGGCCGGCTTCCCGATGGAGCTGCTCGCGCCGCTGGCGGACCCGGACGCCGCCGAGGAGGCCCACGCGCTCGTCGCCCGCGGGCGCCGGCTGAAGGAACTGGCCGAGGAGTTCAAGGCCGTCCTGCGCCGGCACCCGGTGCCCGGCGCCGCCCGGCTGTCCTCCACGGCCGGTTTCCTGCTGCCCGTCCCCGGGCCCGAACTGGCCGCCGCGGCGGCCGCCGCACCCGCCGACGCCGCCACCGTCCTGCACGCCTACCAGGACGCCGCCCGGCACTTCGCCGAGGAGCAGGAGCGCTTCTCCGCCCGGCACCGGGACCGCCTCGACCGGGCCGGGGCCGCCGTGGTCGGGGCCTTCGCCGACGAGCGGCTGCGACAGGTGCTGCTGCTCTCCAACGACTCCGCCTACCCCACCTTCGCGGCCTGGCTCGACGGCCACGACGGCGGGACGGGCCGGCGCACCCGCAAGATGACGGACCTGCTGACCATGTACCTCCAGCGGGTCACCACCAAGAACGAGACCCACTCGCACTTCGGCCCGTTCACCCCCGGCCGCCTCGGCACCGCCCCCGGCATCGACTGGTCCGGCGAACGGGAGCTGGAACGGCGGGCGCTGTTCAGCCACTGGGCCGCGGAGCGGATCGCCCGCAGCGCCGGCGCCGTCCCCGGCCTGCTCGACCACGCCCGGCCCCGGCGCCGCCCGCTGTCCTTCCTGCGCGACGGCCGGATCGACCTCTACGCCTTCACCACCCGCGACGGCCTGGACGCCGACTGGGACTTCCGGCACCTCGGCGGCCGGCCGGTGGAACCGTACGAGGCCTGGCTGTGGCGGCACTGCGACGGCGAACGCACCCTGAGCGAACTGCGGCGGGCCTGGCAGGACGAGCTGCGCAGCCCCGCGCCCTTCGACCGGGTGCTCGCCGCCCTCGCCGACCGCGAATGGGTGGTGGTCGAGTTCGAGATCCCGATCGGCGACCACCGGCCGCTGGCCGCCCTGCGCGAGCAGCTGCTCGCCGCACCCGCCGACCTGGCCGCCCCGCTGCTCGCCGCGATCGACGGCTTCGAGGCGGACCTGACCCGCTTCGCCCGGCTGCCGCTGCCCGAGCGCGCGGCCGCGCTCGCCGCCACCAAGGCCCGGTTCGAGCGGCTGACCGGCGGCCCCGCGAACCGCAACAGCGGCCTGCACTACGCCGACCGCAGCATCCTGTTCGAGGAGGCCCGCGGCCGGCCGGCCGACCTGACCGTCGGCCCGGACCTCGCCCGCTTCATCACCGACGAGCTGTCCGTCGTGTACGAGACCGTGCTGGCCGGCCCGCGCCTGCGGATGCGGCGCGAACTGGCCATCCTCACCCGGTGGGTGGCCGGGCGGTTCGGCCCCGGGGTGGAGATCCCGCTGGACGTGTTCTACGCCGAGTTCTTCCGCGACCGGGACGCCATCGCCCGGGAGTGCCTCGCCGTCGAGGCCGAACTCGCCGAACTGGACCGGGAGATCGGCGCGGCCCTGCTCGGCGCGGCCGCGACGGACCCGGACCGCTCCGAGGTCGTGGTGGACCGGGAGCGGATGGCGGCCGTCCTCGCGGCGCGGCCCGGCGGCCCGCCGGCGCTCTGCGACCCGGACATCCTGTTCGCCGCGAAGAGCCGGGAGGACCTGGCCGAGGGCCGGTTCACCGCCGTCATCGGCGACTGCCACGCGGTGCGCGAGGTCATCACCCACACCAGCTTCGGCCCGCTGGTCCAGGAGCACGTCCCCGAGCTGCTCCCCGAGGTGTACCGCGGCTACCGGTCCCTGCTCGCCGACGACGAGGTGCTCGCCAACCTGTCCCGCGGCCACCCCGACAAGTCCTCCACCCAACTCGTCTACCCCTGCCACGACCTGGAGGTCTACGGCCGCTCCGGGCAGTCCCGCGACCGGGTCCTCCAGCCCTCCCAGCTGTACCTGGTGCTGCGCGGCGGCCGGCTGGAGCTGCGCGCCCACGGCGTCGGGGGCCGGCTGCGCCTGATGGCGCCCCCGGCCGGCGGCCCGAGCATCCGCCAGGACCCGCTCTCCCCGTTCGCCTTCCCCCGGCACTTCGGCGGCGCCGGGCTGGACGCGCCCGAGCTGACGCACATCCCGCGGATCCGCTGCGGCCGGGTCGTGCTGCAGCGCGAGACCTGGCGGATCCCCGCCGACCGGCTGCGCGACACGGGCGTCCTCGGCCGGCAGCGGGGCCGGGACGACGCCGCCCGGTTCGTCGCCGCCTGCCGGTTGCGCGCCGAGCACCGGCTGCCCCGGCACGTCTTCGTCAAGGTCCCCGGCGAGCCCAAGCCGGTCTACGTGGACTGGGACTCCCCGCTGCTGGTACGGCAATTGGTCCGGCTGGCCGGCGGGGCCGACGGCGTCCTGGAGGTCTCCGAGATGCTGCCCGCCCCGGACCAGCGCTGGCTGGAGGTGGACGGCCACCGGTACACCAGCGAACTGCGCTGCGCCGTCTTCTCGACGGGGAACGGCCTCGTGACGGGGGACAGCCTCGTGACGGGGGACGGCCCCTCGGCCGGGGACGGCCGGCGGTCGGAGCCGCGCGGGTGAGCACCGACACCGCCGTCCGTCCGAACTCCGGCTACCACCGCGTCCTCGGCGCCGCCGCCTCCTCCGCGGTCGGCGACGGCATGCGCTTCGCCGCGCTGCCGCTGCTGTCCGCCGCGGTGCTGCACGACGCCTTCCGGGTGTCCGCGGTCACCGCCGCCACCACCCTGCCCTGGCTGTTCTTCGCGCTGCCCGCCGGGGCGTACGCCGACCGCTTCGAGCGGCGGCGGCTGATGGTCCTCGCCGACCTGCTGCGCGCCGTGGTGCTCTTCCTCACCGTCGTGCTGCTCGCCGCCGGCCGACTGGGCTTCTGGCCGCTGGTCACCGCCGCGTTCCTGCTGGGCGTCGGCGAGGTGCTGTTCGACTGCGCGTCCTTCGCGCTGCTGCCGGGCGTCGTGCCCAAGGAACGGCTGGAGTCGGCGAACGGCCGGCTCTTCGCCGTCCAGACGGCCGGGCGCGACCTGCTCGGACAGGTGGTCGGCGGCGTGCTGTTCACGGTGGGCCGCGCCGTCCCGCTGCTGCTGGACGCGCTCTCCTTCCTCGCCTCCGCGGCGCTGCTGCGCGGCGTGCGCGCGCCCGAGTCCGAGCCCGAACCCGGCCCGTCCGCCGGCGGGCCCCGCCTCCTGGCCGACATCCGCGAGGGCGTCGCGTTCGTCCTCCGCGACCGGCTGCTGCGCGCCCTGACCGTCTCCGCCGGCGTCGTCAACGCCGTCTACCTGGGGCAGATCGCCGTCCTCGTCATCCTGGTGCGCGACGTGCTGGAGCTCCCGGACTCCGCGTACGGGGCACTGCTGGCCGCCGGGGCGGTCGGCGGCGTGGTCGGCGGCGCCGTCGCGAGCCGGCTGACCAGGGCGATCGGCCGGGCCCCGGCACTGGTCGGCAACCTGGCCCTGACGGGCGCCGCCGGCCTGGCGGTGGCCGCCACCGACCGGGTCGCCGTGGTCGCCGCCGCCTACGGCCTGACCGGCTTCGCCCTGATGGTCTGGAACGTCGTCGCCGTCTCGCTGCGCCAGACGGTCATCCCGGACCGGATGCTCGGCCGGGCCACGGGCGTCTACCGGCTGTTCGCCTGGGGCACGATGCCCCTCGGCGCGCTGGTCTTCGGCCGGGTGAGCGCCTCGGCGGGGCCGCGCGCCGCCTTCGCCCTCGGCGGCGCGGCCACCCTGCTGACCTGCCTGCCGATCGCCTACACCCTGCTACGGGACAGCAGGGTGACGGACCGTCACGACACACCGGAGGACGCCCCATGAGCGAACGCTTCGCCGCACTGGACCGACTGGCCGAGCAGTGGGGCCTCAGCGGCCTCGAACTCGTCGGCAAGGGACTGGAGTTCACCGTCTTCCGGGCCCGGGCGCGGGACGGCGCACCGGTCGCCGTCCGGCTCGCGCACCGCCGTTTCGACTCCAACGCCAACGACCCGCACGTGGACACCCGCGCCCTGCTCGTCCAGGAGCACGCCATCGCCCGGCACCTGGCCGAGCACGGCCTGCCCGTCGCCCGGGCCCGGGAGCTGGTCCTCGCCGACGACCCAGGCTCCCCCGACGTGCTGCTCTCCGACTACGTCCCCGACGACGGCTCCCCGCTCGACTCCCACGCCCTCGGGCGGCTCCTCGCCCGGCTCCACCGGGTGCCCCCGCCGCGGCTGCGCCCCGTCGCCGCCGAGGGCGGCACCACCGCCGAGGCCCTCGCCGCCCGGATAGCCCGCCGCTGGGCCGAACTCGCCCACCGCGTCGACGACTGGCCCGCACCCCCGGCCCCCGGGCTCCTCGCCCGCCACCTCTCCCCGCTCACCGGGAGCAGCCTCCTCCACCTCGACGTCCGCAGCTCCAACATCCGCCGCCACCAGGGCCGCACCACCGCCCTCCTGGACTGGTCGAACGCCCTCCTCGGCACCCCCGCCCTGGAGTTCGGCCGCCTCGCCGAATACGCCCGCTACCCGGAGAACGACCTCGACCTCACCGCCCTGCGCGCCGGCTACGCCACCCTCGCCCCCGTCCCCGCCGAGGACGACCCCTGCCTCCTCGCCTGCCGCCTGGACGCCGCCCTGATGCTCGCCCTGGTCTTCCTCTCCGAGGCCCCCGACCCCACCCGCGCCCCCACCGCCACCGCCCACGCCCGCGACCTGGCCGTGCGCCTCGGCCGCCCCTGACCAGTCACGCGGAAGTGGGACCTTGCCCCACCCGGTGACGTCGGCAGGTGACGCCGAACGACCACAAGGCCCCGCCGTACTTTCGGCGGGGCCTTGCGCGGTTACCGGATCGGCACTGTTGCCGGAATTACGGCTCGGCGACTACACGACTTTCGACCCGATGGCACGAAGGACATCGGCAAGCCAGACCAGACCGTACCCGATGGCCTTTTCCTCGTCGTCGATCATCTCCTCGACCTGGCTCCACGATTCGGAAACCATGCCGATGGTGAGCTCCGGAGGACCGGAGTAGACGTCGGCCATCGACGCTACCGGGACCGACCAGAAGGCGTCGTGATCGATGGCGATCCCTCCGGCCGGCGCGCTGGCGGCGACATGGCGCACGAGCACATCGAGCGCCTCGCGCAGCCTTTCCAAGGGGATCTGCAGTTCAGGTTCGTTCACTTGCATCCTTCGGGGCGAATCTTGGCGATGTTGTCCTTGAAGGTCTGGATCTCCTTGTTGAGGTGTCTGACCCTTCCCTCGATGATGCTCTTTCGCACCTCATCATTGGGCGCGTTCTTCAGGAATCCCTTGTTGTCGTACGCGTCCGGATTCTCCAGGTATTCCTTCAGCTTCTGCTCGTGTTCGGCAATCCGCTGTTCGTAGGTCCGGATCGCCTTGAGATCTTCGGGCGACAGGTTTTCGCCGTCATTATGCACCAGGACCGGCGTGGCCCCGGCGAGCGCGTAGTAGGTGTGGAGTTCTTCGACGGTGAGGTTGTAGGCGGGCTGGAGGGTGTTCCAGTGCCGGACGTCCTCGACGCGCCGGGGCCGGCCGACCGGGTCGCGCAGTTCGTCGCCGGTCTTGAGGTCGACGGCGTAGATCCACTGCTTCCGGTTCTCGGACCAGAAGGCGTGGTGGTCGGTGCTGGTCAGGGACTGCCCGGCGCCGAGCGAGACGTCGGTGAAGTCGCGGTCGTCCGGGCCGAAGATGGTCGCCGTGACCCGGCGGGGTCCGGTCTGTCCCGTGATGGGATCGGTGGCGAGGACCTCGTCGCCGATCCTGACGGTCTCGATCGGGCGGGTGGAGCCGTCGCCCATGAGGACGCGGGTGCCGGCCGGGAAGCTGTTCAGCGGGCAGGACTTGGGGACCCGGCCGACCAGCTTCTTGATGAACTCGACGGCCTTCTCGCCCCAGGAGCCGAACTTCTTGGCCCACTTGGCGAGCTTGGCGACGGCGGCACCGTCTCCGATGAAGGGGATCGCGCCGATGCAGGACTCGACCGCCTCGGTGGTGCGGCCTTCGACCGCGTAGTAGGCGCAGTTGACGAGGTCGGCGATGTCGGCGAGGCCGGGGGCGATGACGCCGCCCGCGCCGCCGATGACGTCGAGGGTGAAGTGGATGCTCTCGGAGACGAGGCGGTAGATGGCGCTGGAGGTCTCGTTGTCCTCCTTCGCCTTCTTGATCTCCTCCTCGATCGCCGCGATCGAGTCCTGCTTCTGCTTGTCGAGCTGAGCCTGCTTCTCGGCCACCAGGCGATCGGCCGCCAGCTTGTCGGCCTCGGCCTTCTGCTCGGCGTCGAACTTGCCCTGGTAGTTGGCGCGGGCGTCGTCGGCGGACGCCTGGGCGGCCTCCGCGTCCTTGCCGGCCGCTACCGCCGAGGCCCGGGCCTCGCTCGCGGACTCATGGGCTTCAGCCGCGGCCAGCCGTGCCTGCCCGGCCGACTGTTCGGCCCGGTTGGCGGAGTGGACGGCGCTGGCGGCGTCGCGGTTGGCGGAGGCCTTGGCGGTGTTGGCGGTCTTCGCCGCGGCGGCGGCCTTGGCGGCGGAGGCCTGGGCGGCGTCGGCGGCGGCCTGGGCCTTGGCGACGTGGTCGGCGGCGGTGTCGGCCGACGCCTTGGCCGTGGCCTCGTAGCCCCTGGCCTCGTCGGCGATGCCACGCGCGTAGGCGGCGGCGGCCTGAGCCGTGGCCGCGTTCTGCTGGGCCGCTGCGGACGCGGCGGTCGCCTGGGCTATCAGGCCCTGGACATCGGCGACGTGCAGCGCGGTGAGCTGGTCCTTCTGCTGCGCGGTGTACTGGCCTTCGGCCACGAAGGCGCGCAGACCCCGCACGGGGCCTTCGATGGCGATCTTCGCCGCGGCCTTGAGCTCGGGCTCGGTGGACGGGGCGTCCTCCAGCCGGGTGGCGGTGAGAAGGTCGTCGGCGGCCTGCGCGTCCGACAGCCCCTTGCCGAGGAAGTCCCGCAGGGCCGCTGGGGTGTTGGTCCGCAGCGCGGCGTCGGCGGCGGCCTTGACGGCGGGGCCGGCCTTGTCGCTGAGACGGGTGATCGTCAGCCGGTTCTCCGGCGCAGCGGCCTCGAACTGACCACTGTTCAGGAAGGCGCTGATCCGGGCGCTGTCGCCCTGCAGCGCGGCGTAGGCCGCGGTGCGGACCGCCTCGCTGTCGGCGTCCTTGTGGATCTGGGCGACGTGCTCGCGAGCGTCGCGCTCCTCGGCCTCCCGCCGGCCGGTCTTCACGTAGGCGAAGACAGCCGTGTCGTCACCGGTGAGGGCGTCCTCGGCGGCCGCCGCTCCCCACTCACCGGAGATCTTGCGGGAGATCAGGGCGAGCTTGCGGCCGTCGGTGGCGACCAGCTCCGGGGTGGTGCCGGGCTGGTCGGCCAGCTGGGCGAGACGGGCGGCCTCGGCCTTCGCCTTCTGGACCTCCTGGGCGGCCCGGTCGGTCTGCGCCTGCTTGTCCGCCTCTTCGGCCTTGGCCTGGCGGGCCTTCTCCACGGCCACCGCGGTGCGGTTGGTCAGGTCCTCGGCCTCGATGCGGCGGGCCAGGTCCTGGACCTTGTTGGCCTTGTCGACCGCGTTCTGGGCATCCGCCGCGTAGCCGGAGGCGGCGTTCGCGTGGTCGGTCGACTCCTGCGCGGCGTTCGCGCTCTGGCCGGCGTGGTCGGCGGCGTCCCGGGCGGCCTGGGCCGCCGCGGCGGCGTGTTCGCGCGCGGACTTCAGCAGCGCCGCGGCCAGCTGCGACTGCGTCGCGGCCTCCCCGGCCAGTTGCTGCGCGGCGGCGGCCGCACGGCCGGCCTCGGCGGCCTGACGGCGCGTCGTCGCCGCGGCCTGCTTGGCCTTGGCCGACTGGCCGCCGGCGCTGGCCGCGTAGGCACCGGCCTGCTCGGCGGATCCCGCCGCGGCGTCCGCGTTGCCCTTGGCACTCAGCGCGGCAGCCGACGCGTCCTTGCTGTCTGCGAGGGCCTTGTCCGAATGGACGAGCGTGTCCTCCGCGGCCGCCGTCAGCTTGGCGGCCGCGTCAGCGGCGTCCGCCGCCACTCGCGCCTCGTGCGCCTTGGTCGCGTCACCGGCCGCCGCGGCCGCGGAAGTCCGCGCACCGGCCGCGGCCCGCTGGGCCCCGGCCGCCGCGGCCGCCGCGTTCGACGCCGCGTAAGCCGCGGCACGCGCACCCGCGTTGGCGGCACGCGCGGCCGACAGCGCCGTGTTCGCCGCCTTGCCCGCGCGCTCGGCCGCCGTCGCGGCCTTGTTCGCCGCCTCCGTCGCCTTGGCCGAATCGTTGCCCGCCTGCTGCGTCTCCACCGCGGCCCTGGCCGCGGCCTCCATGGCCTTCTGCGCCTCGTAGACGGCCGTGTTCTTGGCGTCGATGGCCGCAGCCGTCTCCTGGGCCGCCTGCGCGCCCGCGTCCTTCGCCTGCTGGACCAGCTGCGCGATGCTCGCGCGCTCCAGGTCACGGTTCTGCGCGACGTACTGACCGACCGCGAGGAAGTCGCGGACGTCCTCGATCGACCCGTTCAGCGCCGCACGAGCCGCCGCCTGGGTGTTCGCGCCGCCCGCGCTCAGGATCTGGACCAGCTTGACCCGGTCGTCCGCGTCCTTGGCCGGGAACTGGCCCTCGGTCAGGAACCGCTGCAGTTCCTCACTGCTGTTGCTGCGCAACGCGGCATCGCCCGCGGCCTGGAGACCACGGCCCGCCCCTGTCGCGGGGTCGATGATCCGGGTGATCCACAGCCGCCGGTCCGCGTCCATGGCCGACTGCCAGCCGCTTTCCAGGAACGCGCGCAGCTCTGCGGGGGTGCCCTCGATGGCCTTGCCCGCGGCCTCGCGGACCTTCGGCCCGCCCACGCCTTCGATCTGCGACGCGGCCAGCAGGTCGTCCAGGTGCTGGGAGCCGACGAGCTCGTTGTAGACGAACCGCGTCACGTCCTGGTCCGAGCCCGCCAACGCGGCCTCGGCCAGTTCGTGCACCCGGGGACCGCCGTCGAGCCACGCCTGCACCGCGCGCTCACGGGGGCTCAGCTGAACCTTCACGCCGGTCGGCTCGACGGCGACGGCGTTCGGAATGCCCGCCCCCACCAGACCCGCCGTCAGGGCGAGCGGCAGCAGGCTCAGGGAGAGCCTGCCCAGCAGCGGCGGCCTCCCCCTCCTCCGCCGTCGTGAGCCGGATATCGAATGGTGCATCAAAACCTCCGCTGTCGGTGCCGGCCAATCACGGCCGCAGCGGAGCCTACGACAAATGAAACCACAACAGAACGCCTACGAAGCCACGAAGTTGCACGCAAAGTGAAGGCGATGACGCCCCCGGTCACAGGCATAGCCCAGCAAAATAAACACATCACCACGAACCCCACATTGCCTTGAAAACCAAGACATTCCACCCCTGCTGACCATGGAAACAGTTGTCGAGGCGTCAGTCCATCTGGTTCGATGGGCCGGATTCCGCCGGGGGCGACAAAGGCCGCGCTGCAGTGAGAGCACGCATTTCCAAGGACATTGACGCTTCGTTAAGGGCCCGCGGTTCGCCACCCAATCAGGTTGGTTCGCGCCAATCCGTGGATCCGCCCTTCAGGGCAACACCAGCTGAACGAAAAGGATTAGGAATGGCAAAGCACGTGTCCCGCTGGCTCGTTGGCGGTGCCGTCGTGGCGGCCGTGACGCTGGGCGCCACCGCGCTCGCGTCGGCCGACGGCGCCCCCGCGGACAACTCGACCGCGCCGGTGGCGGTCGAGGACTTCAACCACCCCGGCCCAGCCCCGTACCCGAACGTCAAGCTGCTGCGCGGCGACGGCCACATCATGCTGTCCGACTGCGCCGTGGACAACCAGATCAGCGTCCTCAGCTTCGACCTGCCCAACAGCAGCGGCAACCAGATCTGCTTCCGCGCCACCAGCACCACCGGCTACCTCGCCCTGGAGGTGCCCAACGTCTTCCGCATCCGCACCGACGACTACTCGGTCAACGCCAAGCTCACCACCGTGGACGGCGTCCAGAGCGTCGACATCGCCAAGGGCACCGCCGCCAGCGTCGGCATCGGCAGCGGCACCGGCACCGGCAAGCCCGCCGCGCTCCTCGAACTGCGCATCACCGGCTGACCCCCACCGGCACCGCTCCCCGCTCCCCGCTCACCCTTCCCGATGGAGCCCCAGGTGACCCACACCCCCCTCCGCAGCACCAGGAGGACCGGCCGCACCACCACACGCCGGTGGCTCGCCGCCGCCGCCGTGACCGCGACCGCGCTCGCCGGAGCCACCGCGATCGCCTCCGCCGACACCACCCCGCCCCCCGCCGACAACTCCGCCGCACCCCCGGCCGTCGAGGACTTCACCTACCCCGGCGCCGACACCGTCACCAAGGTCAAACTGGTACGCGGCGACGGCCACATCCTGCTCGGCGACTGCGCCAAGCCCACCCAGATCCAGATCTGGACCCGCGCCCCGGGCAACCCGGACAACCGGATCTGCTTCACCGTCGCCGGCACCACCGGCACCCTCACCCTCCAGCTGCCCGACGCCTTCGCCGTCCAGACCAGCGGCGGCCGCTCACTGAAGGTCGGCCTCACCGTCGACGGCACCGCCCAGACCCTCGACGTCCCCAAGGACGGCTTCAAGGGCATCGGCGAAGGCACCAGCGGCAACCCGGCCGGCATCACCGAGCTCACCGTCACCGGCTGACAGCCACCGCCCGCATCCACACGCCACCTCTCACCTCCGGGAACACACATGCTTCGCAACTCCTCGCCCCGCAACCTGCGGGCGGGCACCCTGGCCACCGTCCTCGCCGCCGGCGCCCTGACCACCCTCGCCACGCCCCCGGCCGGCGCCGTCGGCGGCGCCGGCGCCGCCGAGGACTCCTACACCTACACCGCGCGCCTGGTGATCGGCGACAACCTGCGCGCCTGCACCGGCACGCTGGTGGACCGCTCCTGGGTGCTCACCGCCGCGTCCTGCTTCGCCGACGACCCGGCGCAGCCGCAGGCGCTGGCCGCGGGTGCGCCGAAGTGGAAGACCACCGCCACCATCGGCCGTACCGACCTGACCACGTCCAAGGGCAAGACCGCCGAGATCACCGAGCTGGTGCCGCGTGCCGACCGTGACCTGGTGATGGCCCGCCTGGGCACGCCGGTCGACGGCATCGCCCCGCTCGCGGTCACCTCCACCGCCCCCACCGCCGGGCAGACGCTGAAGGTGCCCGCGTACGGACGGACCAAGGACGAGTGGGCGCCGCTCAAGCTCCACAGCGGCGCGTTCTCCCTCGACACGGTGAGTGCGACCGGCATCGGCACCACCGGCACGGGCGGCGCGGCGATCTGCAAGGGCGACACCGGCGCTCCCGTGGTGCGTGAGGTGAACGGCAAGGCGGAGCTGGTGGCCGTCGCCTCCCGCTCGTGGCAGGGCGGCTGCCTGGGCGTACCGGCCACCGAGACCCGCACCGGCGCGTTCAACTCCCGCGTCGACGACGTCGCCGGGTGGGTGCAGCAGGTCCGTGCGAAGGCCGTGGGCTGGAAGACCCAGGCCCTGGTGCGCGGTGACGCGAACCTGTTCTTCGCGTCCCGGCTGTACGACGGGTCGTGGACGCCGTTCGAGGATGTCCAGGCCGTGGCCGGGAGCATCGGTGGTGTGCGGGCCGCGTCCTCGGTCGGTATCAACGGTGACACCCATGTGGTCGCGCTCGGTGGTGACGGGCACCTGCACTACGCCGTGCACAACCTCGACGGCGGCTGGGGGCAGAAGTTCGTCGACCTGAACACGACGGTGTCCGACCTGGGCAACATCACCCAGGTGACCATCGCCTCGGTCGGTGGTGACCTGCACGTGGTCGTCGTCGCGGACGGCTACCTGTTCCACAACGTCCGCTCCGCGAGCGGGCAGTGGACGTCGTTCAAGCTGGTCACCGACGTGACCGGTCCGCTGAACGGGATCACGTCGATCTCGGCGGCCGGTGCCGCGGGCGGGGAGCTGCACATCGCCGCCGTGTCGGGTGGGAAGGTCTACCACGCGGCCCGTTTCGCCTCCGGGAGCTGGTCCCGCTGGGGCTCGGTCGCCGAGGCCGCCGGTGCCACCGCGCCGGTGAGCGCCGTCGCCGTCACCCGGCAGAACGACGACCTCGACCTCGCCCTGATCGCGAGCGACGGCCAGTACCACACCATGCGCTACGCCAGCGGCAGCTGGCAGCCGGTCAGGTCGCTCGGCAGCGTCGTCGGGAACGTCGCCGGCACCGGTATCAGCGCCGCCACCGTCGACACCGACGCCGTGTTCGCCGTCACCACCAACGACAACAAGGTCCTGCTCACCGCCCGCCACGCCGACGGCGGCTGGAGCGCCCCCGAGGACCTCAACCTCACCGCGATCCCCGGCAACCACACCGGAACCGTGATCACCAGCTCCCTCTGACCGGTGGTTCACCGAGCGTCCTGGTGTGGGAGCGGACACGATCCCGCACCAGGACGCTCGCGTCGTTACCGAGGGCGGCCGGCTGCTCCTGCCGAATCCGGCCCGTCTCGTCGACGTCACCACACTGCGGTCGAACTCGTCTATCCTGGGCGACACTTCGCCTCCTGCGGGACCCCGCCGGTGGCGGCCGCGACGGCGGGGCCACGGACGGATCGCGGCCCCGGAGGGCGGCGCCCCCGGCGCCGGGCAGGGGTCGGACGACGGGTGGGACAACCGGCGGTGCAGCTTGCTGCCACCGTGACGGGCTGTCCTCGGGCGCGCCGCGGAGTCATGCTGACCCTGGGCCCGTCGACACCGCGGCCGCCGAGCAGCAGCCGGGTGAGGGAACCGCCATGACCACCGAGAGCACCGCGATCGTCGCCCCGGCACCCGCCGCGGCGCCGGTCCGCCGGGGCGTGCGGCACCTGGTGCACTGCCCTCCCTCGTGGGACCACTACCTGCTCGCGGCCCCCGCCACCGGCGAGGACCGCTTCCTGCTCACCGGCGACATGCCCGGCGACCACCCGCTGTTCAACGACGGGCCCGGCCAGTTCCACGACCCGCTGGTGGTCGCCGAAGCCCTCCAGGAGACCGGCGAGTTCATCGGCCGTCAGTACTTCGGCATCGCCGCCGACCGGCCCGGACTCTACCAGCGGTTCGGCCTGCGGCTCACCGACCTCGCCGCCTGGCGCACCGGCCCCGACCCGGCCCGGATGACCGTCGAACTGTGGGCCGCCCCCACCGGCGCCGCGTCCGGGGCGCCGTCCGGGCTGGACCTGCGGCTGGACGTCTCGCTGGACGACGTGCCGTGCGCGACCGGCGCCGCGGCCCTCGCCTTCGCCCCGGCCGGCCGCGGCGGCCCCGGCTGGCCGCTGCGGGCCGCCTGGCCGGCCCCGGCCGTGCGGCCGGTCACCCCGGCCGAGGTCGGCCGGCTCGACCCGGCCAACGTGGTCGTCGCCGAACCCACCCCGGCCCCCAGCGGCCGGCTCAGCACCTGGGTGCTGCCCAGCCGGCAGAACCCGGCGCTCGGCGCCGCCGCCGGCGGACGGCTGTCCGGCACGCTGCTGCTGGAGGCCGTCCGGCAGTGCGCGGTGCTGACCGCCGGACGGGCCGTCGGGCTGGTGCCCGAGCGGTCCGTGCCGGCCGGCTGCGAGATCCGTTTCCACGGCCGGCCCCGGTCCGCCTCGCCAGTGCGCTGCGCGGCCGTCCCCGGGGCACTCGACCGGGACGCGGCCGGCCGGCCCGCCGTCCCGGTCACCGTCACCCTGGTCCAGGACCGGGTGACGGTCGGGGAGGCCCGGACGCTCGTCGTCCAGGACTTCTGAGGGGGACGGACTCCACGGGAGGCGGACGAGGTGGCAGACGTGGGGGCGTCGCCGCGGGGAGCGGGCGACGGGCGGAGCGGACGGGGGGCAGGGGTGAGGTTCCGGATCCTGGGACCGATGGAGATCGAGGGGGACGGGGGACCGGCGGTACCGCTCACCCCGGGGCCGCCGAAGGTGCGGACCGTCCTGGGCACCCTGCTGGTGCAGGCCAACCAGGTCGTGACGGTCGACACCCTGGTGGCCGAGCTGTGGCGGGACGCGCCGCCGCGCACCGTCAGCACCACGCTCCAGGTCTACATCTCCCAGCTGCGCAAGCTGCTGGACACCGCCGACCCCGGGCACGGACGCGACCTCCTGCTCACCCACGCCCGCGGCTACCGGCTCGCCGTCGAGGACGACGGGCTCGACCTGACCGCCCTGGAGGACCTGCACCGCCGCGGCCGGGAGGCCCTGGCCGCCGGCGACCACCGCGACGCCGCCGACCTCTACCGCAGGGCCGCGGCCCTGCGGCGCGGCCCGCTGCTCTCCGACACCCCGCACGGCCCGCTGCTGGAGTCCGTCGCCACCCAGCTCGCCGAGGCCGAGAGCAGCGCCCTCGCCCACCGGATCCACGCCGACCTGCAACTCGGCCGGCACCACGAGCTGATCGGCGAACTGCGCACGCTCACCGCGCGGTACCCGCTGCGCGAGGAACTGCACGAGCACCTGCTGCTCGCCCTCTACCGGGCCGGCCGGCAGGCCGAGGCCCTCCAGGCCTTCGCCGCGCTGCGCACCCACCTGGTCGCCGAACTCGGCGTCGAACCCGGCCCGTCGGTGCGGCGGCTGCACGGGCGAATCCTCACCGGCGACCCCGAACTGCTGCGCACCCCGGAGCCGGCGGCGGGCGGCCCCACCACGACGCGCGGGCCGGCCGCCGAGCCGCCCGACGTCCGGGCCGGCACCGCGCTGCCCGCCGCCGACCCGGCCTTCACCGGCCGCGGGCCCGCCCTGGCCCTGGTCGAGGAGTTCCTGCGGAACGCGCCCGCCGGCGCGTTCGTCGCGATAGCCGGGCAGCCCGGGGTGGGCAAGACCGCCCTCGCCCTGGAGGCCGCCCACCGCAGCGGGCCCGCCTTCCCCGACGGCCGGCTCTTCCTCGACCTCCAGCCCGAACCCGGCCGGCCGCTGAGCGCGGTCGAGGCGGTCACCGCCCTGCTGCGCCGGCTCGGGGTCCGGCCGGCCGCCGACGCCGGCGCCGGCGAGCTCCTGGACACCTGGCAGCAGGAACTGACCGGGCGCCGGCTGCTGCTGGTGCTCGACAACGTCGACTCCGAGGCGCAGCTGCGCCCGCTGCTGCCCGGCACCCCGGGCAGCGCCGCGATCGTCACCGGCCGCCGGCTGCCGGTGGGGCTCGGCGGGATCCGGCCGGTGGTGCTGGACGTGCCCGATCCGGCCGAGTCCCGGCGGCTGTTCACCGCGGTGGCGGGCCACGGGCGGGAGGCGGCCGAGCCGGAGGCCGTCACCGAGCTGCTGGAGCTGTGCGGCCGCCTGCCGCTGGCCGTCCGGATCGCCGGGGCCCAGCTGACGGCCCGACCGCACTGGAGCGCGGCCACGCTGGTGGAGCGGCTGCGCGAGGAGCGGACCCGGCTCGGCGAGCTGCGGATCGGCGGGCTCGACGCGCGGGCCGCGCTGGTGCGCGCCTACCGCGACGCCGGTCCGGTGCCGCGGTGGGCGTTCCGGCTGCTCGGGCTGCTGCCGGCCGGGCCGTTCGGGCCGGCCGCGGCGGACGCCGTGCTGGGGCTGCCGCGCTCGGAGACCACCCGGCTGCTGGACGAACTGGTCGACGACCGGCTGCTGGTGGCGGGCCCCGAGCAGGGGCGGTACCGGCTGCCGGAGCTGCTGCGGGTGCTGGCCGTGGAACGGCTGGCGGACGAGGAGGGGCCCGCCGAGGCCGCGGCCGCCGTGGAGCGGCTCTGCACGGAGTACGCCCGGGTCGCCACCCAGGTCACCGCCGTGCTGACGCACGGCCTGTCGGCCGACGGCGCCCGGTGGGACACCGCCCAGCTGCGGCCCTCCGACTGGTTCACCCGGGAGCGCGACGCGCTGGTCCGGGCCGTCCGGCAGGCCCACGGGTACGGCCGCTGGGCCGCGGTGGTACGGCTCGCGGGCGCGCTGCGCGGCCACCTCGAGGCGCACGCCGACTGGGGCGCCTGGGCGCGGACGCACGCCCTCGCCCTCGACGCGGCCCGCCGCTGCGGCGACCGCGCCGCCGAGGGCCGCATGCTCCGCTCCCTCGGCGACCTCGCCTGGGAGCAGCGGCGCCCGGCCCAGGCCGAGGAGCACTACGAGCTGGCCCGGCGGATCACGGAGGAGACCGGCGACCGCGCCGAACTCGCCCTCACCCTGGTCGGTCTGGCCGAACTCCGGTGTGACCGCGGCGAGTTCGGCGCGGCGGCGGAGCTGCTCGCGGCCGCCCCCGACGTCGCCGAGCCGCGCCCCCGGTTCGAGGTGCGGCGCGCGCTGGCCCTGCTGGCCCTGGCGGGCGAGGACCACCTCGGTGCCCTCGCCCACTTCACCGCCTGCCGTGACCTCGCCCTCGCCCTGCACGACCGGCGGCTGGAGTCCTTCGCCCGCCGCGCGATCCACGCGCTGCACGGCGACCGGCCGGCCGCGGCCCGGCCCGTCGAGTTCCGACCCGGCGTCTGGCGCCTCCCCCGGCCGGCCCCGTACGTCCTGCGCTGACCCACCGGGGGCCGGGGCCGGGACAGGACGTGGCCGGGCCGGACGACGGTGGTCGTCCGGCCCGGCCGCGCGCGGGGGTCGGCTAGCCGGGGCTCACACCCGGCCGCCGGAGCCGAGCAGGTGCATCTCGGCGGCCAGTTCCTGACGGCGGGTGATGTTGAGCTTCCGGTAGATCCTGGTCAGGTGCTGCTCGACGGTGCTGACGGTGATGTAGAGCTTGGCCGCGATCTCGCGGTTGGTGTGGCCGTACACCGCGAGCATGGCCACCCGCTTCTCGGAGTCGCTGAGCCTGGCCTCCACCTCGACGTGGCCGCCGGCGCAGCGGCCGTCGTCCTCGGCGTCGCCGCCGGGCGGCAGGTCGAGGCCGGGGGCGATCTGCTCGCGCAGGGCGTCCGCGCCGCACTCCTTGGCGAGCTGCCAGGCGCGCCGGTTGACCATGTTGGCCCGGCCGGAGTCGCCGTTCTCCTTCAGCACCCACGCGAAGTCGACCAGGGTGCGGGCGAGCTCGTAGCGGTCCTCGGAGTCCCGCAGCTCGTCGACCGCGCGGGCGAGCAGGGCGTGCCGCTCGCGGGGGTCGCTGAGGGCGGCCCGGACCCGCAGGGTGACGCCGGAGATCCACGGGTGGGCGGCGTCGCGGAAGGCGAGCTGGTCGGTGATCAGTCGGGCGGCCTGCTGGGGCTCGCCGAGCTGGATCAGCGCCTCGGCCGCACCGGTGCGCCACGGGGCGAGCAGCGGCCGGTCGAGCCCCCACCGCTTGAGGGTGCGGCCGATCTCCAGGAAGTCGCCGAGCGCCGCGTGGAAGCGGTGGGTCGCGAGGTGGTACTGGCCGCGGGCCCGCAGGTAGCGGATGCCGTGGATGCTGGTGCCGAGCCCTTCGGGCAGCGGCCGGCTGAGTTCGCGGGCGGCCGTGTCGTGGCGGCCGGCGGCGGTGGCCGCGCGGATCAGGACGGAGGCCACTCCCCCGGCGAACACGCTGCCGCCGCGTTCGGGCAGCAGGTCCAGGGCCGCCTCGGCGTGCTCCCGGGCGCCGGCGAGGTCACCCTGGCGGAGCAGGGCGTCGGCGTACAGGGCGGTGAAGGTCGACTGCCACCCGGGGGCGCCGCGCCGGACGGCCTCCTCCATGAAGACCTGGCACCAGGGCAGCGCGCGGGCCGGTCCGTCGACGCACAGCAGGGCCCGGATGGCCTGCACGATGGGGGCCGCGGTGCCGCCGCCGAGGGTGGCGCCGCGCAGGAACATCTCGGCCGCGGCGACGGTCGCGCCGCCCGCCGAGTACTCGGGGACGGCCCACAGCCCGGCGGGGGCGCAGGGCCTGACCAGCAGGGGTGCGCCGGGGGCGGCCGGCTCGGCCGCGGCCCCGCTCTCGGCCGGGGTCGGGCCGCCGCCCCACCACGGGAAGGCGGAGAGGCCGTCCAGCGGGTCTCCGCCGCGGCCGAACCGGACGGGGTGGGCGACCAGGGCGGGCTGCTCGGCGTCCCGGTCGGCGGTGAAGCGGTCCAGCACCTCGGCCGCCTCGTCGATGCGGCCCTGCTCGGTGAGCAGCCGGGCGAGCGGCCCGAGCCTGGCCTGGCCGAGCCGGCCGGCCCGCAGGGTCTCCAGCGGCCCGGCGAGGTCGCGCTCGGCGGCGCTGGGGTTGGTGCGCCAGGTGATCCCGGCGAGCATGGTGCGGAAGTGGTTGCGCTGCTCGTCGTCGACCCGGCCCCGGTGGGCGAGTTCGAGGCAGGCGGCGGCCCGGTCGGTGTCGCCGTCGGCGAGCAGCTGCTCGGCGGCGGTGGAGAGCACCGCGACCGCCCAGGGCAGGTCGGTGGAGCCGACGCAGAGGAGCTGGGCGGCGACGGCGGCGGTGGGGGCGCCGTCGCGGTAGAGGAGTTCGGCGGCCCGCCGGTGCAGGTCGGCGCGGTCCCGCGGGTCCATCCGGTCCAGCACCGCCTGGCGGGCGACCGGGTGGTGGAAGCGGTGGCCGTCGAGGATGCCGGCGGCGGTGAGCGCGGCGGTGTCGCGGCCGACCGTGCCGGCGGTGCTGTCGAGCATCCGCACGGCGAGGTCGTCCGAGGCGTGCTCGCCGAGGACGGCGGTCACCTCGGCGAGCCGGCGGGCGGCCGGGCCGCAGCGGCGCAGGCAGGCCAGGACGGCCTGGGTGAAGGCGCGGCCGGGCTCGGGGGCCCGTCCGCCGAGGCGGTGCTCCTCGATCAGGGCTCGGAGCAGCAGCGGGTTGCCGCCGGCCACCTCGGCGGGCGGCCGGCCGCCGGCCGGGGCGTCGCGGAGCTCGGCGGCGACCAGCCGGGCCACCGCGTCGGGGCGCAGCCGCTCGGCCCTGATCCGGACGAAGTTGCGGGTGCGCAGCAGCTCGGTGCCGTAGCGGTCCTCCCCGGACTTGTGCAGCGACTCGGTGCAGGCCAGCAGGACCCGGGCGGAGCGGGTGCGGCGGACCAGGTGGAGCAGGTAGCGGCAGGACAGCTCGTCGATGTGGTGCAGGTCGTCGACGCAGATCACCACCGGCGCGGTCTCGGCGAGGCGGTGCACCGCGGCGCACAGCGCCTGCATCACGTCGGTCCGGTCCGGGTCCGCCGCGTGCGCCGGATCGGGCAGGGCCCCGGCCGGGGCGGCCGCCAGCAGCTGGCCGACGACGCCGAGCGCGAGGTCGCGCTCCACGGCGGTGCCGATGGCGCGCAGCACCACCGCCCCGGCGGTGGCGGCCCGTTCGGCGAGGGTTTCCAGGAGTTCGCTCTTGCCGCAGCCGACGGCTCCCTCGATCAGTACGATCCCGGGAATTCCCCGTACGCATTCGTCGAGGGCCGAATCCAACAGATCCAGTTCTCGCTCACGATCGATCAACACTCTTGTCATCCCCCGGTTTCTTCGGTACCGCAGAACCAATCCCGTATGGCGGCGAGGAAAAGCACGGCCCCGTGCTGGGAAGCCCGGGAAATGCGTGCCGGCGGAGTGTCGGCCGACCGGTCTTCACTCCGATCCGCCCGGTCTCGGCTCAGACGGTCCGAATTCTCACCGGGGCGGCCTGGGCGGCGTCCCCGGGCCCGGCGTCGTGGCGGCCGGCGCCCCAGCGGTCGTCCATCGCGCGGATGTCGTTGCGGTCGGCGCCCCAGCGGTCGTCCATCTGCCCGATGTGGGAGAACCTGGCCAGACCCCAGCGGTCGTCCGCGGTGAGCTCGGCGCCGAGGCCCGGGGTGTGCCCGTGGGTGAGCAGGGAGGCGATCACGGCGCCCAGCAGGGCGGTGGGCGCGAGAACCCTGGCCCGGATCGTTGAAAACTTCACGGCTTTCCCCTTGAGCAGTATTGAGCGGGCGTCAGTGCGCCCTGATCCCGCGACAGCCCCGCAGCCAGGCGTCGCTCGGGCCCTACTCTGCCGCTTCCCGAGGCCCCCGTCCGAGTGGATCTCGATGGCGTAAAGTTGCATGGCAGGAACTTCGCAAACGCCGACGGGGGGACGCCAGGTGTTCGGACACCAACCTGTCCAGTCCGGCTTCGCAGAGCTGGACGACCTCAGCGCCCTGGCCTACGGCCACGCCGTCGAGTCCGGCCGGTTCGACCGGGTCGCCATCGCCGCGCGGCTGGAGCTCGAGGACGAGGCCGAGGTCGACCGCATCGAGCAGGTCCTGAAGCTGATGCGCCTGCTCCAGCCCCGACCGGGCGATCCGAGCGTGCTCGTCCCGGTCAGCCCGGACGTCGCCGCCGCCGACCTGGTCGGGCCCGCCGAGCACCACATCCGGGACCTCAAGCAGGCGGTCACCGACGTGCGCAGCAAGCTGCTGTCGCTGACCCCGCTGTACTACGAGGGCCGGCGGCTGCGGAACCGGGTCGAGGCCTTCGACGTCGTCAACGACGTCGACACGATCCAGAACATGCTCGACCAGCTCGGCCAGACCTGCCGCAAGGAGGTGCTGACCGTCCAGCCCGGCGGCGGCCGCCCCGCCACCCTGCTGCCCGCCGCCCGCCGGTCGGCCGAGGGGATGCTGGGGCGCGGGGTGCGGATGCGCACCATCTACCAGCACACCGCCCGCTGCGACCTGGCGACCAAGTCGTACGTCCGGGACGTCACCGCGCTCGGCGCCGAGGTCCGCACCGCGGACCAGGTGATCGACCGGATGCTCGTCTACGACCGGGAGACGGTCTTCCTGCCCGCGCGTGTCGCGGGCGAGACGACCATGGGCGCGGCGATCGTCCGCGAGCCGACCCTGGTGGCCTTCGTGTGCGCGGTCTTCGAGCACCTGTGGGAGAACGCCAGCCCGTTCGTCGCGGACACCCCGAAGGCCGCCCCGAGCACCGACGAGCTCAAGCTGTCGATCATCCGACTGATGGCCCGCGGCCACAAGGACGAGATGGTGGCCCGCCGGCTCGGCATGTCGGTGCGCACCTGCCGGCGCCACATCTCGGAGATCACCGAGGAACTGGAGGCGGCCAGCCGGTTCCAGGCGGGTTACAACGTGGCGCTGGCACGGTTGTTGGAGAGCGAGTCCGCGCTCGTCACGCCGGAGGACGGCGAGCCGGTCTAGGCCGGGGGTCGCGGGGCGGGTTCCGGGGAGGATCGTCCCTCACCCCCGGCCCGGACGGGGCTCGTAGAGCGCGGCGCTGACGTAGTGTCCGCTGTCCAGCTCGAAGGTGCGGAAGACCCACTCGCGGTGGCTCCCGGCGCTGCCGTCGGGGCGTTCGACCCGCACCGGGGTGTCGTCCGGGCCGAAGCCGAACTCGGTGAAGTCGAAGGACCGGCCCGGCCCGAGGGCCTTGCGGTAGGCCTCCTTGCGGTTCCACAGCCGCACCAGGGCCGGGTTGCGCTGCTCCTCGGGCCGGGTGGCGAGGGCGACCAGCTCGTACGGGGTGCACAGGTGGCGGTCCAGGCCCTGCGGGTACAGCTGGCGCTCGGCGCTCTCGACGTCCACGCCGATCAGGCCGCGGGTGGTCAGGCCGACCAGCAGCAGGTCCCCGGACAGGCTCAGGCCGACGTCGAGCCGGTCGTGTCCGCGCAGGTACGGACGGCCGGTGGGGCCGTAGACGAGTTCGGCGCCGTCCGGGTCGCCGTCGAACAGCGTGCCCGCCGCGCGCCGCAGCAACTCCCGGGAGGCGGCGTAGCGGTGGACCACGTCGGGGCCGGCCAGACCCAGGTAGCGCGACCAGTCCCGGCCGAGCGAGCCGGCCGGGGCCCCGTCGGCCGACGGGCGCGCCTCCAGCCGGGCGAGGCGGGTGTAGATCAGCACGGTGCCGTGGTCGGACAGGTCCGCCCTCGCCCGGCTCCAGGCGTCGCCGCCGGAGTCCACCTCGATCGGGTCGCCGACCGGCAGGCCGAGCGTGGAGTTCCCCGGCTGTGTCATGCCTTCTCGCTCCAGAACTGTGGGGTTTTCCCCGGAGGTCGCCCACCCCGGGGTCGTACGCGGAACAAACCGGAAGTCGATCGTCCCTTCCGGCACCGCGAGCTCCTGTCCGGGGCCTGCGACTTCGGGCGGCGCGCCCGAACTATCCGATCCAACGGACAGGCAACCCACGATCGTTCACGGATCGAGACGGAAATGACCACGCCTTTGCCCACATCACACCAGGCTTTTACCTTGTGCGAAACCCCTCGCCTGTGACACCTCTGCGGCCCGCCCCCGGACACCCCTCCAGCATGGCCGACGCCACTAAAGCACCACTAGGGCCCGGCCCGGGCCCTGGGCCCGGTCGTCAAGGCCCGGCCGTCAGGGCCCGGTCGTCAGGGCCCGGCCGTCAGGGCCTGGTCCCGTCGAGGTAGGCCAGGACGGCCAGCACCCTGCGGTTCTCGCCGTCGGAGACGCCGAGGTTGAGCTTGGCGAAGATGTTCGAGGTGTGCTTGCTGACGGCCCCCTCGCTGAAGTGCAGGCGCTGGGCGATCGCCGCGTTCGACAGGCCCTCGGCCATCAGCGCCAGCACGTCCCGCTCGCGCGGCGTGAGCAGGGCCAGCGGCTGGTCGTAGGCGTTGCGGGCGAGCAGCCGGGAGATCACCTGCGGGTCCATCACCGTGCCGCCGGCCGCCACGGTGTGCACCGCGTCGACGAACTGGTCGGCCTTGGACACCCGGTCCTTGAGCAGGTAGCCGACACCGCCGACGCCGTCCGCGATCAGCTCGCGCGCGTACAGCTGCTCGACGTGCTGGGAGAGCACCAGCACGGGCAGCCCCGGCTGCTCCCGGCGGGCGGCCAGCACCACCTGGAGCCCCTCGTCGGTGAAGGTGGGCGGCAGCCGGACGTCCACCACCGCGATGTCGGGCCGGTGCTCCGCGAGGGCCGCGGCCAGCTCCGGGCCGCTCTCCACCGCCGCGACGATGTCGTGCCCGTGGGCACGCAGCAGCAGGGCCAGTCCATCCCTCAGGAGGACGAGGTCCTCGGCGAGGACAACACGCACGGTAGCTCCATGATCAGCCGGGTCGGCCCCCCTGGGGGGCTGCTCAGCGTGAGCGTACCGTCGAAGGCCGCCAGCCTGCGCTGGATGCCCCGCAGGCCACTGCCCTGGCCGGGGTCCGCCCCGCCCTGCCCGTCGTCGGTCACCTCGGCACGCAACAGCCCGGCGGCGTGCGACAGTTCGACGGTCGCGGCGCGGGCCCCGCCGTGCTTGACGGCGTTGGTCAGCGCCTCGCTGACGGCGAAGTAGACCGCGGACTCGACCGGCGACTCGGCCCGGCCCGGCAGGTCGGCCAGGACCTCGACCCGCAGCGGCACGTCCAGCGCCAGGGCGCGCACCCCCTCGACCAGTCCGCGCTCGGCGAGCACCGGCGGGTGGATGCCGCGGACCAGGTCGCGCAGCTCCTGCAGGGCCTGGGTGACGTTCTCCTGAGCCTCGGTCACCACCTGCTTGGCGCCGGACGGATCGCGGTCGATCAGCGCCGCGACCGCGCCCAGCCGCAGGCTCACCGCGACCAGCCGGGCCTGGGCGCCGTCGTGCAGGTCGCGTTCGATCCGGCGCAGCTCGGCGGCCTGGGCCTCGGTGGCGTCCAGCCGGATCTCGGTCAGCTGCTCGACCCGCCGGGCGAGCCGGGAGCGTTCGGTGGGGCCGAGCAGGGCGCGCGTCCAGTGGCCGTACAGCCACAGCGACGGCGCCGCGAGGGCCAGGCCGGCGAGGGTCAGCGCGAGACCGAGCACGGGCGCCAGCGCGCCGCCCAGCGGCAGCAGTTCGTAGCCGGGGCCGGGCGGCAGCACCGGCTGGGCGAGCCCGTACAGGCCGTAGCCGGTCAGCAGCGGGGCGGCGAGCGCGATCACGCCGCCGACCAGCGGGTTGAGCAGCACCCACAGCGCGTCCCGCCAGGTCGCCGGGTCGTTCCACAGCCAGCGGACGGTGCGCGAGATGTCCGCGAACCAGCGGCTCTTGTGGTAGTCGTGGCCGGTCCAGAACCAGCCGTGCAGGGTGCGCTCCAGCGCCGGGCGCGGCGAGTACGGCGACGGGACGGGCACCCGCGACCAGTGGCCGGCCACCCAGCGGGCGCGCTCGGCGGCCGCCCGGACCAGCCTGGTCGCGGCCGGGAAGAGCGGGAAGACGCCCAGGCAGCACCAGAGCAGGAAGCCGACCAGGGACACCGCCAGCAGCAGCGCCGTCACCGGGGTCAGGAGGGCCAGGACGACGAGGCGGCCGAGCGCCGGCGCGGCCCGGCGCAGGGCCCCCGCCGCGTCGGTCGGCGCGGCGTCGCTCGGCTCCACGGCCGCTCGGGACTGCGTGCTGGTCACGGCACCTCCGGTGCGGGGTCGGGCGGGACCGCCGGACGGGCGGCCGCGCTGGTCATGATCCCAGCCCGGCGCGGCGGGCACGGGACGCAGCCCGGCCCGCCCTGACGGGGGTCCAGGGCGGGCCGGGCCGGGCGGGCGGTCCTGGTCAGCGGACCGCCGCCCGCTCTCGCGGCGCCTCGGTGGGCCGGGGCGCCTCGTGGTCGGGGGTGCCGGGCCGGTTGGCCCGGACGAGCAGGTAGACGCTCCAGAAGCAGACCAGGCCGAGCACCATGAAGGCCGCCGCCACCGGGATCTGCAGGGCCGACGGGGCGTACAGGGCGACGAACCAGGACCGGGTCGGCACGCCGAAGGCCGACAGGCACAGCGCCACCGCCCCCTGCGGGGCGAAGCTCAGGATGCCGAGCGTGATCAGGGTGCCGACGGCCACGGCACGGCCGCCGGAGAGGTCGCCCAGACCGCCGGCCTCGGACACCGAGCCGTCCTGCGTCTCGGACTTCGCCGCCTCGGGCGCCCGGCGCACGCCCTTGCGCATCACGTCGAGCAGCTCGGGCCCGCGGTTCTCCAGCCGGCGCTGGGCCGCCCGGCCCAGGGCCCAGGCGTACAGCAGGCCGGTGGCCAGGCCGACCACCACGCCGGCCCAGCGCAGCGGCGCGCTGTCCAGCACCGTGCCGGCCACCACCACGCCCACGGCGGGCAGGGCGCAGAACAGCTGGAACAGCAGCACCACCAGGGTCTGCAGGCGGACCTGGTCGCCGCTCTCGTCGTTGAAGCCGTCCAGCGGGTTGCCGCCGGGCCGGTCGGGGAACGGCGCGGCGCCGAGCACCGACATCAGCGGGATCAGGCCGGCCGCGCCGCCGAGCACGGCGGGCAGGACGGCGAGCACCCACGGCCAGGCCCAGCCGGCCGAGGAGACCGCGGTCAGCGCCAGGGTCAGCACCAGGGCGACCGGGGCGACGATCAGCAGCCAGGTCACCTGCCGGGCCCGGACGTCGACCCGCTCGGCACCCGGGACGACCAGGGTCAGCCAGATCGCCCCGGCGTCCAGGCCGTACAGGTTGGCGCACAGCGCGCCGGCGAACAGCGCGGCGACCACGCCCGTCCACGGCAGCATCACCTGGAAGCCGCTGAGCAGCGGCAGCAGGCCGGTGAACACGCCCGTCCACAGGGCGATCCGCAGGAAGCGGGCCCGGCGCGGGTCACGCGCCCACAGCCGCAGTTCCTTGCCCATCACGGCGCCGCCGACGGAGTCCGGCAGCAGCCCGCCGGTGCCACGGGCGGAGCCCTGCTGGGCCTTGCCGCCGGTGGTGCCCCGCACCAGCTGCCGGGACAGCATGGCCGTCCAGACCGCGAACAGCAGCAGGCACAGCGCCGCCAGCCCGCCCAGGGCGGCGGCGACCGTCGCCCAGTCCGAGCGCCGGGCGGCGTCGACCGCGACCACGGACCAGCCCGAGGGCAGCAGCCGCACCACGGTGCCGGCGTTCGCCGCCCACTCGCCGGTGAACAGCTTGATGAAGAAGCCGATCGCGAACCAGCCGGTGTTCAGGAAGGCCACCACGAAGCCGACCACCAGCGAGGAGACCTCCCAGCCGAGGCGCGAACGCACCACGCTGCCCAGGCCCTGCATGGTGAACTTCGCCAGCACCACCACGAACAGCAGCTGCAGCAGGGTGGCGGGGACGGCGACCAGGAGGGGCAGCAGCCCCAGGCAGGCGCCGCGGACGATCAGCACGCTGAACGCGACCAGGCCGAGCAGCGGGGTGATGCCGATGAAGCCGGCGCCCAGCAGCCCGAGGGCCAGGGTGCGCGGGCGCAGCGGCACCAGGGTGAAGTAGTCGAGCCGCAGTGTCGCGTCACCGCCGGTCAGCATCGGCCCGAGGGCCCAGCCGAGGGTCCACAGCAGCATCACCACGGCCAGCACGCCGACCCCGGCCTGCGGGGTGTCGTAGTCCACCAGGCCCAGCAGCGCGGTGCCCACCGCGACCAGGCCGCCGAACACCGCCCCGAGGATCAGGCTCGCGGCCCGGGGCCCGGACATCGACCGCCGCAGGACGGTCAGTTTCATCCCGCTCAGGACGCCAACCACGACAGCCCCTCCGCTCCTCCGGTACGGGCGCCGACCAGCTCGACGAAGACGTCCTCCAGGGTGCGGCCGGCCCGGACCTCGGACACCGTGCCGGCGGCCACCACGCGGCCCTTGGCGATCACGCCGACGTGGTCGCAGAGCTGCTCGACCAGGGCCATCACGTGGCTGGAGAAGACCACCGAGCCGCCGGAGGCGACGAAGCGCTGGAGGATGACGCGGATGGTCGCGGCGGACACCGGGTCGACGGCCTCGAAGGGCTCGTCGAGCACCAGCAGCCGGGGGGCGTGCAGGAGGGCGGTGGCCAGGCCGATCTTCTTGCGCATGCCGGTGGAGTAGTCGATCACCAGCGTCCGCTCGGCCTCGGTCAGCTCCAGGACGGTCAGCAGTTCCTCGGCCCGGGCGTCCACCGTGCGGGCGTCCATGCCGCGCAGCCGGCCCAGGTAGTGCAGCAGCTCACGGCCGGTCAGTCGCTCGGGCAGCATCATGCCGTCGGGCAGCACCCCGACCAGGGACTTGGCGTGGACCGGGTCGCTCCAGACGTCGACCCCGAAGATCTCCGAGGTCCCCGCGTCCGGCCGCAGCAGGCCCACCGCCATCGACAGGGACGTGGTCTTGCCCGCGCCGTTGGGGCCCACCAGTCCGTAGAACGACCCGCTCGGCACGACCAGTTCGACGCCGTCCACCGCGGTGTACGCTCCGAACCTCTTGCGCAGACCCGACAGCCGCAGCGCCGGCGCCCGCTCGTCGACCGGCGGACGGGATCCCTGGCCCGCGTGCACCGTTCCTCGCACCTCTTCCTCCCACCTCACCCGCGGCCACCGCCGCCCGTCACCGCCTCGCAGCTCCGAGCGGCTCGTCAACGACACTAGGCGGCGGCGAAGGTGAGCAGAATCCACCTTCGCCCCCGTCAGGGGGTGGGTCTGGACCCACCCCTACGGAGCGTGCGCCCACGAAGGGGTCGAGGTCGCCCGGTTAGGGGTTCAGCACCACAGGATCCGCACATACCGTCCGACCGCAGGACCGTCCTGCTGACCACGCGTCGACCCGGCCGGAGGCGTACCCATGCCCACCCTGTCCGACAGCGAGCTGGACACCCAGCTGCGCACCGCCCGTGCGGCCCTGAAGTCCGTGGGCGCACTCGGCGACATCTACGCCCAGCTGCTGCTCGGCCAGGAGGACCCGTACCCGCTGTACGAGCGGATGCGCCCGCGCGGGCCGCTGCAGCGCAGCATGATCGGGTCCTGGCTGGTCGTCGACCGGGCGCTGGCCGACGAGATCCTGCGCGACCGGCGCTTCGGCCGGCGCACCACCAAGGGCGAGTGGCCGGAGGGCCCGTCCGACTTCGACAACTCCTTCCTGGCGATGGACCCGCCCGACCACACCCGGCTGCGCCGGATCGCCACCCCGGCGTTCGGGCCGCGTGTGGTGGCGGCGTTCCGGCCCGAGGTCGAGCGCGCCTGCCACGAGCTGCTGGACCGGGTCGACACCGGCGCCCCGTTCGACCTGATGGACGCCTACGCCAAGCAGGTGCCGGCGCGGGTGATCGGCGCGCTGTTCGGCATCCCCGAGCAGGAGCAGCCGCGCTTCGACGAGCTCTGCCGGGGCCTGAGCCTGGTCCTGGACGGCGTGGTCTCGCTCGCCGAGGTCAAGGAGCTGCAGGCCGCCGTGGACGGCACCAGGGAGCTGTTCACCGAGCTGCTGGAGCTGCGCCGCCGCTCCCCCGGCGACGACCTGGTGAGCCGGCTGCTGGCGGACGTGGACGCCGAGCGGCTGACCGCCGAGGAGCTGGTCGCGATGTGCGGGATGCTCGCTCTGGCTGGCACCGAGACCACCGTCAACCTGATCGGCAACGGCACCCTGGCCATGCTGGGCGAGCGCGCGGTCTGGGAGCGGCTGTGCGCGGACCCGGAGCTGGCGCCGCGCGCCGTCGAGGAGTCGGTGCGCTACGACACCTCGGTGCTGATGCAGAGCCGCTTCACCCACCAGGAGATCGAGATCGCCGGGCGCCGGCTGCCGGTGGACGCCCAGGTGATCATCCTCACCGGCGCCTGCAACCGCGACCCCGCCGCGTACGCCGAGCCGGACCGCTTCGACCTGGACCGCACCGGCGAGCCGGACCACATCTCCTTCTCCAGCGGCATCCACTACTGCCTCGGCGCCCCGCTCGCCAAGCTGGAGGCGGAGGTGGCCTTCCGGGTGCTGTCGCAGCGCCTGCCGGGGCTGCGCCAGGCCGGCCCGGTGCGCCGGCGGCTGTCGCCGTTCATCCGCGGTTTGCACGCCTTCCCGGTGACGGCCTCCTGACAGCCGCACGCGAAGCACCGAGGCCCTGCCGGACGTCCGGCAGGGCCTCGGTGCTTCGGTGCTTCGGTGCTTGGCGGGTCAGTCCTTCTTCTCCGCCGTTCCTTCGATGAACTCGGCGATCTGACGCGGCGTCGGCATGGCGAAGACGTCCGCCAGGCCCAGCCGCACGCCCAGCTTCTCCTCGATCCGCTGCGCCAGTTGGGCGCCGAGCAGTGAATGCCCGCCGCTGGCGAAGAAGTTGGAGTCCGCGGAGAGGTCCGAGCGGGACAGCAGCGACGCCCAGATCGCCACCAGCGCGCCCAGCAGGCCCTCTTCCTCCTCCGCCCGCGCCTGCGTTCCGGCCTCGGCGGCCCGGTCGGCGCGCCGTTCCTCGGCGATCCGGGTCAGCCGCGGGTAGTCGACCTTCTCCGTGACGGTCTTGGGCAGTTCGTCGAGCAGCACGAAGTCGTGCGGCACGGCCGCCCTGGGAAGCCGGTCGCGGGCGTGCTCCCAGAGCCGGTCGCCGATCCCGCGGGCCGCCTCGTCCGCCTCCGCCCCGGACTGGCCCGGCTTGCGCGGCACCTCGACGAAGGCCACCAGCAGGCCGTCCGCGCTGGTGTCCCCGGCGACCACGACCGCGGCCCCCTCGGCCTCCGGGTGCTCGGCCAGCACCGCCTCGACCTCGCCGAGCTCGATCCGGTTGCCGCGCAGCTTGATCTGCCGGTCGGCCCGGCCGAGCAGCTCCAGGCCGGCGTCCGGGCTCCATCGGGCCTGGTCGCCGGTGCGGTAGTACCGCCCGTAGCGGGGGTGCTCGCGGAACTTCTCGGCCGTCAGCTCCGGGCGCCCGTGGTACCCGAGGGTGACGCCGTCGCCCGCGATGCACAGTTCGCCGCGCACCCCGAGCGGCAGTTCCCGGCCGTCCGGGTCGGCGACGAACACCCGGGTGTTGCGGATCGGGCGTCCGACGCCGATCCGCTCCGCCGACTCCATGACGGCGCCGGTGGACCACACCGTGGTCTCGGTCGGCCCGTACAGGTTGCGCAGTTCGGCGCCGGTGGCCAGCAGCCGCCGGGCCAGCGCGGGCGGCATCGGCTCGCCGCCGCAGACCAGCCGGCAGCCCGCCAGCTCCCCGCCGGCCTCGTCCAGGACGAGGCGCCAGGTGGTGGGGGTGGCCTGGATGACGTCCACCCGGTGGCGGCGCAGCACCTCGGCGAGCGCCCGGCCGTCGGTCCTCGCCGTGTCCGGGGCGACGACCAGCCGGCCGCCCGCGAACAGCGGCAGGAACAGGTCCATCACCGACATGTCGAAGGCGAAGGTGGTCATCCACAGGCCGCCGTGCTCCGGCGTCAGGCGCATCTCCTCGCGGAAGTGCGCCACCAGGTTGGCCAGGTTGCCGTGGCTGACCAGGGTGCCCTTGGGGCGGCCGGTCGAGCCGGAGGTGTAGATCAGGTAGGCGCGGGTGTCCGGTGCGCCGGCGCCGTCGAGCGAGCGGGACGGGTCGGCGGCCGGGGCGTCCTCGACGGTGACCAGCGGGACGGCCGAGCGGGGCCGGCCGTCGGCCGCCGTGTCCTCGGGCAGGGTGATCCCGGGGCCGGTGACGACGGTGCGGGTGCCGGAGTCGGCGAGGGTGTCGGCGACCCGGTGGTCCGGGTGGTCCGGGTCGATCGGCAGGTAGGCGGCGCCGGCCAGCCAGATGCCGAAGACGGCGGCGACCAGGTCGGGGCCACGCCGGGCGCACAGGCCGACGATCTCGCCGGGGGTGACGCCGGCCTCCCGCAGCTGTTCCCGGGTGGCGACCGCGGCGTTCCACAACTGCCGGTAGCTGACGGTGCGTTCGCCGTCCTGGACGGCCGGGGCGTCCGGTGTCAGGGCGGCGTGGCGGGCGACGGCGGCGAGGACGGTCGGCGGGACGTCGGTGCGCCCGGTCCGGTTGGCGGCCTCGATCAGCTCGGTGTCGGCGGCGCCGCGCAGCGGGTGCTCGCCGACCGGGAGGTCCGGGTCGGCGCCGAGCGAGACCAGCAGGGCGTCGTAGCGTTCCAGCAGCCGCTCGACCTCGGCGGCGGTGTGCACGTCGGTCGAGTAGCGGCCCTTGACCCGCAGCGCGTCGCTGCCGGGGGCCGCGACGAACTCCAGGTCGAACTTGCTGGTGCCGTTCTCCAGGCTGACCGCGGCGGCCTGCCGGCCGGCGATGGCGAAGGGCGGGAGCCCGCCGCCGGGCGCGTAGTTGAACAGGTGCCGGAACGCGGTGGTGCGCCAGGAGCCGCCGGTGCGGGGCAGTTCGGGCAGCATCAGGTCGATCGGGACGTCGGCGTGCGCGAGGGCGTCGAAGTACCCCGTCCGCGCCCGGGCGACCAGCTCCCGGAAGCCGCCGCCGAGGTCGACCGGCAGCCGCAGCGGCAGCACGTTGACGTGGTAGCCGACGGCCCGGGCGGTCCGCTGGTCCCGGACGTTGACGGGGGTGCCGACCACGATGTCGGGACCGGCGCCGTGCCGGGCCAGCAGCAGGTCGAAGGCGGCCAGCAGGACGACCGCCTCCGGGGCGCGCAGCTCGCGCTGCAGCCGGACGAGCGCGTCGGCGGCCGCCTGCGACAGCACCCGCTCGACGTGGCCGCCGGCCAGGGTCGGCTCGGTGGTCTCGTCCTCACCGAGCCACAGGTCGAGTTCGTCGGCCCGGTAGCCGGCCAGGCCGCGGCGCCAGAACTCGACGCTCTCCCCGCTGGGGGCGGCCGACTCGACGACGGGGACCTCGGGCAGCAGCTCCGCGGGGACCGGGCGACCGGCGAGCGCGGCGTCGTACGCGGCGGCCAGCTCCTCGAACAGGAAGGTCGCCGAGATGGTGTCGAAGACCAGGTGGTGGGCGGCGACGCAGACCACGTCGCCCGCGGGCGTGTGCAGGTGCCGCAGCCGCACCAGCGGACGGTCGGTCACCGCGAAGGCGTGCCGGGCCAGGGCGGCGAGTTCCGCGTCGACGGCGTCCTCGGCGATCTGCGCGTACTCCGGCTCGAACGCGGCCTCGGCCTCCGTCAGGAGCCGGTGCAGCAGCCGGCCCTCCCGCACCTCGAAGCCGGTCCGCAGCACCTGGTGGCGGCGGACCAGCAGCCGGGCGGCCCCGGCCAGCGCGGCCGGGTCCAGCGCGGTGTCCACCCGGAAGGCGACCGCGACGGTGTTGGCCGCGGTGCCGGGGACGAGCCGGTCCATCAGCCAGAGGGCCTCCTCCTTCGGCGTGACCGCCGTCGCCGCCCGCGCCGGCTCGCCGGCGTCGTTCTTGCGTACCAGGCGTCGCATCTGTCGGTTCCCCCTAGCGCGCCGCGAGCAGGTCGGACACCGCGGCGGCGACCTCCGGCCGGCGCAGCAGCTCGTGCCGGTCGATGGCGAAGGGCAGCTCCCGCGCGCCCAGGTGCAGTCCGTCGACCGGGGTGTCGGAGCTGACCACGGTGGAGGTGCTGACGTCCGCGGCCGTGGTGACCTGCGTCGCGGCGACCAGGTAGGCGAGGTAGGAGTCGAACATGGCCATCAGCTCGGCGCGGCGGTCGGCGTCCAGGCCGACCCGCTCCAGGCCGAGGTCGCCGTACTCGCGGTAGAGCGCGACCAGTGCGGCACCGACCGCGACCGGATCGGTCTCGGTCTCCTGCATCCGGTAGCCGGCGCTCTGGGCCGCCTGGATCTCCTCGGGGGTCAGCACGCCCGCCAGCCGGTCGACCAGCTTGTGGAACTGCCAGTACATGACCAGCGGGCTGACCGGCTCGGGGTCGAACAGCACCGTCACCGGGTGGTGGCCCTGGCGGGCGGCGATCTTCTCGCCGAGCGCCGAGCCGAAGATCCCACCGACGCAGAAGCCGAGCACGCCGCGGACGACCGCGCCCACGGGCAGCGCCTCGATCCAGCGGTCGAGGTAGTCGTCGCCGCGCATGCCGGTCTCCTCGCCGGGCGCGGGCTGCATGGTCTCCCAGACCGAGTACGGTCCGTCCAGCATGGGCACCAGGTCGCCGAAGGCGGCCTCGGCCCGGCCCGGGGCAAAGAAGTCGACGGCGAGGACGAGGTCCGTCGGGTCTCCGCTGTGCAGCACCCGCCAGGGGGTGGTGTGCTCGGCCATGTCGGTTCTCCAAGAGGGGATGGAAACGGCGCGGAGTCCGCCCGTTCCTCTGCGGTCAGGCTAGGGACGGGGGTTCGCGGCGGGCACCCCTGTCGGAACCCCTACCACCCCCCGGTGCTGCGACGGTCGGGCCGCCGCGGCGGCCCGGGCCCGGTTCCCGCCCCGGGCCCCGGCGGGCGGGGGGCGGGAACCGGGCCGTTCGGGGTCAGCCGGCCGACACCCGGGCCAGCCGGTCGGCGATCCTGCCGTTGATGTCCCGCTGGTGGTGGGCCAGGAAGAAGTGCCCGCCCGGCAGGACGGTCAGGTCCGAGCCGCCGGTGGTGTGCCGCTCCCACGCCCGGGCCTCGTCGATGGTGGTCTTCGGGTCGTCGTCGCCGGTCAGCACGTGCACCGGGGCGGCGATCACGGCGTCCGGCTCGGGCCGGTAGGTCTCGATCGCGGTGTAGTCGGCGCGGATCGCCGGAAGGATCATCCGCAGCAGCTCCTCGTCGCCGAGCAGGGCGGCGTCGGTGCCGCTGAGCTCGTGCAGCTCGCGGACGATGCCGTCGTCGTCGCGCAGGTGCACCGTCTCGTCCCGGACGCAGGACGGCGCGCGGCGGCCGGAGGCGAACAGCGCCACCGGGCCGTTGCCCTCCCGCTCCTGACGGCGGGCCACCTCGAACGCCAGCACGGCGCCCATGCTGTGGCCGAAGAAGACGGTCGGGCGGTCGGCCCAGGGGGCGAGCGCGGCGTGGACGAGGTCGGCCAGCTCGGGTATGGAGTCGACGCACGGCTCGGTGCGGCGGTCCTGGCGGCCCGGGTACTGCAGGCACAGCACGTCGGTGCGGTCGGCGAGGGCCGCCGACACCGGGAAGTAGAAGCTCGCCGAACCGCCTGCGTGCGGGAAGCAGACCAGCCGGGTCGGGCTGTCGTCGTTCGGGTGGAAGCGCCGGACCCACAGGGCGGCCTGGCTCACGGACACGGACATCTCAGGGTGTTCCCCTCGTCGGTCCGCCGCCCCGGGGCCGGGGCGGCGGAGGGTTTCCAGAGCCCGGCCGGGGCGCGCGGTGCGGGCGCGCGCCCCGGCCGGACTGGCGGCGGGTCGGACGGAATCAGCTCGTCCGGGAGGTCAACCACTCACCGACCGCCGAGGCCACCGCCTCGACGTGCTGCTCCTCCATCATCGAGTAGTGGTCCCCCGGGACGTCCACGACGGTCTGCGCGGACTCCCAGTCGGACCTCCATTCGCGCTCCCCCCAACCGGTCATCGGCTCGGCGGCACGGACCAGCAGTGTGGCCGCCCCGACCGGGCTCGGCTCCGCCTCTTCCAGGAGCCGGAACCAGCCTCCCATGGCGGTCAGCCGGTCGTCGTCCATTGACGCGAACACCCCGTCCCGCTCCGCCATGCCGCCCATGAGCGCGGGCAGCAGCGGAGCCACCAGGTCACTGCCCGGCGCGTAGATGTCTAGCAGAACGAGCGCGACAGGGGGCACCCCTATCTCCTCCAGGTACCGGGCCAGGGCGTGCGCCAGGACCCCTCCGGAGGAGTGGCCGACCAGGACGACGGGCTCGCCCTGCGCCAGTTCGGCGGTCTGCTCGGCCAGCGCGCGCACCCCCGCCGCCAGCGTCGCCGGCAGCGGCTCGCCGCTGCCGAAGCCGGGGGCCCGCAGGGCCCCGACCCGGAACCGGTCGCCCAGCGCCGCGGCGAACCGGGCGTACTGGTGCGGGCCGGAGATCGCCGTCACCGACGGGCAGCAGACCACCACCGGCCGCCCCGCGCCACCGGACAGCCGCACCGGGGCCGGCAGCGGCCCGGCGAGCGCCGGGTCGGTGAAGGCGGGCCGGAACCCGGCGACGCTCTGCAGCATCGCCGCGAAGTCCGCGATCCGTCCGGACGCGACGGCCTGACGGAGCATCGGGGCCAGCGTGCCGGTCGCGGCGGCCGGCGGCGCGTCCTGCGGCACCTCGGCGGCGAGGTGCCCGGCGAGGGCCGCCGGGGTCGGGTGGTCGTAGATCAGCGCGGCCGGCAGCTCCCGCCCGGTCAGGGCGGTCAGCCGGTTGCGCAGCTCCACCGCGGTCAGCGAGGCGAAGCCCTGCTCCAGGAAGTCCCGGTCCGGGTCGACCGCGTCGCCGGAGCGGTGGCCGAGCGCCAGCGCGGCCTCCGTCCGGACGGTCTCCAGCAGGACGGCGTGCCGCCCGCCGGGGCCCGCCTCGGCCAGGCGGCGGGCCAGCGCCCCGGCCGCGTCCCTGACCGGCTCGGCGGACCGCGCCACCGGGTCGCGGTCGGCCGCGTCCGGACCGGCCAGGGCCGCCAGCAGCGGGACGGGGGCGCCGTCACGCAGGGTGCGGGCGAACCAGCTCCAGCCGTCCCCGGCGATCACCAGGCCGTGCTCGCCGAGGGTCACGGCGTGGCCGAGGACCGATGCCGCCTCGTCGACGCCGGGCGCCCGCCCGGTCGGCCCCTCCGAGCCGGTGTCGGCCAGGGCGACCGTCCGCAGCGGGACGTCCCCCTCGGCGCGGCCACGCGCGACCGCGTCCAGGTGGGCGCCGCAGACCGCGGCCACGGCCTGCCCGGCACCGCCCCACACCGACTCGCCCGGCAGGCAGACGACCTGCGTGGCGAGTCCGGGGCCGCCGGCCGGCAGCGCGGTGGCGGCGGCGACCGCCTCCGCCAGCGCCCGCGCGTCCAGGCCGTCCAGGGCGACCGGCTCGGCCGGGGCCACCAGGTGCAGCAGCACCTGCGCCGGGGTGTCGGCCTCGGCCGGCCCGGACACCGGCACGGCGCCGCGCTCGGTCAGCCAGCCGGCCAGCGCCTCGCGCCGGGCGTCGGCCGGGCCGGTGAGCAGCACCGGGCCCTGCGGCCGCCAGGTCGCGGCCTCGGCCGCCAGGCCGAGCGGGGCCGGCACCAGGCGGCGGGCGAAGGCCGCGGCGGACCGCAGCACCACCTCGTCCTCCCCGGTGCGCCCGGCCAGGACGGCCGTCAGCCACTCGCCGGCCAGGCCGTCCAGCCGCTCGGGCAGGTCGACCAGACCGCCCCAGCGCCGCGGGTGCTCGGCGGCGAACGCCCGGCCGAAGCCCCAGGTCAGCGCCTGGGCCGGGTTCGGCACCTCGCTCCGGCCGACCGCGACGGCGCCCCGGGTGGCGCACCAGAGCGGGGCGTCCACCCCGGCGTCGCCGAGGGCCTGGGCCAGCGTCAGGTTGAGCCCCAGTCCGCCCGCCACGGTGGGGACGGCCGGGTGCGGCTGCTCGTCGAGCGCCAGCAGGGACAGCACACCGCGCACCGGCGCCTCGCCGGCGAGCAGCTCGCCCAGGCCCGCCGCGACGGCGGCCCGGTCGGTGTCCTGCGGGTCCAGCACCGCGCCGAGCACGGTGGCGCCCGCGGACTCCAGCAGGCCGAGCAGGGCCGTCACCGGCTCGCTCTCGGCGGCCTCCGCGGGGGCCACCACCAGCCAGTTCCCCGCGAGTTCGGCACTCGGCCGGGCCGCCAGCGGCTGCCACTCCACCCGGTGGCGCACCGCCTCCGCGGCCGCCTGGCCGCGCCGGCGCCGGTGCCAGCCGGACAGCGCGGGCAGCAGCGCCCGGAGCGCCTCGCGGCCCTCGCCGTCGAGGTCGAGCGCGCCGCTCAGACCCTCCAGGTCGGTCTCCTCGACGGCCGCCCAGAAGCCGCCCTCGCCCGCGTGCGCGGCCTCCTTGGCGGCCTCCTCCGGGGCCTCCAGCCAGTACCGCTCGTGCTGGAAGGCGTAGGTCGGCAGGTCGACGAGCCGCCCGCCCCAGTCGGCGGCTATCGCCGGCCAGTCCAACGGGACGCCGTGGACGTGCAGTTCGGCCTGCGCCGTGGTCAGCGCGACCTCCTCCGGCCGGTCGGCGCGCAGCAGCGTCACCAGCAGGGCGTGGTCCGCGTCGGCGCCCAGGCAGTCCCGGGCGGCGGCGGTCAGGACACCGTCGGGGCCGAGCTCCAGGAACCGGCCGGCTCCCGCCTCGCGCAGGGCGGCGACGCCGTCCGCGAACCGGACGGCCGCGCGGACCTGCCGCACCCAGTACGCCGGGTCGGTGAGCTCCTCGCCCGCCTCGGCGCCGGTGACGGTGGAGACCACCGGGATGCGCGGGGCGCTGTACGTCAGGCCCTCCGCGATCCGGCGGAACTCCTCCACCATGCCGTCCATCAGCGGGGAGTGGAAGGCGTGGCTGACGTTGAGACGCTTGGTCTTCTCGAACTTCCCGGTGATGTCCAGGACTTCGGACTCGTCTCCCGAAATCACCACGGAGGTCGGGCCGTTGACGGCCGCGATGCTGACGTTCTCGGTGAGCAGCGGCAGGACGTCCGCCTCGGCGGCCTTGACCGCCACCATCGCGCCGCCCTCCGGCAGCGCCTGCATCAGCCGGCCACGAGCGGCGACCAGGGTGACGGCGTCGTCCAGTGACAGCACACCGGCGACGTGCGCGGCCGCGATCTCACCGATCGAGTGCCCGAGCAGCAGGTCCGGGCGCACCCCCCAGCTCTCCACCAGGCGGAACAGCGCCACCTCGACGGCGAACAGCGCCGGCTGGGCGTACTCGGTGCGGTCCAGCAGCCGCGAGTCCGTGCCGAACACGACCTCGCGCAGCGGGCGGGCCAGGTGGGCGTCGACCCGCTCGCAGACGGCGTCGAAGGCCGCGGCGAACACCGGGTGGGCCCCGTACAGCTCCCGGCCCATGCCGAGGCGCTGGCTGCCCTGTCCGGTGAACAGGAAGGCGGTGCGGCCCGCGGTGGTGCCGGAACCCCGGACCACCCCGGCGCCGCTGCCGTCGGCGACGGCGGCGAGGCCGGCCAGCAGCTCCGCGCGGTCGGTGCCGACCACCACCGCGCGGTGGAAGAAGGACGAGCGGTGCACGGTCAGCGAGCGGGCGACGTCGGCCTCCGTCGGCCCGGGCTCGGCGGCCAGGTGCGCGGCCAGCCGCTCGGCCTGCGCGCGCAGCGCGTCCGGCGTCCGGGCGGACAGCACCCAGGGCAGCACCCGGGCCGGGCCCCGTTCGGCCTCGGCGGGCGCCGGGCCCTGCTCCAGGATCACGTGGGCGTTGGTGCCGCTGACGCCGAAGGAGGAGACGCCCGCGCGGCGCGGTTCGCCGGTCTGCGGCCACGGCCGGGCCTCGGTCAGCAGCTCGACGGCGCCGGAGCTCCAGTCGACGTCCGGGGTCGGCTCGTCGACGTGCAGGGTCTTCGGCAGCACGCCGTGCCGCATCGCCATGATCATCTTGATCACGCCACCGACGCCCGCGGCGGCCTGGGAGTGGCCGATGTTGGACTTCAGCGAGCCCAGCCACAGCGGGTCCCCGGTGCGCCCCTGCCCGTACGTCTCCAGCAGGGCCTGCGCCTCGATCGGGTCGCCCAGCCGGGTGCCGGTACCGTGCGCCTCGACGACGTCCACCTGGGACGGCGTCAGCCGGGCGGCGGCCAGCGCCTGCTCGATGACCCGCTCCTGGGCGGGGCCGTTGGGGGCGGTGATGCCGTTGCTGGCGCCGTCCTGGTTGACGGCGGTGGCGCGGACGACCGCCAGCACCCGGTGGCCGTTGCGCACCGCGTCGGACTGGCGCTCCAGCAGCAGCATGCCCACGCCCTCGGACCAGCAGGTGCCGTCGGCCGCCGCCGCGAAGGACTTGCAGCGCCCGTCGGTGGCCAGGCCGCGCTGGCGGCTGAACTCGATGAACACCTGCGGGGTGGCCATCACCGTGACACCGCCGGCCAGGGCCATCGTGCACTCGCCGCTGCGCAGCGACTGGGCGGCCAGGTGCAGGGCGACCAGCGAGGAGGAGCAGGCGGTGTCCACGGTGACCGCCGGGCCCGACAGCCCCAGGGCGTAGGAGATCCGGCCCGAGGCGACGCTGCCGGTGGTGCCGGTGGCCAGGTAGCCCTCCACGTCGGCGGGGACGGCGGGCAGGGTGATCGCGTAGTCGTGGTACATCTTCCCGGCGAACACGCCGGTGGCGCTGCCCTTCAGCGTGGTCGGGTCGATGCCGGCCCGCTCGAGGGCCTCCCACGCCGTCTCCAGCAGCAGGCGCTGCTGCGGGTCCGTCGCCAGCGCCTCGCGCGGGCTGATGCCGAAGAACCCGGCGTCGAAGTGCCCCGCGTCGTACAGGAACCCGCCCTCGCGGGCGTAGCTGGTGCCCACGTGGTCCGGGTCGGCGTCGTACAGGCCCTCGGTGTCCCAGCCGCGGTCGGTCGGCAGCGGCGAGATCGCGTCGGTGCCCTGCGCGACCAGCTGCCACAGCTCCTCGGGCGTGCGGACGCCGCCCGGGTAGCGGCAGGCCATGCCGATGATCACGATCGGGTCGTCGTCCGCGTGCCGCGGCGCCGGGGCGACGGCGGCCGCCGGACGGGCACGCCCGCCGCCGGACAGCCGGGACTCCAGCCGGGCCGCCAGCTCGGCCGGGGTCGGGTAGTCGAACACGGTGGTGGCCGGCAGCCGCAGCCCGGTCGCCGCGCTCAGCCGGTTGCGCAGCTCGACCGCGGTCAGCGAGTCGAAGCCCAGCTCTCGGAACGCCCGGTTCGCCTCCACCGCGTCCGCGGACGCGTGGCCCAGTACGGCGGCCGCCTGGCCGCGCACCAGGTCGAGCAGCAGCCGGGCCCGGTCCTGCCCGTCGAGGTCGGCCAGCCGCTGCTGGAACGCCGAGGCCTCGCCGGTCCCGCCCGCCGCGGCGACCGTACGGCGCAGCGGCGTACGCACCAGGCCGCGCAGCAGCGGCGCGAGGGCCCCCGCGGCGGCCTGACCGCGCAGCGCGGCCGAGTCCAGCCGCATCGGCACCAGGAGCGGCTCCACGCCCGCCCCGGCCGCGTCGAACAGCGCGAGCCCCTCGGCCGAGGACAGCGGGGCGACACCGCCCCGGCTCATCCGGCGGACCTCCGCCTCGTCCAGCGCGCCGGTGAGCGTGCTGCGCTCGGCCCAGAAGCCCCAGGCCAGCGAGACGGCGGGCAGGCCGTTCGCCCGGCGGTGGTGCGCCAGCGCGTCGACGAAGGCGCTCGCGGCGGCGTAGTTCGCCTGGCCGGCGTTGCCGAGCAGGCCGACCGCGGAGGAGAACAGCACGAAGGAGTCCAGGTCCAGGTGGGCCGTCAGCTCGTGCAGGTGCTGGGCGGCGTCCGCCTTGGGCCGCAGGACGTGGTCCAGCCGCTCCGCGGTGAGCGAGTCCAGGACGCCGTCGTCCAGCACGGCCGCCGCGTGCACCACGGAGGTGAGCGGGTGCTCGGCGGGGACGGCGTCCAGGACGGCGGCGAGCGCCGCGCGGTCCGCGACGTCGCAGGCCGTGACGGTCACCTCGGCGCCCAGGCCGGTGAGTTCGGCGCTCAGCTCCTCGGCGCCGGGCGCCGCCGGGCCCTGCCGGCTGAGCAGCACCAGGTGCCGGGCGCCGTGCTCGGTCACCAGGTGGCGGGCCAGCAGCGAGCCCAGGGTGCCGGTGGCACCGGTCAGCAGGACGGTGCCCTCCGGGTCGAGGACGCGCCGGGGCTCGTCCGCCCCGGCGGGCACCCGGGCGAACCGGGGCGCCAGCACCTCACCGGCGCGCAGGGCGAGTTGGGGCTCGCCGGTGGCGACGGCGGCGGGCAGCGCGGCAGCGGAGACGGCCGTGCCGTCCAGGTCCGCCAGGACCAGCCGGCCGGGGTTCTCCGTCTGCGCCGAGCGCACCAGGCCCCAGACCGGGGACTGGGCCAGCGCCGGGACGTCCTCGTCCGGGCGGGTCGCGACCGCCGCGCGGGTGAGCACCACCAGGCGGGCCGCCTCGAAGCGCTCGTCCGCCAGCCAGGAGTGCAGCAGGGCGAGGGTGTCGCCGGTGCTGCGCCGCAGGCCGTCCAGCAGCGGGTCGTCGGCGCCGGTGGCCACCGCGGCCACCACCACGGACGGCAGCTCGGCGCCGGCGTCGACGGCCTCGGCCAGCTCGGCCAGGTCACCGTAGCGGCGCGCCGAGGCGGCCCACTCCCCCTCGACGGCGCCCAGCAGCGCCAGTTCCGCCGCGGGGGTCGCGGCGGGCAGCGGCACCGGCGTCCAGTCGACCCGGAACATCGAGTCCTGGAAGGCGGATTCGGCGGCCATCGCACGCTCGGCCAGCGGGCGCAGCACCAGCGAGCCGACCGCCGCGACCGGACGGCCCTCCTCGTCGGCCAGCTCCAGCGCCACCCCGTCCGCACCGGTCGGGGTGAGGCGCAGCCGCAGGGCCCCGGCGCCGGTGGCGAACAGCGTCACGTCCGTCCAGGCGAACGGGAGCCGCCCGGCGGCGAGGTCCCGGGTCGCGTCGCCCAGGCCCGCCGCCTGCAGTGCGGCGTCGAGCAGGGCGGGGTGCAGGCCGAAGCGCTGGGCGTCGCCCTGCTGGTCCGCCGCGAGGGCGACCTCGGCGAACACCTCGGAGCCGCGCTGCCAGACGGCCCGCAGGCCGCGGAACGCCGGACCGTAGGCGAAGCCGAGGTCGGCCAGGGTGTCGTAGTACCCGTCCACCGGCACCGGCTCGGCGCCCTGCGGGGGCCAGACGGCCAGGTCGAACTCCGGCACGACGGCGCCGCGGAACAGGGCGCCGGTGGCGTGGCGGGTCCACGGCTCGTCGGGCGCCGCGTCCTCGGCGCGGGAGTAGACCTCCACCTCGCGGCGGCCGTCGGCGTCGGGCGAACCGACCACCACCTGCACCGCCACGCCACCCTGGGCGGGCAGCACCAGCGGCGCCTCCAGGGTCAGCTCCTCCAGCACGTCACAGCCGGCCTGGTCACCCGCGCGAACGGCCAGCTCGACGAACGCCGTGCCGGGCAGGATCACCGTGCCGGCCACGGCGTGGTCGGCCAGCCACGGGTGCGTCTGCACCGAGAGGCGGCCCGTGAAGACGTGCCCGTCGCGGTCGGCCAGTGCCACCGCCGCGCCCAGCAGCGGGTGGTCGGCCGCACCCAGACCGGCGGACAGCACGTCACCGATGCCGCGCGTGCCCGGCTTCGGCCAGTAGTGCTCGTGCTGGAAGGCGTAGGTGGGCAGGTCCACGCGGCGGGCCGTGGGGAACCGGGCGGCCCAGTCGACGGTGGCGCCGTTGGCCCAGGCCTCGGCGAGGGCGGTCAGGAAACGCTCCCGGCCACCGTGGTCACGACGCAGGGTGCCCTGGACCGTCGCCTCGGCGCCGGTGGCGTCGATGGACTCCTGGATGCCGACGGTCAGCACCGGATGGGCACTCACCTCGACGAACTGCGAGTGACCGGACGCGAGGAGAGCCTCGACGGTGCTCGCGAACTCCACCGTCTGGCGCAGGTTGCGGTACCAGTAACCGGCGTCCAGCGCGGCCGAATCGATGACCTCATCGGTCACGGTGGAGTGGAACGGCACCGCCGGAACACGCGGGGCGACCGGGGCCAGCAGCTCGGCCAGGCGGGCCTCGATGCGCTCCACGTGCGCCGAGTGCGACGCGTAGTCCACCGCGATCCGACGAGCCCGGATCTCCTGCCCGGTGCAGTACTCCACCAGCTCGTCCAGGGCGCCGGCATCGCCGGAAACCACGACGGAGTTCGGGCCGTTGACGGCCGCGATCGAGATTCCCTCACGGCCGGACAGCAACTCGCGAACGCTCTCCACCGGCAGCGGAACGGACACCATGCCACCCAGGCCCGACAGTTCGATGATCGCCTGACTGCGCAGCGCCACCACCAGCGCCGCGTCCTCCAGCGACAGCGCACCGGAGACAGCAGCGGCGGCAATCTCGCCCTGCGAGTGACCCACCACCGCCGACGGCTCCACACCATTCGCACGCCAGAGAGCAGCCAGCGACACCATCACGGCGAACAGCACCGGCTGGACCACGTCCACCCGCTCCATCCACCCGCCGTCCTCACCCGAGACGACCTCCAGCAACTCCCAATCCACATGCGGAGCAAGCGCCTTGGCACACTCCTCCATCCGCGAACGGAACACCGGCTCGTCCGCCAGCAGTTCGCGGGCCATGCCCAGCCACTGCGACCCCTGCCCCGGGAACACGAACACCGGACGCCCCGAACGCACCCGCCCGGACACCACGCCCGCACCCGGCAGACCGTCCGCCAGCGCACCCAGGCCCGCCAGCAGCGCCTCCCGGCCCTCGCCGACCACCACGGCCCGGTGCTCGAACACCGCCCGCGAGGACACCAGCGAGAAACCGACATCCGCCGGCCGCTCCTCCACGACCACCGCCAACAGCCGCCGCGCCTGCTCCCGCAGCGCCGCCTCACTGCGACCCGACAGCACCCACGGCACCACACCATCGGCAACCGACTCCTCGTCGGCTGCCGCGGCCTCCTCCGCCGGCGCCTGCTCCAGCACCACATGGGCGTTGGTCCCGCTCGCGCCGAAGCCGGAGACACCCGCGCGGCGCGGTTCGCCGGTCTCGGGCCAGTCCCTGGCCTCGGTGAGCAGCTCGACGGCGCCCGCCGACCAGTCGACGTGCGGGGTGGGCTCGTCCACGTTGAGGGTGCGCGGCAGCACGCCCTCCCGCATCGCCATCACCATCTTGATGACGCCGCCGACACCCGAAGCCGACTGGGTGTGGCCGATGTTGGACTTGAGGGAGCCGAGCCACAGCGGGTCGCCGCCGCGCTCCTGGCCGTACGTGGCCAGCAGCGCCTGGGCCTCGATCGGGTCGCCGAGGGTGGTGCCGGTGCCGTGCGCCTCGACCGCGTCGACCTGACCGGGGGTCAGTCGGGCGTTGGCGAGGGCCTGGCGGATGACGCGCTGCTGCGCGGGGCCGTTGGGGGCGGTCAGGCCGTTGCTGGCACCGTCCTGGTTGACGGCGGAGCCGCGCACCACCGCGAGCACGGGGTGCCCGTTGCGCCGGGCGTCGGACAGGCGCTCCAGCAGGAGCATGCCCGCGCCCTCGCCCCAGCCGGTGCCGTCGGCAGCGGCCGCGAAGGGCTTGCAGCGGCCGTCGGCGGCCAGGCCGCGCTGGCGGCTGAACTCGATGAAGGGGCCGGGCAGCGGCATCACGGTGACGCCGCCGGCCAGGGCCAGCGAGCACTCGCCCTGGCGCAGCGACTGGGCGGCCAGGTGGAGCGCCACCAGCGAGGAGGAGCAGGCGGTGTCGACGGTCACCGCCGGGCCCTCGAAGCCCAGCGTGTAGGAGATCCGGCCGGACATCACACTGGCTGCCGTACCGGTGAGCATGTAGCCCTCGGCGCCGCCCTCGCTGTTGGTCAGCACCGTGGTGTAGTCCTGGGTGGACCCGCCGGCGAAGACGCCGGTCGCGGTGCCGCGCAGCGTGCCGGGGTCGATTCCGGCGCGCTCCAGGGTCTCCCAGGTGACCTCCAGCAGCAGGCGCTGCTGCGGGTCCATGGTGACGGCCTCGCGCGGGGAGATGCCGAAGAAGCCCGCGTCGAAGAGGCCGGCGTCGTGCAGGAAGGCGCCTTCGCGGCAGTAGCTGGTGCCGGGCTGGTCGGGGTCGTCGGCGTAGAGCGCCGCCAGGTCCCAGCCGCGGTCGGTGGGCATGCCGGTGACGGCGTCCCGGTCTTCGGTGACGAGCCGCCACAGGTCCTCGGGCGAGGCGACCCCGCCGGGGAAGCGGCAGCCCATCGCGACGATGGCGATCGGCTCGTCGTCGGCGGCCGCCGCGCTGGTGGCCCGGGCCTGGTCCTGGTCCGCGCCGAGGGTCTGGGCGCGCAGGTAGCCCGCCAGGGCCGCCGGGGTCGGGTAGTCGAAGACCAGCGTGGTGGGCAGCTTCAGGCCGGTGGCGCTGCCGAGGCGGTTGCGGATCTCCACCGCGGTGAGCGAGTCGAAGCCGAGTTCGCGGAAGGCGCGCACGGGGTCGACGGACTCCGGTCCGGCGAAGCCGAGGACACCGGCGGCCTGGGCGCGCACCAGGTCGGTCAGGACGCGTTCCTGGTCGGCGGCGGACAGTCCGGCGAGCCGGCGGCGCAGCGCAGACTGCTCGGGCACCTCGGTGCCGGGCTCGGCGGTGCCGGTGCCCGCGCGCAGGGCGCGGACCTCCGGCAGGTCCTCGATCAGCGGGCGGCGGCGGGTGGCGGTGAAGGCGGGCTGGAAGCGCTCCCAGACGACGTCGGCGACGGCGAGGAAGGTCTCGTCGAGGTCGAGGGCCTGCTGGAGGGCGGCGACGGCCAGCTCCGGCGCCATCGCCGGGACGCCGCGGCGGCGCATGGCCTCCCCGGCGGGGCCGTCCGCCATCCCGCCGTCGGCCCAGGCACCCCAGGCGACCGAGGTGGCCCGGACGCCGGCCGCGCGCAGCCGTTCGGCGAAGGCGTCGAGGAAGGCGTTGACGGCGGCGTAGGCGCCCTGGCCGCCGCCGCCCCAGACGCCCGCGTTGGAGGAGAACAGGACGAAGGCGTCCAGTTCGGTGCCGGTGAGCGCCTCGGCCAGGTTGCGGGCGCCGGCGATCTTGGCCTCGGCGAGCTCCTGGAGGTCGGCGGGCCGCAGGTCGGCGAGGGCGCCGGTGCGGCCGAGGCCGGCGGCGTGCAGCACCGCGCGGATCGGCGCGCCCTCCAGGGCGAACCGCCCGACCAGGGCGTCCACGGCGGCGCGGTCGGCGGTGTCACAGGCGACGACCGTCACCTCGGCGCCCGCCGCGCGCAGTTCGTCGGCGAGTTCGGCGGCGCCCGGGGCCTCGGGGCCCCGGCGGCCGGCCAGCACCAGGTGCTCGGCGCCGTTGGCGGCCAGCCAGCGGGACACGTGGGCGCCGACGGCGCCGGTGCCGCCGGTGACCAGCACGGTGCCGCGCGGGCGCCAGGCCCGCTCGGCGGACACCTCGGCGCCGGGGGCGCGGACCAGTCGGCGGGCCAGCACGCCGGTGGCGCGCACGGCCAGCTGGTCCTCCTCGTCCTCGGCCGCGAGCACCGCGGCGAGTCGGGCGGCGGCGCGGTCGTCGGGGTCGGCGGGCAGGTCGACCAGGCCGCCCCAGCGCTCGGGCTGCTCCAGGCCGAGCACCCGGCCCAGGCCCCAGACCTGGGCCTGGGACGGGTCGGCGGGGCCGTCCGCGCCGCCGGTGCGGACGGCCCCGGTGGTGGCCGACCAGAGCGGGGCGTCCAGGCCCGCGTCGGCGAGCGCCTGGACCAGGGCGACGGTGCCGGCCGTCCCGGCCGGGACGAGCGGGGCGTCCGGGTGCGGGCGGTCGTCCAGCGGCAGGAGGGAGAGCACGCCGGCCCAGCGGGCCGGCTCGGCGGCGCCGTCCCCGGCGGCCCCGGCGGCCTCGGCGAGTTCGGCGGCGAGCAGCGCCGCGAGGCGCCCGCGGTCGGCGGTGGCGTCGGCGGTGACCCGGCGCACCCGGGCGCCGGCCGTCTCCAGGGCGCGCTGGGCCGCGTCGGCCCACGCGGTCCCGGCGGCGGGCTCGACGAGCAGCCACCGGCCGGTCAGCCGGGGCCGGCCCTGGGCGGTGACGGGCTTCCAGGCGATCCGGTAGCGCCAGCCGTCCACCGTGTCGGCCTGCTGCCGGCGGCGGCGCCAGGCCGCGAGGGCGGGCAGCACGGCGCTCAGCGGGTCCTCGCCGTCCACGGCCAGGGCGGCGGTCAGTTCGGTCAGGTCCCCGCGTTCGACGGCGGACCAGAAGCCCTGGTCGGCGGCGGACTCCGGGGCCGTGCCGGGCAGGGCGGCCGGAGCCGGGACGTCGAGCCAGTAGCGGCGGTGCCGGAACGGGTAGGTGGGCAGTTCGCACGGGGCCAGGGCGCGTCCGTCGAACGGCGCGGTGCGCCGCACCGGCACGCCGTGCGCGTGGACGGCGGCGAGCGAGGCGAGGAAGCGCTCCGCGTCGTCCTCGTCGCGGCGCAGCGAGCCGAGGATCGCGGCCTCGGCGCCGATCCCGTCGAGGGTCTCCTCCATGCCGGTCACCAGCACGGGGTGCGGGCTGACCTCGAGGAAGGCGCCGTGGCCGTGTTCGGCCAGGCTGCGGACGGCCTGCGAGAACTCGACCGTCTGCCGCACGTTGCGGTACCAGTACTCGGCGTCCAGCGCCGCGGTGTCCAGGAGGCCGCCGGTCACCGTGGAGTAGAACGGGACGTCGCAGGAGCGGGAGGTGACCTCGGCGCCGATCGCGAGCATCTCCTCGCGCATCGCCTCGGTCTGCGGGGAGTGGGCGGCGTAGTCGATCGGGAGGAGCTTGGCGCGGACGTCGAGCGCCTCGCACTCGGCCGCGAGCTCGGCCAGCGCGGCCGGGTCGCCGGCGACGACGACGGTGCGGGGGCCGTTGACCACGGAGAGCTGGAGCCGGTCGGTGCGCTCCCCGATCAGCTCGCGCATCCGCTCGGCGCCCTCCGCCACGGCGAGCATGCCGCCGAGGCCGGAGAGCCGGGACAGCGCCGCGCTGCGGGCCGTCACCAGCCGGGCGGCGTCGGCGAGGCTGATCGCGCCGGCCACGCAGGCCGCGGCGATCTCGCCCTGCGAGTGGCCGACCACCGCGGCCGGCTCCACGCCGTACGAGCGCCACAGGTCGGCGAGCGCGACCATCACGGCGAACAGGGCGGGCTGGACGATGTCGATCCGGTCGAGCGGGGGCGCGCCCTCGACGCCGCGCAGCACGTCCTCCAGCCGCCAGTCCACGTGCTCGGCGAGGGCCGCCGAGCACTCGGCGAGCCGGGCGGCGAACACCGGCGAGGAGTCCAGCAGCCCGACCGCCATGCCGGGCCACTGCGAGCCCTGGCCGGGGAAGACGAAGACGGCCTTGCCGGCCGCGGCGCCGCGGGCCGTGCCACGCACCAGGGCGGGGTGTTCCTCGCCCTCGGCGAGCGCGGCGAGGGCGGCGAGCGCGCCGTCGCGGCCGTCGGCGAGCAGGACGGCCCGGTGCTCGAAGGCGCCGCGTCCGGCCGCCAGCGTCCAGGCGACCCGGTCGGCGTCCAGCTCCGGCCGGTCCGTCAGGTGGTCGTGCAGCTGCCGGGCCTGCTCGCGCAGGGCGTCCGCACCGCGGGCGGACAGGAACCAGGGGGTCGCCCGGGTGGTCAGCGGCGGGCGCTGCGGCTCGCCGGAGGCCGGTTCCCCGTCCGTGTCCTGGGCGGGAAGCTCGGCCGGGGCCTCCTCGATGACGGTGTGGGCGTTGGTGCCGCTGAAGCCGAAGGAGGAGACGGCGGCCCGGCGGACCCGCTCGCCGGCCGGCCAGGGGCGGGCCTCGGTGAGCAGCTCGACGGCGCCGGAGGCCCAGTCGATGTGCGGAGACGGCTGGTCGACGTGCAGGGTGCGCGGCAGCTCGCCGTGCCGCAGCGCCATGACCAGCTTGATGATGCCGGCGACGCCGGCGGCGGCCTGGGTGTGGCCGATGTTGGACTTGATCGAGCCGAGCCAGAGCGGCGCCCCGCCCTCGCCGCGCTCCTGCCCGTACGTGGCGAGCAGGGCCTGGGCCTCGATCGGGTCGCCGAGGGTGGTGCCGGTGCCGTGTGCCTCGACGGCGTCGATCTGGTCCGGGGAGAGCCCGGCGCCGGCCAGGGCCTGGCGGATGACGCGCTGCTGGGAGGGGCCGTTGGGGGCGGTGAGGCCGTTGCTGGCACCGTCCTGGTTGACGGCGGAGCCGCGGACGACGGCGAGCACGGGGTGCCCGTTGCGCCGGGCGTCGGACAGCTTCTCCAGCAGCAGCACGCCGGCGCCCTCGCCCCAGGCGGTGCCGTCGGCGCCCTCGGCGAAGGCCTTGCAGCGGCCGTCGGGGGCGAGGCCGCGCTGACGGCTGAACTCGACGAAGGTGTCCGGGGTCGACATCACGGTGACGCCGCCGGCCAGCGCCAGCGTGCACTCGCCGCTGCGCAGGGCCTGGGCGGCCAGGTGGACGGCCACCAGCGAGGAGGAGCAGGCGGTGTCGATGGTCACCGCCGGGCCCTCAAGACCGAGGGTGTAGGCGACGCGGCCCGAGACGACGCTGCCGGCGGTGCCGGTGCTCAGGTAGCCCTCGACGCCCTCGGGGACGGTGAACAGGCGGCTGGCGTAGTCGTGGTACATCACGCCGCTGAACACGCCGACCCGGCTGCCGCGCACGGCGGCGGGGTCGATGCCGGCCCGCTCGAAGGCCTCCCAGGAGGTCTCGAGGAGCAGCCGCTGCTGCGGGTCCATCGCGGTCGCCTCGCGGGGGCTGATCCCGAAGAACTCCGGGTCGAACTGGGCCGCGTCGTGCAGGAACCCGCCCTCGCGGGTGTAGCTGGTGCCCGAGCGGCCGTGTTCGGCGTCGGCGTCGTACAGCGCGTCGGTGTCCCAGCCGCGGTCGGCGGGGAAGCCGGTGATCGCGTCGGTGCCGTCCGCGACGAGCTGCCACAGCTGCTCGGGGGTGCGGACGCCGCCCGGGTAACGGCAGCCCATCGCGACGATGGCGATCGGTTCCTGCTCGCCGGACTCGACCTCGCGCAGGCGGCGACGGGTCTCGTGCAGGTCGGCGGTGACCCGCTTGAGGAAGTAGCGGAGCTTCTCTTCGTTCATGACGTTCTGTCCCAATCGAGCGACCGCGGGGCGCGGTTCGGAAGTCTGGTGGGGTGGGCCGGGCGGCTCGGGCGCCGGGTGGCGCGGCGCCCGGCCCACCGAGGGTGGCGGAGCGGGAGGTGCCGGTTCGGGCGGCGACGGGTCAGGAGATGCCGAACTCCTTGCCGATGAACTCGAACATCTCGTCGTCGGTGGCCGCCTCCAACTCGTCGGCGACGGTGGCGTCCTCGGGGCGGTCCTCCTCCGCGGCCCAGCGCTCGGCGAGGGCCCGCAGCCGGATCGCGACCCGCGCCCGGCCCTCCTCGTCCGTCGCGGCGGCGGTCAGCGCCGCCTCCAGCCGGTCGAGTTCGGCGAGCACCGGGGTGACCGCGTCGGCGCCCTCCTGGAGCAGGTCCTCCCGCAGCCGCTCGGCGAGGTCGAGCGCGCACGGGTGGTCGAAGACCAGGGTGGCCGGCAGCCGCAGGCCGGTCACGGCGTTCAGCCTGTTGCGCAGCTCGACCGCCGTGAGGGAGTCGAAACCGAGCTCCTTGAAGGCCAGTTCGGGCTCGACGGCGGACCGGTCCGGGTGTCCGAGGACGGCCGCCACCTGGTCCTGGACCAGCTCCAGCAGGATCCGCTCCCGCTCGGCCGGGGAGGCCGCGGCCAGCCGGCCGGCCAGGTCGCCGCCGGCGGCGGGCGCACCCGCCGCCGCACGCCGCACCGGACGGACCAGCCCGCGCAGCAGCGGCGGGACCGGACCGTCGCCCAACTCGCCGCGCAGCGCGGCGACATCGAGCCGGACCGGGACGGGCGCGGGCTCGGCGAGGCCGAGCGCGGCGTCGAACAGGGCCAGGCCTTCGGCCTCGGTGAGCGCGCTCACGCCGCCCCGGGCCATCCGGCGGCCGTCGCCCTCCTCCAGCGAACCGGCCATGCCGGCCTCCGCCCACGGGCCCCAGGCCAGGGAGACGGCGGGCAGGCCCCGGGTCCGGCGGTGCCGGGCCAGGGCGTCCAGGAAGGCGTTGGCGGCGGCGTAGTTCGCCTGCCCGGCGTTGCCGAAGACCCCGGCGGCCGAGGAGAACAGGACGAAGGAGTCGAGCTCCAGGCCCGCCGTCAGCTCGTGCAGGTTGAGCGCGGCGTCGACCTTCGGCCGCAGCACCCGCTCCAGCCGCCCCGCGTCCAGGGAGGACAGGACGCCGTCGTCCAGCACCCCGGCCGCGTGCACGACCCCGGTCAGCGGGTGGTCGGCCGGGATCCGGGCGAGCAGGCCGGCCAGCGCCTCCCGGTCGGCCGCGTCGCACGCCTCGACGGCGACGCCCGCGCCCAGCGCGGTCAGCTCCCCCACCAGCTCGTCCATCCCCTCGGCGGACCGGCCGCGCCGGCCGGCCAGCACCAGGTGCCGCACGCCGAGGTCGGCGACCAGGTGCCGGGCGAGCACCCGGCCGAGGGCGCCGGTGGCGCCGGTGAGCAGGACGGTCCCGTCCGGGGCGAAGGCGCCCGGGACGGCGGCCTCGGCCGCCCGCGGGGCGCTCACCCGGGCCAGCCGCGGGGCCAGCGCCGCACCCCGGCGCAGCGCCAGCTGCGGCTCGTCGGCCACCAGGGCCGCGGCCAGCGCCCGCCGCGAGCGCTCGTCGCCGTCCAGGTCCACCACGGTGAACCGGCCGGGCTCCTCGGACTGCGCCGAGCGGACCAGACCCCAGACCGCGGCGGCGGCCAGATCGGTCACGTCCTCCTCGGCGCCCGCCGCCACCGCGCCACCGGTCAGCAGCACCAGCCGACTGCCCGCCAGCCGAGTGTCGGCCGCGAACAGCTGCACCAGCGCCAGCGTCTCGCCCAGCGCGTCCCGGGTGGCCTCGGCGAGGTCCCCGCCGCGCCCGCGCACCGGCACCAGCACGGCCTCCGGCGCGGGCGCGCCGTCGTCCAGGGCCGCCAGCAGCGCGGCCACGTCCGGGTGCCGGTCCACCAGGCCGCCGACGGCGCCCAGGGCGTCCTCGAGAGCCTCGAACCCGTGGCCGTCCGCGCCGACCAGGGACCAGTCGGACGGCTCCGGGGCGGGCAGGCCCGCCACCGGCGACCACTCGACCGCGAACATCGAGTCGATCACGGCCGCGCCGGCCGCCCGGACCTGCTCCGGCGACAGCGGCCGGACCACCAGCGACTCGACCGAACCGACCGGACGGCCGTCCTGGTCGGCCAGTGTCAGGGCGACGGCGTCCGGGCCGACCGGGGCCAGCCGGACGCGCAGCGCCCGGGCCCGGGCGGCGACCAGGGTGACGCCGCTCCAGGAGAACGGCAGCCGGCCCTGTGCCTGCTGCTCCCCGCCGTCCGCCGCCGCAGAGTTCTCTTCGGCGGCGGGCGCCGCCGGGTCGGGCAGGCCGAGGGCGTGCAGCGCGGCGTCCAGCAGCGCCGGGTGCAGGCCGAACCCGACGGCCTGGTCGGCCAGTTCCTCCGCCAGGGCGACCTCGGCGAACAGCTCGTCGCCGCGCCGCCAGGCGGCCCGCAGGCCCTGGAACGCCGGGCCGTAGCCGAAGCCGTGCTCCGCCAGGCTCTCGTACAGGCCGTCCAGCTCCAGCGCCCGGGCCCCGGCCGGCGGCCACTCGGCCTGCCCGGCCTCGGCGGCCTCGGCGGCCCGCCCGGCGTCGGCCGGCTCGGCCGGCTCGGCCGGCTCGGCGGTGAGCGTGCCGGTGGCGTGGCGGGTCCACGGCTCGCCCGGCGCGGCGTCCTGTGAACGGGCGTGCAGGGTCAGCGCGCGGCGGCCGGACGCGTCCGGCGCGGCCACCCGCACCTGCAACTCCACGGCGCCACGTGCCGGGAGGACCAGCGGGGCCTCCAGCGTCAGCTCCTCCAGGTGGCCGCAGCCCGCCTGCTCGCCCGCCGCGAGCGCCAGCTCGACGAAGGCCGTACCGGGGAGGATCACCGTGCCCGCGACCGCGTGGTCGCCCAGCCAGGGCTGGGTGCGCAGCGACAGGCTGCCGGTGAACAGCAGCTCCTCGGAGTCGGCCACCGCGACGGCCGCACCGAGCAGCGGGTGCCCGGCGAGCCGCAGCCCGGCCGACGCGACGTCCCCGACCAGGACCGGCGCCTCCAGCCAGTAGCGGCGGCGCTGGAAGGGGTAGGTGGGCAGGTCGGCGCGGCGGGCGCCGGTACCGGCGAACAGCACCGGCCAGTCCACGGACGCACCGTGGGCGTGGGCGGTGGCCAGGGCGGTCAGCGCGCTCTGCGCCTCGGGGCGACCGGCACGCAGCGCCGGCGCGAACACGCCGTCCGCGACGCAGTCCTGGCCCATCGCGGTGAGGACACCGTCGGGACCCAGCTCCAGGTAGGTGGCGACGCCCTGGGCCTCCAGGGTGCGCATGCCGTCGAGGAAGCGGACGGCCTCGCGGACGTGGCGCACCCAGTACTCGGGCGAGCACAGCTCCTCGGCGCTGGCGAGGGCGCCGGTGACGTTGGAGACCACCGGGATGCGCGGGGCGGAGTAGGTCAGGCCCTCGGCGACGCGGCGGAAGTCCGCCACCATGCCGTCCATCAGCGGGGAGTGGAAGGCGTGCGAGACGTTGAGACGCTTGGTCTTCTCGAACTGCCCGGCGATCGCCAGGACTTCGGACTCGTCGCCCGAAATCACCACGGACGAGGGCCCGTTGATCGCGGCGATGCTGACGTTGCCGGTGAGCAGCGGCAGCACCTCGGCCTCGGTGGCCTTGACCGCCACCATCGCGCCACCCTCGGGCAGCGCCTGCATCAGCCGGCCACGGGCCGCCACCAGCGCGACAGCGTCATCGAGGGAGAAGACGCCCGCGACGTGCGCGGCCACCAGCTCGCCGATCGAGTGGCCCACCAGGACGTCCGGGCGCACACCCCAGCTCTCGAACAGCCGGAACAGCGCCACCTCAACGGCGAACAGCGCGACCTGGGTGAACTCGGTACGGGCCAGAACCTCCGCGTCCTCGCCGAACACCGCCTCCTTCAGCGGCAGTTCGACCTCGGCGCACACCGCGTCGAAGGCCTCGGCGAACACCGGGTAGGCCTCGTACAGCTCACGCCCCATCCCGGGACGCTGGCTGCCCTGCCCGGTGAACAGGAACGCCAGCTTCCCGCCGGCCTCCCCCGCGACCACCCCGGCCGCCGCCTCACCGCGCGCCAACGCGCGGACACCGGCCAGGAGTTCGTCGCCGTCACGGCCGACGACCACGGCCCGGTGCTTGTGCACGGCCCGGCCGGTGGCCAGCGCGTACGCGACGTCGACCGGCTCGACGCCGGTCCGGTCCGCACCCAGCCGCCCGAGGAGCCGGACCGCCTGCTCGCGCAGCGCGGTCTCGTCCCGGCCGGAGAGCACCCACGGGAGCGCCGGGGGCGTGATACGGGCCTCGGTCTCGGGCGCGGCCGGCGCCTGCTCGACCACGACGTGGGCGTTGGTGCCGCTGAACCCGAAGGAGGAGACGGCCGCGCGGCGCGGACGCCCGGTCTCCGGCCACGGCCGGGCCTCGGTCAGCAGCTCGACCGCGCCCGCGGTCCAGTCGATGTGCGGCGACGCTTCGTTGACGTGCAGGGTGCGCGGCAGCACGCCCTCCCGCATCGCCATCACCATCTTGATGATGCCGCCGACACCGGCCGCCGCCTGGGCGTGGCCGATGTTGGACTTGAGCGAGCCCAGCCACAGCGGCTCGCCGTTCTCGCCGCGCTCCTGCCCGTAGGTGGCGAGCAGCGCGTCGGCCTCGATCGGGTCGCCGAGGGTGGTGCCGGTGCCGTGCGCCTCGACGGCGTCCACCTCGGCGGCGGTCAGCCGGGCGGCGGCCAGGGCCTGGCGGATGACGCGGCGCTGGGAGGGGCCGTTGGGGGCGGTGAGGCCGTTGCTGGCACCGTCCTGGTTGACGGCGCTGCCGCGGACCACGGCGAGCACCGGGTGCCCGTTGCGGCGGGCGTCCGACAGCTTCTCCAGCAGCAGCATGCCCGCGCCCTCGGCCCAGCCGGTGCCGTCCGCGTCGGCCGAGAAGGCCTTGCAGCGGCCGTCGGCGGCCAGGCCTCGCTGGCGGCTGAACTCGACGAACGGGCCGGGGGTGGACATCACCGTCACACCGCCGGCCAGCGCCAGCTCGCACTCGCCGCCGCGCAGCGCCTGGGCGGCCAGGTGCAGGGCGACCAGCGAGGAGGAGCAGGCCGTGTCCACGGTGACCGCCGGGCCCTCGAGACCGAAGGTGTACGACACCCGGCCCGAGGCGACGCTGCCGGAGCCGCCGGTGCCGAGGTAGCCCTCGACACCCGCGGGCAGAGCCGGCAGCCGGCTGAGGTAGTCGTGGTACATCACGCCGGCGAACACGCCGGTGGCGCTGCCGCGCAGCGTGCCGGGGTCGATGCCCGCCCGCTCGAAGGCCTCCCAGGAGGTCTCAAGCAGCAGCCGCTGCTGCGGGTCCATGGCGAGGGCCTCGCGCGGAGAGATGCCGAAGAACGCCGGGTCGAACTCGGCAGCATCGTGCAGGAACCCGCCCTCGCGGGCGTAGCTGGTGCCCTGCTGGTCCGGGTCGTCGTCGTGCAGGCCGTCGAGGTCCCAGCCGCGGTCGGCCGGGAACGGGGTGACGGCGTCCCGACCGCCGGCGACCAGGGCCCACAGCTCCTCGGGGGTCCGCACCCCGCCGGGGTAGCGGCAGGCCATGCCGACGATGGCGATCGGCTCGTCCTCGCCGGCCGGCGTCACCGGCGCGGGGAGCGTCCGGTCGGCCCGGGCGCCGTCGAACAGCTCCTCGGCCAGGTAGGCGGCCAGGGCCGCCGGCGTCGGGTGGTCGAAGACCAGGCCGGCGGGCAGCCGCAGACCGGTCAGCGCACCGAGCCGGTTGCGCAGTTCGACGGCGGTCAGCGAGTCGAAGCCCAGCCGGGTGAAGGAGGTCGCGGGCTCCACGGCCTCGGCCGAGCTGTGGCCGAGGACGGCCGACGCCTGGTCGCGGACCTCCGCCAGCAGCCGCGCCGTCCGCTGCTCCGGCGCCAACGGCGCCAGCAGGCGGGCCAGTTCGGAGCCGGACACCTCGGCGCCGGCGGCCGCACCGCGGCGGACGGGGACCCGCACCAGGCCGCGCAGCAGGTGCGGCAGCCCGGCCTGCGCCCCGGCCCGCAGGGCGCCGAGGTCGAGCCGGATCGGCACCAGGACCGGCCGCTCGGCGGACAGCGCCCGGTCGAACAGGGCAAGGCCCTGCTCGGCGGTGAGGGCGTCGACGCCGGAGCGCGACAGGCGCCGGGCGTCGCCGTCCTGCAGCTCGCCCGCCATGCCGCCGGTGCCGGGCGTCCCGGACCGCTGCTCCCAGAGGCCCCAGGCCAGCGAGGTCGCCGGGAGGCCACCGGCGCGGCGGTGCGCGGCGAGCGCGTCCAGGAAGGCGTTGGCCGCCGCGTAGTTGCCCTGGCCGGCGTTGCCGAAGGTGCCGGCCGCCGAGGAGAAGAGCACGAAGGCGGCGAGGTCCCGGCCGGCCGTCAGCTCGTGCAGGTTGAGCGCCGCGTCGACCTTCGGACGGAACACCGCGTCCACCCGGTCGGGGGTGAGGGCGGCGACCACGCCGTCGTCGAGCACACCGGCGGTGTGCACCACCGCGGTCAGCGGGTGCTGCGCCGGGACGGCCGCGAGCACCGTGCCCAGCGCCTCGCGGTCGGCCGCGTCGCAGGCGACCATGGTCGCCTCGGCTCCCAGCCCGGCCAGCTCCCCGGCCAGCTCCGGCCAGCCCTCGGCCGCCGGGCCGCGACGGCTGAGCAGCAGCAGGTGCCGCACGCCGTGCCGGGTCACCAGGTGACGGGCCACCAGGGCGCCGAGCGAGCCGGTGGCACCCGTCACCAGGACGGTGCCCGCCGGGTCCAGGGCCGGGAGGTCGGTGCCGCCCGCCGCCCGGGCCAGCCGGGGCGCGTGGGCTTGGCCGGCCCGCAGCGCCAGCTGGGGCTCACCGCTCGCCAGCGCGCCCGGCAGGGCGGTGACGGCGTCCGGGCCGCCCGCCGGGTCAAGGTCCATCAGCACCAGGCGGCCCGGGTGCTCGGACTGGGCCGAGCGCAGCAGGCCCCACAGGGCGGCCGCGGCGGGGTCCGCGAGGCCCTCGCCGGGGAGCGCGACGGCACCCCGGGTCACCAGGACGAGCCGGGAGGCGGCGCACCGCTCCTCGGCCAGCCAGGCCTGGGCCAGCGTCAGGGCGAAGCAGGCGGCGTCGCGGGCCGCCGTGCGCAGGTCGCCCGCGGCGGGCTCGGTGGCCCACGGGACCAGGACGGTCGCGGGGGCCTCGGCACCGGCGTCCAGGTCCGCCAGCAGGTCCGGCAGACCGGCGTGGACGTCGAGCCGGGCGACGGCGGCGGGCAGGCCCGCCAGCAGGCCCAGCGGGTCCTGGCCGGCGACGGCCCAGGACGCACCGGCCGGGCCGTCGGTGGCGGGCAGCGCCGTCCAGTCGACGGCGAACAGCGCGTCAGCACCGTCGGCGGCCGTCAGGGCGCCGGCCGCGAGCGGGCGCAGGGCCAGCGACTCGACCGAGCCGACCGGCCGGCCGTCGGCGGTGGCGAGGCTCAGCGCCACCGTGTCCTGGCCGGCCGCCGTCAGCCGCACGCGCAGCGCGTCCGCGCCGGCGGCGTGCAGGGCGATGCCCGTCCAGGCGAAGGGCAGGTGGGCCCCGCCGTCGGCCGCGACGAACCCGCCGAGGCCCACGGCCTGCACGGCGGCGTCCAGCAGGGCCGGATGCAGGCCGAAGGCGCGGGCGTCGCCGCGCACCGGCTCGGGCAGCGCGACCTCGGCGAACACCTCGTCGCCGCGCCGCCAGGCCGCCCGCAGGCCGCGGAACGCCGGGCCGTACCCGAAGCCGGCGGCCGCCATCCCGGCGTACAGGCCGTCCACGTCCAGCGCCTCGGCGCCGGCCGGGGGCCAGCTGACCTCGGCGTCCCCGGCCGGGGCGGCCGGCAGCGCCGCCGAGAGCGTGCCCGCGGCGTGGCGCGTCCAGGGGCCGTCCTCACCGGCGCTCTCGGCCCGCGCGTGGACGGTCACCGGGCGGCGGCCCGCGCCGTCGGCCGCGCCGGCGCGGACCTGGACCTGCACGCCGCCGGACGCCGGGAGCACCAGCGGGGCCTCCAGCGTCAGCTCGTCCAGCAGCGCGCAGCCGACCTGGTCGCCGGCCCGCAGGGCCAGTTCGACGAAGGCCGTACCGGGCAGGATCACCGCGCCGGCCACCGCGTGGTCGGCCAGCCACGGGTGCGAGTGCAGCGAGAGCCGGCCGGTGAACAGCACCCCGTCCGCGTCCGCCACGGAGACGGCGGCGCCGAGCAGCGGGTGGCCCACGGGGCTCTGGCCCAGGGCGACCGGGCTGCCGAACGGGACGGCCGGCGGGTGGAGCCAGAAGTGCTCGCGCTGGAAGGGGTAGGTGGGCAGGTCGGCGCGGCGGGCGCCGGTACCGGCGAACAGCACCGGCCAGTCCACGGACGCGCCGTGGGTGTGGGCGGTGGCCAGGGCGGTCAGCGCGCTCTGCGCCTCGGGGCGACCGGCGCGCAGCGCCGGCGCGAACACGCCATCCGCGACGCAGTCCTGGCCCATCGCGGTGAGGACACCGTCGGGACCCAGCTCCAGGTAGGTGGTCACGCCCTCGGCTTCGAGCGTGCGCATCCCGTCCAGGAAGCGGACGGCCTCGCGGACGTGGCGCACCCAGTACTCCGGCTCGCACAGCTCCTCGGCGGTGGCGAGGGCGCCGGTGACGTTGGAGACCACCGGGATGCGCGGGGCGGAGTAGGTCAGGCCCTCAGCGACGCGGCGGAAGTCCGCCACCATGCCGTCCATCAGCGGGGAGTGGAAGGCGTGCGAGACGTTGAGACGCTTGGTCTTCTCGAACTGCCCGGCGATCGCCAGGACTTCGGACTCGTCGCCCGAAATCACGACGGAGGAAGGCCCGTTGATCGCGGCGATGCTGACGTTGCCGGTGAGCAGCGGCAGCACCTCGGCCTCGGTGGCCTTGACCGCGACCATCGCGCCACCCTCGGGCAGCGCCTGCATCAGCCGGCCACGGGCAGCCACCAGCGCGACAGCGTCATCGAGGGAGAAGACGCCCGCGACGTGCGCGGCCACCAGCTCGCCGATCGAGTGGCCCACCAGGACGTCGGGCCGCACACCCCAGCTCTCGAAGAGCCGGAACAGCGCCACCTCGACGGCGAACAGCGCCACCTGGGTGTACTCGGTACGGGCCAGAACGTCCGCATCCTCGCCGAACACCGCCTCCTTCAGTGGCAGTTCGACCCGCGCGCACACCGCGTCGAAGGCCTCGGCGAACACCGGGTAGGCCTCGTACAGCTCACGCCCCATCCCGGGACGCTGGCTGCCCTGCCCGGTGAACAGGAACGCCGTCCGTCCCTCGGCGGCCTCGCCGACGACGGCACCGGCCGCCGGTCGGCCATCCGCCAACGCCCTGACACCGGCGAGGAGTTCCTCGGCATCCCGGCCGACGACCGCCGTCCGGTACCGGTGCTGCGCCCGGCTCGTGGCCAGGGCGTACGCGACGTCGAGCGCGGACGTGTCCGCCGCGCCGTCCGCCAGGCGGGCCAGCAGCCTGACGGCCTGCTCGCGCAGCGCGTCCTCGGTCTGGGCGGAGAGCAGCCACGGCAGCACCGCCGGGGAGGCGGCGGCATCGGCGGGCTCGGCGGCCGGCGCGGGCGCCTGCTCCAGGATGACGTGGGCGTTGGTGCCGCTGAACCCGAAGGAGGAGACGCCCGCGCGGCGCGGCGCACCGGTCTCGGGCCAGTCCCTGGCCTCGGTCAGCAGCTCGACCGCGCCGGCGGTCCAGTCGATGTGCGGCGACGCTTCGTTGACGTGCAGGGTGCGCGGCAGCACGCCCTCCCGCATCGCGAGCACCATCTTCATGATGCCGCCGACGCCGGCCGCCGCCTGGGTGTGGCCGATGTTGGACTTCAGCGAGCCCAGCCAGAGCGGGCGGTCGCCCGGGCGCTCCTGGCCGTAGGTGGCGAGCAGCGCCTGGGCCTCGATCGGGTCGCCGAGGGTGGTGCCGGTGCCGTGCGCCTCGACCACGTCCACCTGGTCGGAGGTGAGCCGGGCGTCGGCCAGGGCCTGGCGGATGACGCGCTGCTGGGACGGTCCGTTGGGGGCGGTGAGGCCGCTGCTGGCACCGTCCTGGTTGATCGCGCTGCCGCGCACGACGGCCAGCACCGGGTGTCCGTTGCGCTCGGCGTCGGAGAGGCGCTCCAGCAGGAGCATGCCCGCGCCCTCGGCCCAGCCGGTGCCGTCCGCGTCGGCCGAGAAGGCCTTGCAGCGGCCGTCGAGGGCCAGGCCGCGCTGGCGGCTGAAGTCGATGAAGGCGCCGGGGGTGGCCATCACCGTCACGCCGCCGGCCAGGGCGAGGGTGCACTCCTGGCGGCGCAGCGCCTGGACGGCCCAGTGCAGGGCGACCAGGGAGGAGGAGCAGGCGGTGTCCACCGTCACCGCCGGGCCCTCCAGGCCGAAGGTGTACGCGACCCGGCCGGAGGCGATGCTGCCCGAGCTGCCGGTGCCGAGGTAGCCCTCGACGCCCTCCGGCACCACGGACAGCCGGGCGGCGTAGTCGTGGTACATCACGCCGGCGAACACGCCGGTGGCGCTGCCGCGCAGGGTGACCGGGTCGATGCCCGCGCGTTCGAACGCCTCCCAGGAGGTCTCAAGCAGCAGCCGCTGCTGGGGATCCATGGCCATCGCCTCGCGCGGCGAGATGCCGAAGAACGCCGGGTCGAAGCGGCCCGCGTCGTGCAGGAAGCCGCCCTCGCGGGTCACCGAGGTGCCGGGGCTGTCCGGGTCCGGGGAGTACAGCGCCTCCAGGTCCCAGCCGCGGTCGGTCGGGAACGCCGACACGCCGTCACCGCCGGCCGCGACCAGCTCCCACAGGTCCTCGGGCGAGGCCACGCCGCCCGGGTAGCGGCAGCTCATCGCGACGATCGCGATGGGCTCCTGGTCGGCCGCCTCCACCTCGCGCAGCCGCAGCCGCGTCTGGTGCAGATCGGCCGTCACCCGCTTGAGATAGTCGCGAAGCTTGTCCTCATTCACCACGGTGCTCCCCCGTCCGGAAGTTGTCACAGATATCCATACGCACGAGGTCAGAGCCCCAGCTCGTTGTCGATGAAGTCGAAGAGGTCGTCGTCGCTGGCCTCGTCGAGCCGCTCGGTGACGGCCTCGCCGGCCGCCGGGGCGGCGGCGCCCCACAGGGCGAGCAGGTCCTGGAGGCGGGCGGTCAGCCCGGCCCGGACCGCGTCGTCCAACGGACCGGCCGCCAGGGCCGCCAGGGACGTCTCCAGCCGCCCGAGTTCGCCGAGCACCGGCTCGACGGAACCGCCGGCGCCGGAGGTCCGCAGCTCGCCCGCCAGGTGCCCGGCCAGCGCGGCGGGGCTCGGGTGGTCGAACAGCAGGGTGGCCGGCAGCCGCAGCCCGGTGGCGGCGCCGATCCGGTTGCGCAGCTCGACCGCCGTCAGCGAGTCGAAGCCCTGCTCCAGGAAGCCGCGCCCAGGCACCACCGCGTCGGGGCCCGCGTGGCCGAGCACCGCCGCGCCGTGCGAGCGGATCAGGTCCAGCAGGATCCGGTCCCGCTCCTCCGGCTCGGCACCGGCCAGCCGCTGCCGCAGCGCGTGGGCGGCGTCGCCCGAGGCGTCCACCGCCCGGCGGGCCGCCGACGGCGCCAGCGTGCGCAGCACGGCCGGTACGGCCGCCCCGGCGGCGCGGGCCCGCAGCGCACGCAGGTCCAGGGCGATCGGCACCAGCACCGGCTCGTCGCCGGCCAGCGCCCGGTCGAGCAGCGCCAGGCCCTGCTCCGCGGTCAGCGCCGAGACACCACCCCGGGCCATCCGGCGGGCGCCGGTGCCCTCCAGGGCGGCGGCCATGCCGCCGGACTGCTCCCAGAGCCCCCAGGCGAGCGAGGTGCCGGGCAGGCCGCGGGCCGCGCGGTGCTGCGCCAGCGCGTCCAGGAAGGCGTTGGCCGCGGCATAGTTCGCCTGACCGGCGTTGCCCAGCGTGCCCGCCGCCGAGGAGAACAGGACGAAGCGGGCGAGGCCCGAACCGGCCGTCAGCTCGTGCAGGTTGAGCGCCGCGTCGACCTTGGGCCGCAGCACGGCGTCCAGCCGCTCGGGCGTGAGCGAGCCGATCACGCCGTCGTCGAGCACACCGGCGGTGTGCACGACGGCCGTCAGCGGGTGCTCCGCCGGGACGGTGGCGAGCACCGTGCCCAGCGCCTCCCGGTCGGCCGCGTCGCAGGCCGCGAAGGACACCGCGGCGCCCAGCCCGGACAGCTCCTCGGCCAGCTCCCGCGCCCCGTCGGCGGCCTCGCCGCGACGGCTGAGCAGCAGCAGGTGGCGCACCCCGTGCTCGGCCACCAGGTGCCGGGCGACCAGGCCGCCCAGCGCGCCGGTGGCACCGGTGAGCAGCACCGTGCCGTCCGGGTCGAGGGCGCCCTGAGCGGTGCCCGGGGCCTGCGCCCTGGCGAGCTGCGGGATCAGCAAGGCGCCCTCTCGCACCGCCAGTTGGGGCTCCTCGGCCGCCAGGGCGGCGGGCAGCACCCGGGCGGCGTCCGGCGCCTCGTCCAGGTCGACCAGGACGAAGCGTCCCGGGTGCTCGGACTGCGCGGACCGCACCAGGCCCCAGACCGTGGCCGCGCCCGGGTCCGGCACCCCGTCCTGCGGGGCGGCGGCCAGCGCACCCCGGGTGAGCAGCACCAGACGGGTGCCGGCGAAGCACTCCTCGGCGAGGAACGCCTGCACCAGCGTCAGCACCCGGAAGGCGGCGACCCGGGCGTTGTCGGCGGCGTCCGGGGTGGCCTCGGCGAGCAGGCCGCCGGCCGGGCAGGTCAGCAGCAGCACGTCGGGAGCGGTGCCCGACTCGACCAGGCCGAGCAGGTCGGCGTGGCGGTCCGGAACGGTACCCGCGGCGGCCAGGGCCTCGGCCACGCCGAAGGCGTCCTCGCCCAGCAGCGCCCACCGGCCCTCGGCCACCGGCTCAACCGGGGAGTCCGACGAGGTCACCGACACGACGGCCGGAGCCGACCAGTCCAGCCGGAAGAGCGCGTCCTCGTACGAGGCTCCGCCCGCCCGGGCCAGCTGCTCCCGGTCCACCGGCCGCAGCACCAGCGAGTCCACCGTCGCCACCGGACGGCCCCCGGCGTCCGCGACGGTCAGCGCGACCGCGTCGCGCCCCGCCGCCGCCAGCCGGACGCGCAGCGCGCCCGCGCCCGAGGCGTGGAGTTCGACACCGCTCCAGGAGAACGGCAGCAGACCTCCGCCCTCCCGGTCGGCCAGGACACCCAGCCCGATCGCGTGCAGCGCGGCGTCCAGCAGCGCCGGGTGCAGACCGAAGCCGGCCGTCCGGTCGGCCAGTTCCTCCGGCAGGGCGACCTCGGCGAACACCTCGTCGCCGCGCCGCCAGGCGGCCCGCAGGCCCTGGAACGCCGGGCCGTAGTCGAAGCCGGACACGGCCAGCGCCTCGTACCAGCCGTCGACGGCCACGGGCTCGCCCCCGGCCGGCGGCCACTCGGTCAGCGACTCGCCCTCCGTCCGCGTGGCCGAGGCCAGCACACCGGTCGCGTGCCGGGTCCACGGCTCGTCCGCCGAGGCCCGCTCCGACCGGGAGTGGACGCTCACGGGCCTGCGCCCGTCCTCGTCCGGCCCGCCGACCAGCACCTGGACGGCACGCCCGCCCTGCTCGGACAGCACCAGCGGCGCCGCCAGCGTCAGCTCCTCCAGCACCGCACAGCCGACCTCGTCCGCCGCCCGCATCACGAGCTCGACGAAGGCCGTACCGGGCAGGATCACCGCGCCCGCGACGGCGTGCTCCGCCAGCCACGGGTGGGTCCGCAACGACAGGCTGCCGGTGAACAGGTGGCCCTCGCCGTCGGCCAGCGCCACCGCCGCGCCCAGCAGCGGGTGGTCGGTCCGCCCGAGCCCGAAGGCCGTCGCGTCCCCGGCCCGGCGGACACCGACCGCCGGCCAGTAGCGCTCGCGCTGGAAGGGGTAGGTGGGCAGGTCGGCGCGGCGGGCGCCGGTACCGGCGAACAGCACCGGCCAGTCCACGGACGCACCGTGGGCGTGGGCGGTGGCCAGGGCGGTCAGCGCGCTCTGCGCCTCGGGGCGACCGGCGCGCAGCGCCGGCGCGAACACGCCGTCCGCGACGCAGTCCTGGCCCATCGCGGTGAGGACACCGTCGGGACCCAGCTCCAGGTAGGTGGTCACGCCCTCGGCTTCGAGCGTGCGCATCCCGTCCAGGAAGCGGACGGCCTCATGGACGTGGCGCACCCAGTACTCCGGCTCGCACAGCTCCTCGGCGGTGGCCAGCTCACCGGTGACGTTGGAGACCACCGGGATGCGCGGGGCACTGTACGTCAGGCCCTCGGCCACCTCCCGGAAGTCCGCCACCATCCCTTCCATCAGCGGGGAGTGGAAGGCGTGGCTGACGTGCAGCCGCTTGGTCTTCTCGAACTTCCCGGCGACCACGAGGACTTCGGCCTCGTCTCCCGAAATCACCACGGAGGAAGGCCCGTTGACGGCGGCGATGCTGACGTTGCCGGTGAGCAGCGGCAGGATCTCGGCCTCGGCGGCCTTGACCGCGACCATCGCGCCACCCTCGGGCAGCGCCTGCATCAGCCGGCCACGGGCCGCCACCAGCGCCACCGCGTCATCGAGCGACAGCACACCCGCGACGTGCGCGGCCACCAGCTCGCCGATCGAGTGGCCGACCAGGACGTCGGGCCGCACACCCCAGCTCTCGAAGAGCCGGAACAGCGCCACCTCGACGGCGAACAGCGCCACCTGGGTGAACTCGGTACGGGCCAGAACGTCCGCGTCCTCACCGAACACCGCCTCCTTCAGCGGCAGTTCGACCCGCGCGCACACCGCGTCGAAGGCCTCGGCGAACACCGGGTAGGCCTCGTACAGCTCACGCCCCATCCCGGGACGCTGGCTGCCCTGCCCGGTGAACAGGAACGCCAGCTTCCCGGTGTCGGCCGTGCCTCGCACCAGGCCGTCCGCGAACTCGCCCCGGGCGAGCGCCGCAAGAGCCTGCAACGCCCCGTCCCGGTCGACCGCCGTCAGCACGGCCCGGTGGTCGAACCGGCCCCGCGTGACCGCCAGCGAGAAGGCGACGTCCGCCGACTCGACGGGGCCCTCAAGGTGGGAACGCAGACGAAGCGCCTGGTCCCGCAGCGCGGCCTCGGTGCGGCCGGACAGCACCCACGGAAGCAGCTGCCGGGCGGTGGTGCCCGCCTCACGCGGAGCGGCCTCGGGGGCCTGCTCGATGATGGCGTGGGCGTTGGTGCCGCTGAAGCCGAAGGAGGAGACGGCCGCGCGGCGCGGACGCCCGGTCTCGGGCCAGGGGCGGGCCTCGGTGAGCAGCTCGACGGCGCCGGAGGCCCAGTCGATGTGCGGGGACGGCTCGTCGGCGTGCAGGGTCTGCGGCAGCACGCCGTGCCGCATCGCCATGACCATCTTGATGATGCCGCCGACGCCGGCCGCCGCCTGGGTGTGCCCGATGTTGGACTTCAACGAGCCCAGCCAGAGCGGCTCTTCGGTACGCTCCTGGCCGTAGGTCGCGAGCAGGGCCTGGGCCTCGATCGGGTCGCCGAGCACCGTGCCGGTGCCGTGGCCCTCGACCGTGTCCACGTCGTTGGCCGTGAGCCGCGCGTTGGCGAGGGCCTGGCGGATCACCCGCTGCTGGGACGGCCCGTTGGGGGCGGTGAGCCCGTTGCTGGCACCGTCCTGGTTGATCGCACTGCCACGGACCACCGCCAGGACCCGGTGGCCGTTGCGCTCGGCGTCGGAAAGACGCTCCAGCAGGAGCATGCCCACGCCCTCGGACCAGCCGGTACCGTCCGCGTCGGCCGAGAAGGCCTTGCAGCGGCCGTCGAAGGAGAGCCCGCCCTGGCGGCTGAAGTCGATGAACGCGGCCGGGGTGGACATCACGGTCACACCGCCCGCCAGGGCCATCGTGCACTCGCCGTTGCGCAGGGCCTGGGCGGCCAGGTGCAGAGCGACCAACGAGGAGGAGCAGGCGGTGTCGACGGTCACCGCCGGGCCCTCGAGACCGAAGGTGTACGCCAGGCGGCCCGAGATGACACTGCCCGCGTTGCCGGTGCCCAGGTAACCCTCGGCGCCGGACGGGACCGACTCCAGCAGCGAGGCGTAGTCGTGGTACATCACACCCGTGAACACACCGGTGGCGCTGCCGCGCAGAGCGGCCGGGTCCACGCCCGCCCGCTCGAAGGCCTCCCAGGACGTCTCCAGCAGCAGCCGCTGCTGCGGGTCCATGGTGAGCGCCTCGCGGGGGCTGATGCCGAAGAATCCGGCGTCGAACTCGGCGGCGCCGTGCAGGAATCCGCCTTCCCGGGTGTGGCTGCCTCCGGGCTGGGTGCCGTCCGCGCCGAACAGGGCGTCGAGGTCCCAGCCACGGTCGGTCGGGAAGAGCGAGATGCCGTCGCCGCCGCCGTGCACGAGCCGCCACAGGTCCTCGGGCGAGGTGACCCCGCCCGGGTAGCGGCAGGCCATGCCGACGATCGCGATCGGCTCGTCCACGACGGTCGTGGACAGCACGCCGGCAGTCGCCGGGGCCTCACCCACGAGTTCGTCGCGGATGAAGTCGGCGAGCGCGGCGGGCGTCGGGTAGTCGAAGACCAGCGTGGCCGGCAGGCGCAGGCCGGTGGCCGCGTTGAGACGGTTGCGCAGCTCGATGGCGGTGAGGGAGTCGAAGCCCAGCTCACGGAAGGCGCGAGCCGGGTCGACCCCTTCCGCCGAACCGTGGCCCAGGACCTCGGCCACCTGGGTGCGGACCACATCGCGGACGGTCTCGTCGCGGCGCGCGGCGGGCAGGGCGAGCAGGCGCTCGGCCAGCGAACCGGCGGCTGCGGTGCTGCCGCTCGCGGCGGTCCGGCGGCGAGGCGTACGGACGAGCCCGCGCAGCAGCGGCGGGACCTCGCCGGCGCCGGTCATGGCCACCGGGTCGAGGTGCATCGGGACCAGCAGGGCACGGTCCAGGGTGAGCGCGCCGTCGAACAGGGCCAGGCCCTCCTGCGACCGCAGCGGGGCGACGCCCGCGCGGGCCAGGCGACGCACGTCGGCCTCGGACAGGCTGGTGGCCATGCCGCCGTCCTCGGCCCACAGGCCCCAGGCCAGCGACGTGCCCGGCAGGCCTTCGGCCCGGCGGCGGGCCGCCAGAGCGTCCAGGAAGGCGTTCGCAGCGGCGTAGTTGCCCTGGCCCGCAGCGCCGAACACACCGGAGGCGGAGGAGAACAGGACGAAGGCCGACAGGTCCATTCCGGCGGTCAGCTCGTGCAGGTGCCAGGCCGCGTCGACCTTCGGACGCAGTACGGCAGCCAGACGCTCCGGCGTCAGCGACGACACCACACCGTCGTCCAGGACTCCCGCCGTGTGCACAACTGCCGACAGCGAACGGCCTTCGAGCATGCGGGCGACGGCCGCGCGGTCGGTGACGTCGCAGGCGACGACGTCCACCTCGGCGCCCAACCCGGCCAGCTCGTCCAGCAGTTCGACCGCTCCGGGCGCGTCCAGGCCGCGACGGCTGGTCAGCACCAGACTCCGCACCCCGTGAGTGAGGACCAGGTGCCGGGCCACCAGCGAACCCAGACCACCCGTACCACCCGTGACCAGGACCGTGCCCTCGCCCAGCGAAACACTGTTGTCCGGTTCGGTGACGACGCGCACCAGACGCGGCGCGAACGCCACACCCCCACGCACCGACACCTGCGGCTCACCGGACTCGACAACACCCGACGGCAGTTCGGCACCTGCCTCCAGGTCCACCAGCAGGAACCGGTCCGGGTTCTCCGACTGCGCCGAGCGCACCAGACCCCAGACCACCGACTCCGCCAGACCCGCAGCAACGGCGCCACGCGTCACCACGGCCAGCTTCGACGCGGCGAACCGCTCCTCCGCCAGCCAGCCCCGCACCAGCTCCAGGGCCCACACACCGGCAGCGTGCGCGGCCTCGGCCACGTCACCGCCGCCCGCCCGCGGAGCCTCGACGACCACGACCTCCGGGACCTCGTCGCCGGCCAGCTCGGCCAGTGACGACACCACCCGAACGCTCGCACCCGCACCGGCCCCGAGCGCGATCTCCGCCCAGTCGACGCCGAACAGCGAGTCGACCGAAGCGCCAGCGGACGCCAACTGCCCAGCGGCCACCGGCCGCAGAGCCAGCGATCGGATGGTCCCGACCGGCTGCCCCTCCGCGTCCGCCAGCGTCAGCGACACCGTGTCCGCACCAGCGGACACCAGCCGCACCCGCAGCGCGTCCGCACCCGAAGCGTGCAGCTCGACACCAGCCCACGCGAACGGCAGGTGCGCCTGGCCCTCGGCCCGGACGAACCCGCCCAGCCCAACCGCCTGCACCGCCGCATCCAGCAGCGCCGGGTGCACACCGAACGACCCGGCATCCCCGCTCACCACCTCCGGCAGCACGACCTCGACGAACACCTCGCCATCCCGACGCCACGCCGACCGCAGCCCCTGGAACGCCGGCCCGTACACCAGCCCGGCCTCCGCCAGACCCCGCGCGAACGCCTCCACGTCCACCGCCTCGGCACCCGCCGGCGGCCACTCCACCAGACCCGCACCCTCAGCAGCCGACGCACCCTCCGCCAGCACACCCGAGACATGCCGAACCCACTCAGACGCGCCCTCGGCCCGCCCGTGCACAGCAAGCGAACGACGCCCGGACGCGTCCACCGCACCCACCGTCACCTGGACCTGCACACCGCCCGACTCCGGAAGCACCAGCGGCGCCTCCAGCGTCAGCTCCTCCACCACCGAGCAACCCACCTGGTCACCCGCACGCACCGCCAACTCGACAAACGCCGTCCCGGGCAGGATCACCGAACCCAGCACCGCGTGGTCGGCCAGCCACGCGTGCGACTCCACCGACAGACGACCCGTGAACAGGAAGCCCTCAGCGTCGGCCAGAGCCACCGCCGCACCCAACAGCGGGTGATCGGCCGCGCCGAGACCGGCGGACTGGACGTCCCCGGCCAGAGCGGGGGCGTGGAGCCAGAACCACTCGCGCTCGAATGCGTACGTCGGCAGGCCCATGACCTGGGCCCCGGCCTCCGCGAAGAACCCTCGCCAGTCGACCTGGGCTCCCTGGACGTGCGCGGTGACGAGCGCCGTCAACGCGGTCTGCGCCTCCGGCCGCTCGGCGCGCAGAGCAGGCGCGAACACGCCCTGTTCGACGCACTCCTGGCCCATGGCCGAGAGCACGCCGTCCGGGCCGAGTTCGACGAAGGTGGTGACGCCCTTGGCCTCCAGGGCCCGCATGCCGTCAGCGAAGCGAACCGCCTGGCGGACGTGCCGCACCCAGTACTCGGGCGAGCACAGCTCCTCGGCGGTGGCCAGCGAACCGGTGACGTTGGAGACGACCGGGATGCGCGGGGCGTTGTACGTCAGCCCCTCGGCAACGGCCCGGAACTCCTCCACCATCCCGTCCATCAGCGGCGAGTGGAACGCGTGCGAGACCTTGAGACGCTTGGTCTTCTCGAACTGCCCGGCGATCGCCAGAACTTCGGACTCGTCACCCGAAAGCACCACCGAGGAAGGACCATTGATCGCCGCAATGCTCACCTGAGCGGTCAGCAGCGGCAGCACCTCCTCCTCCGAGGCCTTCAGCGCCACCATCGCGCCACCCTCCGGCAGCGCCTGCATCAGCCGACCACGCGCCGCGACCAGCGCCACCGCGTCGTCCAGCGACAGCACACCCGCGACGTGCGCGGCCGCCAGCTCACCGATCGAGTGCCCCACCAGGAAGTCGGGCCGCACACCCCAGCTCTCGAAGAGCCGGAACAGCGCGGTCTCCACCGCGAACAGCGCCACCTGAGTGAACTCCGTACGGGCGAGAACCGAAGCGTCCTCCCCGAACACCGCCTCCTTCAACGGCAGTTCGACCCGCGCGCACACCGCGTCAAAAGCCTCCGCGAACACCGGGAAGGCCTCGTACAGCTCACGCCCCATGCCCGGCCGCTGGCTCCCCTGCCCCGTGAACAGGAATGCCAGCTTCCCGCCCGAGGCGGCACCCGTCACCAACCCGGCAGCCGTACCGCCGTCGGCCAGCGCCCGCAGAGCGGACGCGAGCCCGTCGCGGCTGTCCGCGACGACGCCGGCGCGGAGGTCCATCGTCGCGCGGGTGGTGGCCAGCGAGTAGGCGAGGTCGGTGACCCGCAGCTCGGGCTCGGCCTCGACCAGGGAGAGCAGTCGCCGTGCCTGGCCGCGCAGAGCGCCGCCACTCTTCGCGGACAGCACCAGCGGCGCCTGGCCGTCCTCGGTCGACAGACGCTCCGGACGCTTCTCCGCCGGGGCCTGCTCGATGATCGTGTGGGCGTTGGTGCCACTGATGCCGAAGGAGGAGACGGCCGCGCGACGCGGACGCCCGGTCTCCGGCCACGGCCGGGCCTCGGTCAGCAGCCGGACCTCACCGGAGGCCCAGTCGATGTGCGGGGACGGCTCATCGACGTGCAGGGTCTGCGGCAGCACGCCGTGCTGCATCGCCATCACCATCTTGATGATGCCGCCGACACCGGCCGCCGCCTGGGTGTGACCGATGTTGGACTTCAACGACCCCAGCCAGAGCGGCTCTTCGGTGCGCTCCTGGCCATAGGTCGCGAGCAGCGCCTGGGCCTCGATCGGGTCACCGAGCACCGTGCCCGTGCCGTGCGCCTCGACCACGTCGATCTGGTCCGAGGTCAGTCGGGCGCCGGCCAGGGCCTGGCGGATGACGCGCTGCTGGGACGGGCCGTTGGGGGCAGTGAGCCCGTTGCTCGCGCCGTCCTGGTTGATCGCGCTGCCACGCACCACCGCGAGGACCCGGTGGCCGTTGCGCTGGGCGTCGGAGAGACGCTCCAGCAGGAGCATGCCCACACCCTCGGACCAGCCCGTGCCGTCCGCCGCCGCGGCGAACGACTTGCAGCGGCCGTCCATGGCCAGGCCGCGCTGCTTGCTGAACTCGATGAACGCGCCCGGGGTGGACATCACCGTCACACCACCGGCCAACGCCATCGTGCACTCGCCCTCACGCAGGGCCTTCGCCGCCCAGTGCAGAGCGACCAACGAGGAGGAGCAGGCGGTGTCGATGGTGACCGCCGGACCCTCCAGACCCAGCGTGTACGCCACCCGGCCGGAGGCAATGCTGCTCGAACCACCCGTCCCGAGGTAACCCTCGACACCGGCCGGAATCGCGTGCAGACGCGAGGTGTAGTCGTGGTACATCACACCCGCGAACACACCCACCGCACTGCCACGAACGACGCCCGGGTCGATACCCGCACGCTCGAACGCCTCCCAGGACGTCTCCAGCAGCAACCGCTGCTGCGGGTCCATCGCCGACGCCTCACGCGGACTGATCCCGAAGAACGCCGGGTCGAACAGCCCCGCGTCGTGCAGGAAACCACCCTCCGTGACATAACTCGTACCAGAAAGACCCGAGTTGACATCCTCCAGGGCATCCAGGTGCCAGCCACGATCAGTCGGGAAGGACGTGATGCCGTCACCGCCACCGAGCACCAGCCGCCACAGGTCCTCCGGCGAGGCGACTCCACCCGGGTAACGGCACGCCATCCCGACGATCGCGATCGGCTCGTCGTCGCGGTGCGACCTGACCGCGGGCACGCTCGGGCGCGACTCCTCGGCGCGGCCGACGAGTTCGTTGGCCAGGTGACCGGCGAGCGCCTCGGGCGTCGGGTAGTCGAAGACCAGCGTCGCCGACAGGCGCAGGCCGGTGGTCGCGTTGAGGCGGTTGCGCAGGTCCACGGCCGTCAGCGAGTCGAAGCCGAGGTCCTTGAACGCCCGAACCGGGTCGATGCTGTCGGGGGTGGCATGCCCGAGGACGTACGCGACCTGCGTCTGCACCATCGCCAGCAGCGTGCTCAGTCGCTCGGACTCGGTCAGGCCGGACAGGGCCCGGGAGAGCTCGACCGACGCGCCGGTTCCGGTACCGACCTTGCGGCGGCGCGGCGTGCGGACGAGAGCCCGCAGCAGCGGCTGGACCTCACCCCCGCCGGTCATCGCCACCGGGTCGAGGTGCATCGGGACGACCAGGGCACGGTCCAGGGTGAGCGCGCCGTCGAACAGGGCCAGGCCCTCCTGGGCGCGCAGCGGGGCGACGCCCGCGCGGGCCAGACGGCGCACGTCGGCCTCGCTCAGGGCTGCGGACATGCCGCCGTCCTCGGCCCACAGGCCCCACGCCAGCGAGGTGGCGGGCAGGCCGTCGGCGCGGCGCTGCGCGGCGAGCGCGTCCAGGAACGCGTTCGCGGCGGCGTAGTTGCCCTGGCCGGCGGCACCGAACACACCGGAGGCCGAGGAGAAGAGAACGAACGCCGACAGGTCCATCCCAGCGGTCAGCTCGTGCAGGATCACCGCCGCGTCCACCTTCGGACGCAGTACGGCAGCCAGGCGCTCGGGCGTCAGCGACGACACCACACCGTCGTCCAGGATGCCGGCGGTGTGGACCACCGCCGACAGCGAACGACCCTCCAGCAGCGCCGCGACAGCGTCGCGGTCGGTGACGTCGCAGGCGACGACGTCCACATCCGCGCCCAACCCGGCCAACTCGTCCCGCAGTTCGACCGCGCCCGGCGCGTCCAGGCCGCGACGGCTGGTCAGCACCAGACTCCGCACCCCGTGAGTGACGACCAGGTGCCGGGCCACCAACGAACCCAGACCACCCGTACCGCCGGTCACCAGGACCGTGCCCTCACCCAGCAACGGCACGGCGTTGTCCGAGGAAGCGGAGACACGCACCAGACGCGGCGCGAACGCCACACCCCCACGCACCGCCACCTGCGGCTCACCACACTCGACAACACCCGACGGCAGTTCGGCACCCGTCTCCAGGTCCACCAGCAGGAACCGATCCGGGTTCTCCGACTGCGCCGAGCGCACCAGACCCCAGACCACCGACTCCGCCAGACCGGCAACACCCGACGCCACATCCACAGCGACGGCGCCACGCGTCACCACGGCCAGCTTCGACGCGGCGAACCGCTCCTCCGCCAGCCACCCCTGCACCAACTCCAGCGCACGGACCGCAGCCGCATGCACCTCCCCGGCACCGGAACCATCCGCAGAACCGAACTCCACCGCCACCAGCGACGGCACAACCTCCACGCCAGCCAGCTCCGCCAGGTCGCCCACCACGAGGACCTCACCGGAAGCCTCACCGAACGCAACCTGCGCCCAGTCGACACCGAACAGCGAGTCGGTCGAAGCGCCCGCCGCCGTCAGCTGCCCGGCGACGACCGGCCGCAGCACCAGCGACTCCACCGAACCGACCGGACGGCCCTCGGCGTCCGCGAGCGTCAGCGACACCGAGTCCGTACCAGCGGACACCAGCCGTACCCGCAGCGCGCCCGCACCCGCGGCGACCAGCGACACACCCGACCACGCGAACGGCAACCGGCCCGCCCCCGCGTCCTCCACCAGGCCACCGAGCCCGACCGCGTGCAACGCCGCGTCCAGCAGCGCCGGGTGCAGCCCGAAACCGGCCGCCTCCCCCGCCACCTCCTCCGGCAGCGCCACCTCGGCGAACACCTCGCCATCCCGACGCCACGCCGACCGCAGACCACGGAACACCGGGCCGTAACCGAACCCGACGCCCTCCATCGCCCCGTAGAAGCCATCCAGCTCCACCGCCTCGGCACCCGCCGGCGGCCACTCCACCAGACCCGCACCCTCAGCAGCCGACGCACCCTCCGCCAGCACACCCGAGACATGCCGAACCCACTCAGACGCGCCCTCGGCCCGCCCGTGCACAGCAAGCGAACGACGCCCGGACGCATCCACCGCGCCCACCGTCACCTGAACCTGCACACCACCCGACCCCGGAAGCACCAACGGCGCCTCCAGCGTCAGCTCCTCCACCACCGAGCAACCCACCTGGTCACCCGCACGCACCGCCAACTCGACAAACGCCGTCCCGGGCAGGATCACCGAACCCAGCACCGCGTGGTCGGCCAGCCACGCGTGCGACTCCACCGACAGACGACCCGTGAACAGGAAGCCCTCAGCGTCGGCCAGCGACACGCCCGCACCCAACAGCGGGTGATCGGCCGCGCCCAGGCCCAGCGCGGCGACCTCGCCCATCCAGCCCGAAGCCACCGTCGGCCAGTAGCGCTCACGCTGGAACGCGTACGTCGGCAGCTCGACCGGGGGAAGCGACACCCCTGCCGTCCAGGCCACCGGGACGCCGTGGACGTGCAGGCTCGCCAGGCACTCCGCGACACCGGCCCGCTCGTCCCGGCCGTTCCGGAGCGCCGGGACGAACACGCCCTGCCCGACGCACTCCTGGCCCATGGCCGAGAGCACGCCGTCCGGTCCCAGCTCCAGGTACGTGGTGACGCCCTGGGCCTCCAGAGTGCTCATGCCGTCGGCGAAACGGACGGCCTGCCGCACGTGCCGCACCCAGTACTCGGGCGAGCACAGCTCCTCGGCGCTGGCCAGTTCACCGGTCACGTTGGAGACCACGGCGATCTGCGGCGCCTCGTAGGTCAGACCCTCCGCCACCCGGCGGAAGTCCGCCACCATCCCGTCCATCAGCGGCGAGTGGAACGCGTGCGAGACGTTGAGACGCTTGGTCTTCTCGAACTGCCCGGCGATCGCCAGAACTTCGGACTCGTCACCCGAAATCACCACCGAGGAAGGACCGTTGATGGCGGCGATGCTCACCTGAGCGGTCAGCAGCGGCAGGATCTCGGGCTCGGTGGCCTTGACCGCGACCATCGCGCCGCCCTCGGGCAGCGCCTGCATCAGCCGGCCACGGGCCGCCACCAGGGTGACGGCGTCGTCCAGCGACAGCACACCCGCGACGTGCGCGGCGACCAGCTCGCCGATCGAGTGGCCCACCAGGAAGTCCGGACGGACCCCCCAGCTCTCCACCAGCCGGAACAGCGCGGTCTCCACCGCGAACAGCGCCAGCTGCGTGAACTCCGTACGGGCGAGAAGGTCAGCGTCCTCCCCGAACACCGCCTCCTTCAGCGGGATTTCGACCCGAGCGCACACCGCGTCGAAGGCCTCCGCGAACACCGGATAGGCGGCATACAGCGCACGCCCCATCCCCGGCCGCTGGCTCCCCTGCCCCGTGAACAGGAACGCCGTCCGCCCGTCGCCGGCCACGCCCCGCACCACGCCCGCCAGCGGGCGGTCCGCCGCGAGGGCGTCCAGCGCCGCGAGCAGTGCGTCGCGGTCGCCGTGGCCGGTCACCGCGGCGCGGTGCTCGTGGTGGCTGCGGGTGGTGGCGAGGGCGAAGGCCGTTCCGTCCAGCGGGAGTTCGGGGTGCTCCGCCAGGTGGGTGCGGAGGCGTCCGGCCTGGGCGGCGAGGGCGTCGGCGCTCCGGCCCGACAGCAGCAGCGGGAGCGGGGCGGCGGTGCCCGGGGTCCCGACGAGTGCCTGCGCCGGCTCGGCGGTCGGCGCGGGCGCCTGCTCCAGGATGACGTGGGCGTTGGTGCCGCTCATGCCGAAGGAGGAGACACCGGCCCGGCGCGGCTCGCCGGTCTCGGGCCAGTCCCGCGACTCCGTCAGCAGCTCGACGGCGCCCGCCGACCAGTCCACGTGCGGGGACGGCTGGTCGACGTGGAGGGTCTGCGGCAGCACGCCCTCCCGCATCGCCATCACCATCTTGATGACGCCCGCGACGCCGGCGGCGGCCTGGGTGTGCCCGATGTTGGACTTCACCGAGCCGAGCCAGAGCGGCCGGTCGGCGGCGGCGCGGCCGCGGCCGTAGGTGGCGAGCAGTGCCTGGGCCTCGATCGGGTCGCCCAGCGAGGTGCCGGTGCCGTGCGCCTCGACGGCGTCGACCTGGGCGGGGGTGAGCCGGGCGCCGGCCAGGGCCTGGCGGATGACGCGCTGCTGGGCGGGGCCGTTGGGGGCGGTGAGGCCGTTGCTGGCGCCGTCCTGGTTGATCGCCGAGCCGCGGACGACGGCGAGCACGGGGTGGCCGTTGCGGCGGGCGTCGGAGAGGCGCTCGACGAGCAGCATCGCGACGCCCTCGGACCAGTTGGTCCCGTCGGCGGCGGCCGCGAAGGGCTTGCAGCGGCCGTCCTCGGCGAGGCCGCGCTGGCGGCTGAACTCCAGGAAGGCGCCGGGCGTCGACATGATGGCGACGCCGCCGGCCAGGGCGAGCGTGCACTCGCCGTTGCGCAGCGACTGGACGGCCAGGTGGAGGGCGACCAGGGAGGAGGAGCAGGCGGTGTCGACGGTGACGGCCGGGCCCTCCAGGCCCAGGGTGTAGGAGATGCGACCGGAGACCACGCTGGCCGCGTTGCCGGTGCCGAGGTGGCCCTCGAAGCCCTCCTGGGAGATCAGCAGCAGGTTGGTGTAGTCCTGCATGTTGGTGCCGGCGAAGACGCCGACCCGGGTGCCGCGCAGGGCGGCGGGGTCGAGGCCGGCCCGCTCGATGGTCTCCCAGGAGGTCTCCAGCAGCAGGCGCTGCTGCGGGTCCATGGCGAGGGCCTCACGCGGCGAGATGCCGAAGAACGCCGGGTCGAACTCGGCGGCGCCGTGGATGAAGCCGCCCTCGCGGACGTAGCTGGTGCCCTGCCGGTCGGGGTCCGGGTCGTACAGCGCGTCCAGGTCCCAGCCGCGGTCGGCCGGGAACGGCGTGATCGCGTCGCGGCCGTCCCGCAGCAGGTGCCAGAGCGTCTCGGGCGAGTCGACGCCGCCGGGGAACCGGCAGCCCATCGCGACGATGGCGATCGGCTCGGTGGAGGCCGACTCGGCCTCGCGCAGCCGCTCCCGGGTGTCCGCCAGGTCGGCGGTGACCTTCTTGAGGTAGCCCAGCAGCTTCTCTTCAGCGACCATCGCTGGCCAACTCCTTCTGGTGATCCGGCAGTCCGGTGGTGCTCTGTCGAATGCCGGTCACGACATCCCCAACTCGTTGTCGATGAACGCGAAGACCTCGTCGGCGGTCGCCTCGTCCAGCTTCTGCGCGGTGGTGGCGGCGGTCGGCGCGTCGCGCCGGTCGCTCCAGCGGGCCAGGACGGCCTGCAGGCGGGCGACCACCTCCTCGCCGGTGTCCTCGTCGGGCAGCGGCTGCGCGAGCGCGGCCTCCAGCCGGGCGAGGGTGTCCAGCAGCGGTTCGTCTCCGGACCGCGGGTCGGCGAGCAGCTGCGGGTGCAGGTGCTCGGCCAGGGCCGTGGGCGTCGGGTAGTCGAAGACCACGGTGGCGGGCAGCCGCAGGCCGGTGAGGCCGTTGAGGCGGTTGCGCAGTTCGACCGCGGTCAGCGAGTCGAAGCCCAGCTCCCGGAAGGCCCGGGCCGTCCCGACGCCGTCGGTGCCGGTGTGACCGAGCACCGCCGCCGCCTCGGTCCGTACCGCGTCGACCAGCAGGCGCCTGCGCTCGGCCTCCGGGGCCTCGGTGAGGCGCTCCACCAGGACCGGCCGCCCGGAGGCGCCGGCCTGCGGACCGCTCTGCGGGCCGTCGTCGGCGAGGGCCGCGGCGACCTCGGGCAGGTCGGCGATCAGCGGGCGGGCCCGGCCGGCGGTGAAGGCCGGGGCGAAGCGCGCCCAGTCGACGTCGGCGACGGTCACCGCGGTCTCGCCGAGGCCGAGTGCCCGGTCGAGCGCCGCGACGGCCAACTCCGGTGCCATCGCCGGGAGTCCGCGGCGGGCGAGGTGTCCCTCGGCCTCGCCCTCGGCCATCCCGCCGCCGGCCCACGGGCCCCAGGAGACGGCCGTGGCGGCCAGGCCGCGCGAGCGGCGCTGCTCGGCCAGGGCGTCCAGGTAGGCGTTGGCGGCCGCGTACGAGCCCTGGGTTCCGCTGCCCCAGATGCCCGCGATGGACGAGAACAGCACGAACGCGTCCAGCGGGGTGTCGCCGAGCAGCTCGTCCAGGTGGACGGCGCCGCCGACCTTGGCCGCCAGCACCTCGGCCAGCTGGTCCGCGGTGATCTCGGCCAGCGGTACGGCCAGGTCCAGTCCGGCCGCGTGGACCACGGCGTCGACGGGGTGCTCGGCGAGCAGCCCGGCGACGGCCGTGCGGTCGGCCACGTCGCAGGCCGCGAGGGTGACCCGGACGCCGAGCCCGGTCAGCTCGGCGGCCAGCTCGGCGGCCCCGGCGGCCTGCGCGCCGCGCCGGCTGGTGAGCACCAGGTGCTCGGCGCCGGCCCGCGCCAGCCAGCGGGCGACCTGCCCGCCGAGGGCGCCGGTGCCGCCGGTGATCAGCACGGTGCCGCGCGGCGTCCACGGGGCCGGTGCCTCGGCCGCCCCGAGCGGACGGCTGTGCACCAGTCGGCGGACCAGCGCGCCGGAGGACCGCAGGGCGATCTGGTCCTCCCCGTCGGCGCCGGCGAGGACCGCCGCCAGGTGCTGCCGCGCCCGGTCGTCGAGCGTCTCGGGCAGGTCCAGCAGACCGCCCCAGCGCTGCGGCTGCTCCAGCCCGACCACCCGGCCGAGGCCCCAGACCTGGGCCTGGACCGCGTTGCGCAGCCGGTCCGTCGGACCGGTGGAGACCGCGCCGCCGGTGATCAGCCAGAGCGGTGCGCCGATTCCGGCGTCGCCCAGCGCCTGCACCAGGGCCAGGGTGCCGGACAGGCCGGCGGACAGGCCCGGGTGCTCGGCGTTCGAGCGCCCGGTCAGGGCCAGCAGGGAGAGCACACCCGCGATGGGGGCCTCCGCGCCGCCGGCGGCCTCGCGCAGCTCGCCGGCCAGGGCCGTGCGGTCCGCGGTCGCCGGGTCGACGGTGATCCGCTCGACCCGGGCGCCGTGCCCGGCCAGCAGGTCCGCCAGGTCGGCGGCCGGCTGCTCGCCGGCCGGGTCGGCGGGCTCGACGACCAGCCAGCGGCCGTCCAGGGACGGGGTGCCGTCCTGGTCGCCGGACAGGGCGCGCCAGCTGACGCGGTAGCGCCAGCGGTCCAGCGTCGACTCGTCGGCGTTGCGGCGCCGCCAGGACGACAGGGCGGGCAGGACCGCGCTCAGCGGCTCGTCCCCGCGGACGTCCAGGGTGCCGGTCAGCGCGGCCAGGTCGCCGCGTTCCACGGCGGCCCAGAAGTCCGCCTCGGCCGGGTCGTGCTCGGTGCCGCCGGCGGGGGCCGCCTGGGCGGCCTTCGGCCAGTACCGCTCACGCTGGAAGGCGTAGGTCGGCAGGTCCACCCGGCGGGCGCCGGAGCCGGCGAACAGGGCCTCCCAGTCGACCGCCGCGCCGCGGGTGTGGGCGACGGCCAGGGCCGCGGCGAGCGCGTCCCGCTCGGGCCGGTCGCCGCGCAGGGCGGCGGCGAAGGCGGTGTCCGGTCCGTCGACGCAGTCCTGGCCCATGGCCGAGAGCACGCCGTCGGGGCCGAGTTCGACGAAGGTGGTGACGCCCTGGGCTTCCAGGGTGCGCATCCCGTCGAGGAAGCGGACCGCCTCGCGGACGTGGCGCACCCAGTACTCGGGCGAGCACAGCTCCTCCGCCGTGGCCAGCGAACCGGTGACGTTGGAGACCACCGGGATGCGCGGGGCGCTGTACGTCAGCCCCTCGGCAACAGCCCGGAACTCCTCCACCATCCCGTCCATCAGCGGCGAGTGGAACGCGTGCGAGACGCTCAGCCGCTTGGTCTTCTCGAACTTCCCGGCGATCGCCAGGACTTCGGACTCCTCGCCCGAAACCACCACCGACGTGGGCCCGTTGATCGCCGCGATGCTCACCCGAGCGGTCAGCAGCGGCAGCACCTCCTCCTCCGAGGCCTTCACCGCGACCATCGCGCCGCCCTCCGGCAGCGCCTGCATCAACCTGCCACGCGCCGCGACCAGCGCCACCGCGTCGTCCAGCGACAGCACACCCGCGACATGCGCGGCCACCAGCTCACCGATCGAGTGGCCCACCAGGAAGTCCGGACGGACCCCCCAGCTCTCCACCAGCCGGAACAGCGCCACCTCGACCGCGAACAGCGCCACCTGGGTGAACTCCGTACGGGCGAGAACCGCAGCGTCCTCCCCGAACACCGCCTCCTTCAGCGGTAGTTCGACCCGCGCGCAGACCGCGTCGAAGGCGTCCGCGAACACCGGGTAGGCCTCGTACAGCTCCCGGCCCATGCCCGGACGCTGGCTGCCCTGACCGGTGAAGAGGAACGCCGACTTCCCGCCGGCCTCGCCCCGGGTGAGGCCCGGCAGGGACCCGCCCTCGGCGAGCTCTCCGAGCCCGCGCAGCACCGTCGCCCGGTCCGTGCCGGTGAGCACCGCGCGGTACTCGTGGGCGGCACGCCCGGTCGCCAGCGAGTACGCGGCGTCGAGCAGCGTGACCTCCGGGTGGCCGGCCAGGTGGGCCTGCAGGCGGCCGGCCTGTCGGCGCAGGGCCGACTCGGACCGGGCGGACAGCACCACCGGCAGGACCGGCGGCTCGACGGCGGCCCGGTCCTCCCCGGCGGCGGCCACCGGCTGGACGCCTTCCAGGATGACGTGGGCGTTGGTGCCGCTGAACCCGAAGGAGGAGACGCCCGCGCGGCGCGGGGCGCCGGTCTGCGGCCAGTCCCGCGACTGCGTCAGCAGCTCGACGGCGCCCGCCGACCAGTCGACGTGCGGGGTGGGCTCGTCGACGTGCAGGGTGCGCGGCAGCACGCCGGCGCGGATCGCCATGACCATCTTGATCACGCCGCCGACGCCGGCCGCCGCCTGGGTGTGGCCGATGTTGGACTTCAGCGAGCCCAGCCACAGCGGGTCCCCGCCGCGCTCCTGCCCGTAGGTGGCCAGCAGCGCCTGGGCCTCGATCGGGTCGCCCAGCACCGTGCCGGTGCCGTGCGCCTCGACCGCGTCCACCTCGCCGGCCGACAGCCCGGCACTGGCCAGCGCCGCGCGGATCACCCGCTGCTGCGCGGGGCCGTTCGGGGCGGTCAGGCCGTTGCTGGCACCGTCCTGGTTGACCGCGCTGCCGCGCACCACCGCGAGCACCGGGTGCCCGAGGCGCTCGGCGTCCGACAGCCGCTCCAGCAGCAGCACGCCGGCGCCCTCGCCCCAGCCCGTACCGTCCGCGGCGCCCGCGAAGGACTTGCAGCGGCCGTCGGCGGCCAGGCCGCGCTGGCGGCTGAACTCCAGGAAGGCCCCCGGCAGCGACATCACGGTGACACCGCCGGCCAGGGCCAGCGAGCACTCGCCGCTGCGCAGCGCCTGCACGGCGAGGTGCAGGGCGACCAGCGAGGAGGAGCACGCGGTGTCCACCGTCACCGCCGGGCCCTCCAGGCCGAAGGTGTACGCCAGCCGGCCCGAGACCACGGCGGCCGCGTTGCCGGTGCCGAGGAAGCCGTCGGCCTCCTGCGGCGCGCCGAGCAGCAGGGTCGCGTAGTCCTGGCCGTTGGAGCCGACGAACACGCCCGCCTGGCTGCCCTTCAGCGTGGCCGGGTCGATACCGGCCCGCTCGAAGGCCTCCCAGGAGGTCTCCAGCAGCAGCCGCTGCTGCGGGTCCATCGCCACCGCCTCGCGCGGCGAGATCCCGAAGAACGCCGGGTCGAAGCGGTCGGCGTCGTGGACGAAGCCGCCGTGGCGGGCGTAGGAGGTGCCCGGGTGCTCCGGGTCCGGGTGGTACAGGGCGTCCAGGTCCCAGCCGCGGTCGGTCGGCATCTCGCCGACCGCGTCGGTGCCGGAGAGCACCAGCTGCCACAGCTCCTCGGGGGTGCGGACACCGCCCGGGTAGCGGCAGCTCATCGCGACGATCGCGATCGGGTCGTCCTGCGTCCCGGTGCCGTCGCCGGAGGCCGGACGGACGGCGGGCAGGGCCGACTGCGGCTCGGCGCCGACGAGTTCGGTCCGAAGGTGCTCGGCCAGGGCGAGCGGCGTCGGGTGGTCGAAGACCAGGGTCGCGGGCAGCCGCAGGCCGCTGGTCTCGGTGAGCCGGTTGCGCAGCTCGACCGCGGTCAGCGAGTCGAAGCCCAGCTCCTTGAACGCGCGGTCCTCCTCGACCCGGGTGGCCGAGGCGTGGCCGAGCACGGCGGCGGCCTCGGTCCGCACCAGGTCCAGCAGGTACTGGCGGCGCTCGCCCTCGGCGAGGCCGAGCAGGTGGGTGCGCAGGGTGCCCGCGGCGTCGGTGGCGGCCGGGTGGGAGCCGGCGGCCAGCGCCTCGCCCGCCTCGGCGATCCGGTCGAGCAGGGGGCGCGGACGGGTGGCGGCGAAGGCCGGCGCGAAGCGCGCCCAGTCGACGTCGGCCACGGTGAGCGCCGGCTCGTCCGAGCCGACCGCACCGGCCAGCGCGGCGATCGCCAGGTCGGGCGCGATCGGCGCCAGGCCGCGGCGGCGCAGCTGCTCGCCCGCCTCGCCGTCGGCCATGCCGCCGTCGGCCCAGGGGCCCCAGGCGACGGCCGTGGCGGCCAGGCCGCGGGCACGCCGCTGCTCGGCCAGGGCGTCCAGGTAGGCGTTGCCCGCGGCGTAGGCGCACTGGCCCGCGCTGCCCCAGGTGCCGGCGATCGAGGAGAACAGGACGAAGGCGTCCAGTTCGGTGTCACCGAGCAGCTCGTCCAGGTGCGCCGCACCGGCCACCTTGGCGGCCACGACCGCGGAGAACTCCGCGAGTTCGGTGGCGGCCAGCGGGGTGGTCTGGCCGACGCCCGCGGTGTGCACGACCGCGTCGACGGGGTGCTCGGCGAGCAGCGCCTCGACGGCCGTACGGTCGGCGACGTCGCAGGCCGCGACGGTCACCCGGGCTCCGAGGCCCTCCAGCTCCGTACGCAGTTCGGCCGCGCCCGGGGCGTCCGGGCCGCGACGGCTGGTCAGCACCAGGTGCTCGGCGCCGTGCTCGGCCAGCCAGCGGGCGACCCGGGCGCCCAGGGCGCCGGTGCCGCCGGTGACCAGGACGGTGCCGCGCGGGTTCCAGCCCGCGCCCTCGGCGCGCTCGGCCCGGACGAGCCGGCGCACGAACACGCCCGAGGCGCGCACCGCCAGCTGGTCCTCGTCGGCCGGAGCGGCCAGGACGGCGGCCAGTCGGCCCTGCGCCCGCTCGTCCAGCACCTCGGGCAGGTCGAGCAGACCGCCCCAGAGCGCGGGGTGCTCCAGCGCCGCCACCCGGCCGAGGCCCCAGACCTGGGCCTGCGCCGCGTCGCGCAGCCGGTCTGCGCGGCCGACCGAGACCGCGCCCGAGGTGGCCAGCCACAGCGGGGCGGTGAGCTCGGCGTCGGCGAGCGCCTGGATCAGGACCATCGCCGACTCCGCGCTCGGCGCGAGCGCCAGCACGCCGGCCGGGGCGGACGGCAGCTGCGCCACCAGGGCGGCCGCCTCCTCCCGCGACCGGGTGCCCGGCTCCAGCCGGTGCACCGCGGCGCCGTGGGCGGTCAGCGCCCGCTCGGCCGCCTCGACCAGGTCGGCGGCGGCGTCGCCGGGTACCAGCACCCAGGTGCCGGACAGCGTCGCGGCTCCCGTCGCGGCGGCCGTCGGCTGCCAGGTGACGCGGTAGCGCCAGCCGTCCACCGTGCGGTCGTCGCGGTTGCGGCGGCGCCAGGAGGACAGCAGCGGCAGCAGCGGCAGCAGGTCGTCCTGCGGCCCGGTGCCGTCGACCGCGAGCGTCGCGGCCAGCGCCGCCACGTCCTCGCGCTCCACGGCGGACCAGAACTCGCTCTCGGCTCCGGAGAGTTCGGCGCGCTCGGCGCCCGCCTGCGGGGCCGCCGGGAGCGGCTCCGGCCAGTAGGCGTCCGGCTGGAAGGCGTACGTCGGCAGGGCGACCCGGTGGGCGCCGGTGCCGGCGAAGACCGCCTCCCAGTCGGGCCGGACACCGCCCGTGTGCACGGCGGCCAGGGCGGTGGCGACGGTCCGTGCCTCCGGCCGGCCGGCGCGCAGCGCGGCGGTGAACCGGGCGCGGGTGGACTCGCCCAGGCACTCCTGGGCCATCGCGGTGAGGACGCCGTCGGGGCCCAGCTCCAGGTAGGTGGTGACGCCCTGGGCCTCCAGGGTGCGCATCCCGTCGAGGAAGCGGACGGCCTCGCGGACGTGCCGGACCCAGTACTCGGGCGAGCACAGCTCCTCGGCGGTGGCCAGTTCACCGGTGACGTTGGAGACCACGTCGATCTGCGGCGCCGAATAGGTCAGGCTCTCGGCGACGGCGCGGAACTCCGCCAGCATGCCGTCCATCAGCGGCGAGTGGAACGCGTGGCTGACATGCAGCCGCTTGGTCTTCTCGAACTGACCGGCGATGGCCAGGACTTCGGCCTCGTCGCCCGAAACCACCACGGAGGAAGGCCCGTTGATCGCCGCGATGCTGACGTTACCGGTGAGCAGCGGCAGGATCTCGGCCTCGGTGGCCTTCACCGCCACCATCGCGCCGCCCTCCGGCAGCGCCTGCATCAGGCGGCCACGGGCGGACACCAGTGCGACGGCGTCGTCCAGCGACAGGACGCCCGCGACATGCGCGGCCACCAGTTCGCCGATCGAGTGACCGGCCAGGACGTCCGGACGGACCCCCCAGCTCTCGAAGAGGCGGAACAGCGCCACCTCGACCGCGAACAGCGCGACCTGGGTGAACTCGGTCCGGGCGAGAACGTCCGCGTCCTCGCCGAACACGGCCTCGCGCAGCGGCAGTTCGACCAGCGCGCAGACCGCGTCGAAGGCCTCGGCGAACACCGGGTAGGCCTCGTACAGCTCCCGGCCCATCCCCGGGCGCTGGCTGCCCTGACCCGTGAAGAGCACGGCGGACCTGCCGCCCCGGGCGCGGCCGCGCACCAGGTTGGGCGCGGTACGGCCCTCGGCCAACGCTGCCAGTCCGTCGCGCAGTTCGACGGCGTCGGCGCCGACCAGCACCGCCCGGTGCTCGTGGGCGGCCCGGGTGGTCGCCAGCGCGTAGCCGACGGACGCGGCGGTGTCGCCGTGGTCGGCGAGGTGCCGCTGGAGGCGGGCGGCCTGGTCGCGCAGGCTCTGCTCACTGCGGGCCGACAGCGGCCACAGCAGCGTCCTCGGCTCGGCGCCGGCCGGGGTGACCGGCTGCGCCGCGGGCGCGGCCGGCTCGGCCGGGGCCTGCTCCAGGACGGTGTGGGCGTTGGTCCCGCTGACGCCGAAGGAGGAGACGGCCGCACGGCGCGGACGTCCGGTCTCCGGCCAGGGCCGGGCCTCGGTCAGCAGCTCGATCGCGCCGGCCGACCAGTCGACCTCGGGGGACGGCTCGTCCACGTGGAGGGTCTTGGGCAGCACACCCTCCCGCATCGCCATGACCATCTTGATCACGCCGCCGACACCGGCCGCCGCCTGGGCGTGGCCGATGTTGGACTTCAACGACCCCAGCCACAGCGGCTGGTCGTCGTCGCGGCCCCGGCCGTAGGTGGCCAGCAGGGCCTGGGCCTCGATCGGGTCGCCGAGCACCGTGCCGGTGCCGTGCGCCTCGACGGCGTCCACCTCGTCGGCGGACAGTCGGGCGGCCGCCAGGGCCTGGCGGATGACGCGCTGCTGGGCCGGGCCGTTCGGGGCGGTCAGCCCGTTGCTGGCACCGTCCTGGTTGATCGCGCTGCCGCGGACCACCGCGAGCACCGGGTGCCCGTTGCGGCGGGCGTCGGAGAGGCGCTCCAGCAGGAGCAGGCCCGCACCCTCCGCCCAGCCGGTGCCGTCGGCGCAGGCCGCGAAGGGCTTGCAGCGGCCGTCGGGCGCGAGGCCCTGCTGACGGCTGAACTCGACGAACAGGCCGGGGGTGGCCATCACGGTGGCGCCGCCGGCCAGGGCCAGCGAGCACTCGCCGTTGCGCAGCGCCTGGGCGGCCAGGTGCAGAGCGACCAACGAGGAGGAGCAGGCGGTGTCCACGGTCACCGCGGGGCCCTCGAGCCCGAAGGTGTACGCGACGCGCCCGGACACCACGCTGGTCGAGGTACCCGTGAGCAGGTGACCCTCCAGCCCGGAGCCGGCCAGGATGTTGGTGTAGCCCTGGTAGGCCGCCCCGACGAACACGCCGGTCGCGCTGCCGCGCAGCGCGCCCGGGTCGATCCCGGCCCGCTCGAACGCCTCCCACGAGGCCTCCAGCAGCAGCCGCTGCTGCGGGTCCATGGCGAGCGCCTCGCGCGGCGAGATCCCGAAGAAGTCCGCGTCGAACTCGCCCGCGCCGAGCAGGAACCCGCCCTCGCGGACGTAGCTGGTGCCGCTCTTGGTCCGGTCCTGGTCGTACAGGGCCTCGGTGTCCCAGCCGCGGTCGGCCGGGAACGGGCTGATGGCGTCGCCGCCCTCCGCGACCAGCTGCCACAGCTGCTCCGGGCTGCGCACTCCGCCGGGGAAGCGGCAGCTCATCGCCACGATGACGACCGGGTCGTCGTCGGCGGCGGCCCGGACGGGCAGCGGTGCCTGCACCGCGGGCTCCTCGCCCGCGAGTTCGGCCCGCAGGTGCTCGGCCAGCGCCGCCGGGCTCGGGTGGTCGAAGACCAGGGTGGCCGGCAGCCGCAGGCCGGTGACGGCGTTGAGACGGTTGCGCAGCTCGACCGCGGTCAGCGAGTCGAAGCCGAGCTCCTTGAACGCCCGGTCCGCGTCCACCTGTTCGGCGGCGGCGTGCCCGAGCGCGGTGGCCGCGTGGCCGCGGACCAGGTCGGTCAGCAGGCGCAGCTGCTCGGCGGTGGCGAGCCCGGCCAGCTTGCGGGCCAGGCCGGACTTGGCCTCGCCGGCGCTGACGGCGGCCGCGGTGCGGCGGCTCTTCGGCCGGACCAGCGCGCGCAGCAGCGGCGGCACGGTGCCCGCGCCGACCTGCTGGCGGATGGTGGCGAGGTCGAGCCTGGCGGGCATCAGCTGGGCCTCGTCGGTGCCCAGCGCCGCGTCGAACAGGGCGAGGCCGTCCTCGGACGACAGCGCCCGCATGCCCGAGCGCGACATGCGCGTCACGTCGGCCTCGTCCAGGTGGCCGGTCATGCCGCTGCGTTCGGCCCAGAAGCCCCAGGTCAGGGCGTGGGCGGGCAGGCCCAGCGCGCGGCGGTGGTGGGCCAGCGCGTCGAGCAGCACGTTGGCCGCCGCGTAGTTGCCCTGGCCGGCGCCGCCGAAGGTGCCGGCGGCGGCGGAGAAGAGCACGAAGGCGGCGAGGTCGCTGCCGGCGGTGAGCTCGTGCAGGTTGAGCGCGCCGTCCACCTTGGGCCGGAGCACCTCCGTGACGCGCTCGGGGGTGAGCGCCGACACCACGCCGTCGTCCAGGACGCCGGCGGTGTGCACCACGGCGGTCAGCGGGTGCGCCACCGGGACGGCGTCCAGCACCGCGGCCAGCGCGGCCCGGTCGGCGACGTCACAGGACGCCAGGGTGACCTCGGCACCCGAATCGCCCAGCTCGCGGGCGAGTTCACGCCCGGCCTCGGACTCGGCGGCCCGACGGCCGGTGAGCACCAGGTGCCGGATGCCGTACCGGGTCACCAGGTGGCGGGCCAGCAGCCCGCCGAGGGTGCCGGTGCCGCCGGTGATCAGGACGGTGCCGTCCCGGTCCGGGAGCGGCGGCATGGTCAGCACCAGCTTGCCGGTGTGCCGGGCCTGGCTGAGGAAGCGGAACGCCTCCGGCGCCTGCCGGATGTCCCAGGTCGCGATCGGCAGCAGCCGCAGCTCACCGCGCTCGAACAGGGCGACGATCTCCCGCAGCATCTCGCGGATCCGGTCCCGGCCGGCCTCGACCAGGTCGAACGCCTGGTAGCGCACGCCCTCGTGGTCGGCCGCGACCACCTGCGGGTCCCGCTTGTCGGTCTTGCCCATCTCCAGGAAGCGCCCGCCGCGCGGCAGCAGCCGCAGCGAGGCGTCGACGAACTCGCCCGACAGGGAGTCCAGCACGACGTCCATGCCGGCGCCGTCCGTGGCCGCCAGGAAGGCGCCCTCGAAGTCGAGGGTCCGGGAGTTCGCGATGTGCGCGTCGTCCAGACCCGAGGCCCGCAGGGTCTCCCACTTGCCGGGGCTCGCCGTGCCGAACACCTCGGCACCCAGGTGCCGGGCCAGCTGCACGGCGGCCATCCCGACACCGCCGGCGGCGGCGTGCACCAGCACCCGCTCGCCGGCGCGCAGACCGCCCACGTCCACCAGGCCGTAGTAGGCGGTCAGGAACACCACCGGCACGGAGGCGGCCTGAACGAAGGTCCAGCCCTCCGGGATCCGGGCCAGCAAGCGGTGGTCGACCACCGAGTACGGCGCGAACGAGCCGGAGAACAGACCCATCACCCGGTCACCCGGGGCCAGGTCCGTCACCTCGGCGCCGACCTCCAGGACGACACCCGCGCCCTCGTTCCCCATCACCTGCTGGTCGGGGACCATGCCCAGGGCGAGCACGACGTCGCGGAAGTTGAGGCCGGAGGCGCGCAGCGCGACTCGCACCTCCCGGGCGCCGAGCGGGCGGAACTCCTCCGGGCAGGGCGCCAGGACGAGGTTCTCCAGGGTCCCCTCGGCCGTGACGTCCAGCCGCCAGGCCGGCTGCCCCACCGGGGGCACGAGCCGGCCCGAGGAGCCCGGACGGGCCAGCCGGGGAGCGCGGACCGCACCGGCCCGCACGGCCAGCTGCGGCTCGTCGGTGGCGAGCGCGGCGAGCACCGCCTCGGCGGCGCCGACGGCGTCCGCCTCCTCGGCGTCGACGTCGAGGTCGAGGTCGAGGTCGAGGTCGAGCAGGACGAAGCGGCCCGGGTTCTCCGACTGCGCGGAGCGGATCAGGCCCCACACCGGGGCGTACGCCAGGTCGGTGACGTCCTCGCCGGTGGCGGTGGCGACGGCGCCGCTCGTCACGAACACCAGCCGGGACTCGGCGAACCGGTCCTCGGCCAGCCAGGCCTGGGCGGCGGCCAGCGCGACGAGCACAGCCGCGTGCGCGGCCTCGGCGGCCGGGAACGCGCCCGACCCGTCGCCGGTGACACCGGCCACAGCCCGGCCGAGCGGCAGGAACACCAGCTCGGGGACGTCCTGCGCCCCGGCCAGCTCCGGCAGACCGGCGAAGACGGGCGCGGACCCGGCCAGGTCGCGCAGGACGGACGGCAGCCCGGCCGCGTCCGCAGCGACCAGCGCACGACGCACGGCGGCGCCCTCGACCGGCTCCGCCCCGAGCAGCGCCCAGTCCAGGCGGAACAGCGCGTCACGCGGGGCGCCCTGACCGGCGGCCACGCCGTCGGCGGAGACCTCGCGCAGCACCAGCGAGTCGATCGCCACGACCGGCGCACCGGTCTCGTCGACGGCCAGCAGCCTCACCGCGTCCGGCCCGGCGGCCGTGAGGCGCACCCGCACCCGGGCGGCACCGACGGCCGACAGACCGACGCCCGACCAGGAGAACGGCAGACGCGCCCGGCCGGTGTCCGCGAGCAGCTCGCCCAGCCCCACCGCGTGCAGCGCCGCGTCGAGCAGCGCCGGGTGCAGGCCGTACCGGCCGGCCTCCGACTGGACCTCCTGCGGCAGTTCGACCTCGGCGAGGACGTCGTCCCCGATCCGCCAGGCGGCCCGCAGCCCCTGGAAGGCCGGGCCGTAGCCGTAACCGGCGGCGGCCAGCCGCTCGTAGAAGCCCTCGACGGGCAGCTCGACGGCACCCTCCGGCGGCCAGACGGCCTCGGTCGCCGGGGCCTGCACCTGGTCACCGGCGGCGACCAGACCGGTCGCGTGCCGCAGCCACGGCTCGTCGGCGGCGGCGTCCTGCGGACGGGAGTGCACCGACACCGGGCGGGCGCCCGAACCGTCGGCGGCACCCACCCACACCTGGACGGCCACCGCGCCGCGCTCCGGCAGCACCAGCGGCGCCTCCAGCGTCAGGTCCTCGATCCGGTCGCAGTCGACCTCGTCGCCCGCGCGGAACACCAGCTCGACGAACGCCGTCCCGGGCAGGATCACCGCGCCGCCGACGGCGTGGTCGGCCAGCCACGGGTGGCTCTGCACCGACAGCCGGCCGGTCAGCACCAGGCCCTCGCCCTCGGCGAGCACCACGGCGGCACCGAGCAGCGGGTGGTCGGCGGACTCCAGGCCCATCGCGGTCGCGTCGCCGATCCAGGAGCCGGACGGCTTCGGCCAGAAGCGTTGCCGCTGGAAGGCGTAGGTCGGCAGGTCGATGCGGCGGGCCGTGGGGAACTGGGCGGCCCAGTCGACGGTGGCGCCGTTGCTCCAGGCCTCGGCGAGGGCGGTCAGGAAACGCTCCCGGCCACCGTGGTCGCGACGCAGGGTCCCCTGGACCGTCGCCTCGACGGCGCTGGCGTCAATGGCCTCCTGGATGCCGACGGTCAGCACCGGATGGGCGCTCACCTCCACGAACTGCGAGTGACCGGACGCGAGGAGAGCCTCGACGGTGCTCGCGAACTCCACCGTCTGGCGCAGGTTGCGGTACCAGTAACCGGCATCCAGCGAAGCGCTGTCGATCACCTCACCGGTCACGGTGGAGTGGAACGGCACCTCCGGAACACGCGGGGCGACCGGGGACAGCAGCTCGGCCAGGCGGGCCTCGATGCGCTCCACGTGCGCCGAGTGCGACGCGTAGTCCACCGCGATCCGACGAGCCCGGATCTCCTGCCCGGTGCAGTACTCCACCAGCTCGTCCAGGGCACCGGCGTCGCCGGAAACCACAACGGAGTTCGGGCCGTTGACGGCCGCGATCGAGATTCCCTCACGGCCCTCCAGCAGCTCGCGGACGCTCTCCACGGGCAGCGGGACGGACACCATGCCACCCAGGCCCGACAGTTCGATGATCGCCTGGCTCCGCAGCGCCACCACCAGCGCGGCATCCTCCAGCGACAGCGCACCGGACACGGCAGCGGCGGCAATCTCGCCCTGCGAGTGCCCGACCACCGCCGACGGCTCCACACCGTACGAACGCCAGAGAGCAGCCAGCGACACCATCACGGCGAACAGCACCGGCTGGACCACGTCCACCCGCTCCATCCACCCGCCGTCCTCACCCGAGACGACCACCAGCAGGTCCCAGTCGACGTACGACGCAAGAGCGCTCGCGCACTCCTCCATCCGCGAACGGAACACCGGCTCGTCCGCCAGCAGTTCGCGGGCCATGCCCAGCCACTGCGACCCCTGACCGGGGAACACGAACACCGGGCCACCGGTCGTCCGGGCCGTGCCCTGGACCAGCTGAGCCACCTGCTCACCGTCGGCGAGCGCGGCGAGACCGGCGAACAGATCCGCCTTCCCCGCAGCAACGACGACCGCGCGGTGCTCGAACACCGAACGGGCCGTCGCCAGCGCCCCGGCGACCGCGGCCGGGTCGAGGGACTCCCCGGCGGCCGCGCTCTCCGTGAGGTGCGCCGCCAGACGGCGGGCCTGGTCGCGCAGCGCGGCCTCGGTGTGCCCGGAGAGCACCCAGGGCAGCGGGCCCGCGGTCCCGTCGGCGGGCGCCGGCTCGGCCGGGGAGGCCGCCGGCGCCTGCTCGATGATGGTGTGGGCGTTGGTGCCGCTCATGCCGAAGGAGGAGACGGCCGCACGGCGCGGGCGTCCGCGCTCGGGCCAGTCCCGGGCCTCGGTCAGCAGCTCGACCGCGCCCGAGGCCCAGTCGACGTGCGGGGTGGGCTCGTCCACGTGCAGGGTCTTGGGCAGCACCCCGTTGCGGATCGCCATGACCATCTTGATCACACCGCCGACGCCGGAGGCGGCCTGGGTGTGGCCGATGTTCGACTTCAACGAGCCGAGCCAGAGCGGCTCTTCGGTGTGCTCCTGGCCGTAGGTGGCGAGCAGCGCCTGGGCCTCGATCGGGTCGCCGAGGGTGGTGCCGGTGCCGTGGGCCTCGACGGCGTCGACCTCGGCGGCGGTCAGCCCGGCGTCGGCCAGGGCCTGCCGGATGACGCGCTGCTGGGCCGGGCCGTTGGGGGCGGTCAGGCCGTTGCTGGCACCGTCCTGGTTGATCGCGCTGCCACGGATCACCGCGAGCACCTGGTGCCCGTTGCGCTCGGCGTCGGAGAGACGCTCCAGCAGCAGCATGCCCGCGCCCTCGCCCCAGCCCGTACCGTCCGCCGAGGCCGCGAAGGCCTTGCAGCGGCCGTCCGAGGCCAGCGCCCGCTGGCGGCTGAACTCCACGAAGGTGCCCGGGGTGGACATCACGACCACACCGCCGGCCAGCGCCATCGTGCACTCGCCGCTGCGCAGCGACTGCACGGCGAGGTGCAGGGCGACCAGCGAGGAGGAGCAGGCCGTGTCGACGGTGACCGCCGGGCCTTCCAGCCCGAAGGTGTAGGCGAGACGCCCGGAGACCACGCTGGCCGCGTTGCTGGTGGCCAGGTAGCCGTCGGTGCCCTGCGGGCTGGCCATCAGCAGGCTCGCGTAGTCCTGGCTGTTGGTGCCGGCGAAGACACCCGTCCGGGTGCCGCGCGCCGCGTCGGGGGTGATGCCGGCGCGCTCGAAGGCCTCCCAGGTGGTCTCCAGCAGCAGGCGCTGCTGCGGGTCCATGGCGAGGGCCTCGCGCGGGTTGATCCCGAAGAAGCCGGGGTCGAACTCGCCGACACCGTAGAGGAATCCGCCCTGGTCGGCGTAGGAGGTGCCGGGGTTCGCCGGGTCCGGGTCGTAGAGCGCGTCCAGGTCCCAGCCGCGGTCGGCCGGCATGCCGCCGACGGCGTCGCGGCCCTCGGCGACCAGTCGCCACAGGTCCTCGGGGCTGCTCACGCCGCCCGGGTAGCGGCAGGCCATCGCGACGATCGCGATCGGCTCGTCGTCCACGGCCGACGTCCGCACCGGGATGTCGTCCACCGTGCCCACGGTGCCGAGGAGTTCGGCACCGATGTGGGCAGCGAGAGCGGAGGCAGTCGGGTGGTCGAAGACCAGGGTCGCGGGCAGCCGCAGACCCGTGGCCGTGTTCAGGCGGTTGCGCAGCTCGACGGCGGTCAGCGAGTCGAAGCCCAGCTCCTTGAACGCCCGACCCGCCTCGACCGCACCGGCGGAGGCGTGCCCCAGGACGGCGGCGGCCTCGGTGCGGACCAACTCGACCAGCAGGCGGTCGCGTTCGGCCTGCGGCCGGCCGGACAGCCGGTCCCGCAGCTCGTTCGCCGGGCCGCCCGGGGTGGCCCCGCCGTCCTCGGTCTCGGCCAGCACCCGGACCACGTCCGGGAGTTCGGCGATCAGCGGGCGCGGGCGGGCGGCGGTGAAGGCCGGGGCGAACCGCGACCAGTCCACGTCCGCGACGGTCACCGTCGCGTCGCTGCCGTCCACGGCCTGCGCCAGCGCCGCGACCGCCGGGGCCGGAGCCATCGGCAGCAGACCACGCCGACGCAGCTGGGCCTCGTTGTCGCCCTGGGCGGCCATACCGCCCTCGGCCCACGGACCCCAGGAAACCGCCGTGGCAGCCAGGCCACGGGCACGCCGCTGCTCGGCCAGCGCGTCCAGGTAGGCGTTGGCGGCCGCGTAGGCGGCCTGCCCACCACTGCCCCAGACACCCGCGATGGAGGAGAAGAGGACGAAGGCGTCCAGCTCGGTGTCACCGAGCAGCTCGTCCAGGTGCGCCGCACCGTCCACCTTCGCGGCCAGGACCTCGGCGAACTCCTCCACCGTGGTCGTGCCCAGCGGCGTCGCGCGGTCCACACCGGCGGTGTGGACGACGGCGGTGAAGGCGTGCTCGGCGAGCAGCGCCTCGACCGCCGCACGGTCGGCGACATCACACGCGGTGACCGTCACCTCGGCGCCAAGGCTCTGCAGCTCCTCGCGCAGCTCGGCCGCGCCGGGGGCCTCCAGTCCGCGACGGCTGGTGAGCACCACGTGCTCGGCACCGCCACCCGCCAGCCAACGGGCCACATGCGCACCCAGGGCGCCGGTGCCGCCGGTGACCAGGACGGTGCCACGCGGGCTCCAGCCCGTGCCCTCGGCACGCTCGGCCCGGACGAGTCGGCGTACGAACACGCCGTTCGCGCGCACGGCGAGCTGGTCCTCGTCGCCCAGACCGGCGAGCACGGCGGCCAGTCGGCCCTGGGCCCGCTCGTCCAGCACCTCGGGCAGGTCGACCAGACCGCCCCAGCCCTGCGGATACTCCAGACCGAGCACCCGGCCCAGGCCCCAGACCTGCGCCTGGGACGCGTCACGCAGCACATCCGCACGACCCGTCGACACCGCACCGTTGGTCAGCAGCCACAGCGGCGTCTCGACGCCCGCGTCGGCGAGCGCCTGGACCGTGACCAGCGTCGACTGGACGGTGTCCGCCACGACGACGGCACCGACCAGGTCCTCGACCTCGGCCACAGCCAGGCCGATCCGGACGGACAGCTCCTCCCGGTCCGGCACGCCCGCACCGATCTCCACCGGCAGAACAGCGGCACCATGACCGGACAGCGCGGCAACCACGCCCGCCGACTCGGCACCGGCCGGAACCAGCACCAGCCAAGTCCCACCCAGGACGGCCGGCTGTCCGCCGACACCCGCCACCGGCTTCCACGTCACCCGGTAACGCCAGCCCTCGGCCGCCGACTCCTCCTGCCGCTTACGACGCCAGGACGACAGCGCGGGCAGCAGCGCATCCGCGCTGTCCTCCCGACGCACATCGAGCGTCGACAGGAACGTGTCCAGATCCCCCGCATCGACCGCGTCCCAGAACCGCGCCTCGGCCGCGCTCAGCGCAACCGCACCCTCCGACACGACCTCACGCTCGGCGGCCTGCGGCCAGTAACGCTGCCGCTGGAAGGCATACGTCGGCAACTCGACCCGACGCGCACCCGCACCCGCACCCGCACCCGCGAACACGCCGCGCCAGTCCACCGCGACACCGTGAACGTGAACGGTCGCGAGCGCCGCCAGCGCGGTCTGCACCTCCGGACGCTCAGCACGCAGCGCCGGGGTGAACACGCCCTGCTCGACGCACTCCTGGCCCATGGCCGACAGCACACCACCCGGGCCCAGCTCGACAAAGGTGGTGACACCCTCGACCGCAAGAGCCCGCATGCCGTCGGCGAAGCGAACCGCCTGACGCACATGACGCACCCAGTACTCGGGCGAGCACAGCTCCTCGGCGCCGGCCAGGGCACCGGTCACGTTGGACACGACCGGGATGACCGGCGCGGCGTAGCTCAGGCCCTCGGCGACGGCCCGGAACTCCGCCAGCATCCCGTCCATCAGCGGCGAGTGGAAGGCGTGGCTGACATGCAGCCGCTTGGCCTTCTCGAACTGCCCGGCGATCGCCAGAACTTCGGACTCGTCGCCCGAAATCACCACGGAGGACGGCCCGTTGACGGCCGCGATGCTCACCTGAGCGGTCAGCAGCGGCAGCACCTCCTCCTCCGAGGCCTTCACCGCCACCATCGCGCCACCCTCCGGCAGCGCCTGCATCAGCCGGCCACGGGCCGCCACCAGGGTGACGGCGTCATCGAGCGAGAGGACGCCCGCGACGTGCGCGGCCGCGATCTCACCGATCGAGTGGCCCACCAGGAAGTCCGGGCCGACACCCCAGCTCTCGAACAGGCGGAACAGCGAAACCTCGACGGCGAACAGCGCGAGCTGGGTGTACTCGGTGCGAGCGAGGACCGCAGCATCCTCACCGAACACCACGTCAAGCAGCGGCAGTTCGGCCCGTGCGCAGACCGCGTCGAAGGTGTCCGCGAACACCGGGTAGGTGTCGTACAGCTCCCGGCCCATGCCCGGACGCTGGCTCCCCTGTCCCGTGAACAGGAACGCCGTCCGCCCGGCACCCGCCGTGCCCGTGATCAGCCCGGCGGCGGATCGGCCCTCGGCCAGTGCCGCCAGGCCCTCGCGCAGACCGGCCTGGTCGCCGGCCGTCACCGCGGCGCGGTGCTCCAGCGCGGCACGGGTGGTGGCCAGCGAGAGGCCGACCTCGGCGGGCGACAGGTCGCCGGCCTCGTCCAGCACTGCCAGCAGTCGGCCGGCCTGCGCCCGGAGCGCCTCCGGGCTGCCCGCCGACAGCACCCACGGCGCCACCGGACCGGTCTCGCCGGCGGGCGCCGGCTCGGCCGGGGAGGCCGCCGGGGCCTGCTCGATGATGGTGTGGGCGTTGGTGCCGCTCATGCCGAAGGAGGAGACGGCCGCGCGACGCGGGCGTCCGCGCTCCGGCCAGTCCCGGGCCTCGGTCAGCAGCTCGACGGCGCCGGAGGCCCAGTCGACCTCGGGGGTCGGCTCGTCGACGTGGAGGGTCTGCGGCAGCACGCCGTGCTGCATCGCCATGACCATCTTGATGATGCCGCCGACGCCGGAGGCGGCCTGGGTGTGGCCGATGTTCGACTTGAGGGAGCCGAGCCACAGCGGGTCCCCGCTGCGCTCCTGGCCGTAGGTGGCGAGCAGCGCCTGGGCCTCGATCGGGTCACCCAGTCGGGTGCCCGTGCCGTGGGCCTCGACGGCGTCGACCTCGTCTGCCGACAGCCCGGCGTCGGCCAGGGCCTGCCGGATGACGCGCTGCTGCGCGGGGCCGTTGGGGGCGGTGAGGCCGTTGCTCGCACCGTCCTGGTTGATCGCCGAGCCACGCACGACCGCCAGCACGCGGTGCCCGTTGCGCTCGGCGTCCGACAGGCGCTCCAGCAGCAGCACACCGGCGCCCTCGCCCCAGCCGGTGCCGTCCGCCGCGGCCGCGAAGGCCTTGCAGCGACCGTCCGAGGCCAGGCCGCGCTGGCGGCTGAACTCCACGAAGGTGCCCGGGGTGGACATCACGACCACACCACCGGCCAGCGCCATCGTGCACTCGCCGCTGCGCAGCGCCTGGACCGCCCAGTGCAGAGCAACCAACGAGGACGAGCACGCCGTGTCGACGGTCGCCGCCGGACCCTCAAGACCGAAGGTGTACGCCAGCCGGCCGGAGACCACGCTGGCCGCGTTGCCGGTGGCCAGGTAACCGTCCGCGTCCTGGGTGAGCGCGAGCAGAAGTCCGGCGTAGTCCTGGCTGTTGGAGCCCATGAAGACACCGGTCCGACTGCCCCGCGCGGACGCCGGGTCGATGCCCGCCCGCTCGAAGGCCTCCCAGGTGGTCTCCAGCAGCAGGCGCTGCTGCGGGTCCATGGCGAGGGCCTCGCGCGGGTTGATCCCGAAGAAGCCGGGGTCGAACTCGCCGACGCCGTCGAGGAATCCGCCCTGGTCGGCGTAGGAGGTGCCGGGGTTCGCCGGGTCCGGGTCGTAGAGCGCGTCCAGGTCCCAGCCGCGGTCGGCCGGCATGCCGCCGACGGCGTCGCGGCCCTCGGCGACCAGCCGCCACAGGTCCTCGGGGCTGCTCACGCCGCCCGGGTAGCGGCAGGCCATCGCGACGATCGCGATCGGCTCGTCGTCCACGGCCGACGTCCGCACCGGAATGTCGTCCACCGCACCCACGGTGCCGAGGAGTTCGGCACCGATGTGGGCAGCGAGAGCGGAGGCGGTCGGGTGGTCGAAGACCAGGGTCGCGGGCAGCCGCAGACCCGTGGCCGTGTTCAGGCGGTTGCGCAGCTCGACGGCGGTCAGCGAGTCGAAGCCCAGCTCCTTGAACGCCCGACCCGCCTCGACCGCACCGGCGCCGTGGTGCCCGAGCACCGCCGCCGCCTCGGTCCGGACGAGGTCCAGCAGAACACGCTCACGCTCGGCCGGGGTGAGCGCCAGCAGGCGCTGGACCAGGCCGTTACGCTCGCCGTCCGCCCGGCCCGACGCCACGGCGGCACCCACGAGGGCGCGCTGGACGTCCGGGAGTTCGGCGATCAGCGGGCGCGGGCGGGCGGCGGTGAAGGCCGGGGCGAACCGCGACCAGTCCACGTCCGCGACGGTCACCGTCGCGTCGCTGCCGTCCACGGCCTGCGCCAGCGCCGCGACCGCCGGGGCCGGAGCCATCGGCAGCAGACCACGCCGACGCAGCTGGTTCTCGTTGTCGCCCTGGGCGGCCATACCGCCCTCGGCCCACGGACCCCAGGAAACCGCCGTGGCAGCCAGGCCACGGGCACGCCGCTGCTCGGCCAGCGCGTCCAGGTGGGCGTTGGCGGCCGCGTAGGCGGCCTGCCCGCCACTGCCCCAGACGCCGGCAATCGAGGAGAAGAGGACGAAGGCGTCCAGCTCGGTGTCACCGAGCAGTTCGTCCAGGTGCGCCGCACCGCCCACCTTGGCAGCCAGGACCTCGGCGAACTCCTCCACCGTGGTCGTGCCCAGCGGCGTCGCGCGGTCCACACCGGCGGTGTGGACGACGGCGGTGAAGGCGTGCTCGGCGAGCAGCGCCTCGACCGCCGTACGGTCGGCGACATCACACGCGGTGACCGTCACCTCGGCGCCAAGGCTCTGCAGCTCCTCGCGCAGCTCGGCCGCGCCGGGGGCCTCCAGTCCGCGACGGCTGGTGAGCACCACGTGCTCGGCACCGCCACCCGCCAGCCAACGGGCCACATGCGCACCCAGCGCACCCGTCCCACCCGTCACCAGAACGGTGCCACGCGGCGTCCACGCGGCGGCAGCACCTGGCACCCGGACCAGCCGGCGCACGAACACGCCGCTCGCGCGCACCGCGAGCTGGTCCTCGTCGCCCAGACCGGCCAGCACGGCGGCCAGTCGGCCCTGGGCCCGCTCGTCCAGCACCTCGGGCAGGTCGACCAGACCGCCCCAGCCCTGCGGATACTCCAGGCCGACCACTCGACCCAGACCCCAGACCTGCGCCTGGGACGCGTCACGCAGCACATCCGCACGACCCGTCGACACCGCACCGTTGGTCAGCAGCCACAGCGGCGCCTCGACGCCCGCGTCGGCGAGCGCCTGGACCGTGACCAGCGTCGACTGGACGGTGTCCGCCACGACGACGACACCGGCCAGGTCCTCGACCTCGGCCACAGCCAGGCCGATCCGGACGGACAGCTCCTCCCGGTCCGGCACGCCCGCACCGATCTCCACCGGCAGAACAGCGGCACCATGACCGGACAGCGCGGCAACCACGCCCGCCGACTCGGCACCGGCCGGAACCAGCACCAGCCAAGTCCCACCCAGGACGGCCGGCTGTCCACCGACACCCGCCACCGGCTTCCACGTCACACGGTAACGCCAGCCCTCGGCCGCCGACTCCTCCTGCCGCTTACGACGCCAGGACGACAGCGCGGGCAGCAGCGCATCCGCGCTGTCCTCCCGACGCACATCGAGCGTCGACAGGAACGTGTCCAGGTCCCCCGCATCGACCGCGCCCCAGAACCGCGCCTCGGCCGCGCTCAGCGCAACCGCACCCTCCGACACGACCTCACGTGCGGTGACCTGCGGCCAGTAACGCTGCCGCTGGAAGGCATACGTCGGCAGCTCGACCCGACGCGCACCCGCACCCGCACCCGCACCCGCGAACACGCCGCGCCAGTCCACGGCGACACCGTGAACGTGAACGGTCGCGAGCGCCGCCAGCGCGGTCTGCGCCTCCGGACGCTCAGCACGCAGAGCAGGCGCGAACACGCCCTGCTCGACGCACTCCTGGCCCATGGCCGACAGCACACCACCCGGGCCCAGCTCGACAAAGGTGGTGACACCCTGGGCTTCCAGGGTCCGCATGCCGTCGGCGAAGCGAACCGCCTGACGCACGTGACGCACCCAGTACTCAGGCGAGCACAGCTCCTCGGCCGTCGCGACCGCGCCGGTCACATTGGAGACCACGGCGATCTGCGGCGCCGAATAGGTCAGACCCTCCGCCACCCGGCGGAAGTCCGCCAACATCCCGTCCATCAAGGGCGAGTGGAAGGCGTGGCTGACATGCAGCCGCTTGGTCTTCTCGAACTGCCCGGCGATCGCCAGAACTTCGGTCTCGTCACCCGAAATCACCACGGAGGACGGGCCGTTGACGGCCGCGATGCTCACCTGAGCGGTCAGCAGCGGCAACACCTCGGCCTCCGAGGCCTTCACCGCCACCATCGCACCACCCTCGGGCAGCGCCTGCATCAGCCGGCCGCGAGCGGCGACCAGCGCCACCGCGTCGTCCAGCGACAGCACACCCGCGACATGCGCGGCCGCCAGTTCACCGATGGAGTGACCCACCAGGAAGTCCGGGCGGACACCCCAGCTCTCGAACAGCCGGAACAGCGAAACCTCGACGGCGAACAGCGCCAGCTGCGTGAACTCCGTACGGGCCAGGACGTCCGCGTCCTCGCCGAACACGGCCTCCCTCAGCGGCAGTTCGACCCGCGCACACACCGCGTCGAAGGCGTCCGCGAACACCGGGAAGGCGTCGTACAGCTCACGGCCCATCCCCGGACGCTGGCTCCCCTGTCCCGTGAACAGGAACGCCGTCCGCCCGGCACCCGCCGTACCCGTGATCAGCCCGGCGGCCGTACCGCCCTCGGCCAGCGCCGCCAGACCACCCCGGAACGAGGCGAGGTCCTCCGCGACCACGGCCGCCCGGTGCTCCAGCGCGGCACGCGTGGTGGCCAGCGAGAAGCCGACCTCGGCGAGCGACAGGTCACCGGCCTCGTCCAGCACCGCCAGCAGCCGGCCGGCCTGCGCCCGGAGTGCCTCCGGGCTGCCCGCCGACAGCACCCACGGCGCCACCGGACCGGTCTCGCCGGCGGGCGCCGGCTCGGCCGGGGAGACCGCCGGGGCCTGCTCGATGATGACGTGCGCGTTGGTGCCGCTCATGCCGAAGGACGACACACCCGCCCGGCGCGGCGCGCCGGTCTCGGGCCACGAGCGGGCCTCGGTGAGCAGCTCGACCGCGCCCGAGGCCCAGTCGACCTCGGGGGTCGGCTCGTCCACGTGCAGGGTCTGCGGCAGCAGCCCCTCCCGCATCGCCATGACCATCTTGATGATCCCGGCGACGCCGGCGGCGGCCTGGGTGTGGCCGATGTTGGACTTCAACGAGCCCAGCCAGAGCGGCTGCCCCTCCGGGCGGTCCTGGCCGTAGGTGGCCAGCAGCGCCTGCGCCTCGATCGGGTCACCCAGTCGGGTGCCGGTCCCGTGCGCCTCGACGGTGTCCACCTCACCGGCGGACAGGCCCGCGCCGGCCAGCGCGGCGCGGATGACCCGCTGCTGGGACGGACCGTTGGGGGCGGTGAGGCCGTTGCTCGCACCGTCCTGGTTGATCGCCGAACCGCGCACGACCGCGAGCACCGGGTGCCCGTTGCGCTGCGCGTCCGACAGGCGCTCCAGCAGCAGGACGCCCGCGCCCTCGCCCCAGCCGGTGCCGTCGGCGGCGGCGGCGAAGGCCTTGCAGCGGCCGTCCGTCGCCAGGCCGCGCTGGCGGCTGAACTCCACGAAGGTGCCCGGGGTGGACATCACGACCACACCACCGGCCAGCGCCATCGTGCACTCGCCGCTGCGCAGCGCCTGAACGGCGAAGTGCAGCGCGACCAGCGAGGACGAGCACGCCGTGTCGATGGTCGCCGCCGGGCCCTCAAGCCCGAAGGTGTAGGCGAGACGCCCGGAGACCACGCTGGCCGCGTTGCCGGTGGCCAGGTAGCCGTCCGCGTCCTGGGTGAGCGCGAGCAGCAGCGCGGCGTAGTCCTGGCTGTTGGAGCCCATGAAGACACCGGTCCGGCTGCCCCGCGCGGACGCCGGGTCGATGCCCGCCCGCTCGAAGGCCTCCCAGGTGGTCTCCAGCAGCAGGCGCTGCTGCGGGTCCATCGCCAGCGCCTCGCGCGGCGAGATACCGAAGAAGGACGGGTCGAACTCGCCCGCTCCGTCCAGGAATCCGCCGTCACGGGCGTACGAGGTGCCCTGGCTTGCCGGGTCCGGGTCGTAGAGCGCGTCCAGGTCCCAGCCGCGGTCGGTCGGGAATCCGCCGACGGCGTCGCGGCCCTCGGCGACCAGTCGCCACAGGTCCTCGGGCGACTGGACGCCGCCGGGCAGGCGGCAGCTCATCGCGACGATGGCGATCGGCTCGTCGGCCGCGGAGACGGCGGTCGGGGCGTCGGACTGCTCCTGGGCGCCGAGGAGTTCGGCCAGCAGGTGTTCGGCGACGACGGCGGCGTTCGGGTAGTCGAACACCAGGGAGGCGGGCAGCCGCAGGCCGGTGACCGCGTTCAGGTTGTTGCGCAGCTCGACGGCGGTCAGCGAGTCGAAGCCCAGCTCACGGAAGGCCTTGGCCGGCTCGACGGCTCCGGCGCCGTGGTGCCCGAGCACCGAGGCGGCCTCGGTCCGGACGAGGTCCAGCAGGGCGCGCTCACGCTCGGCCGGGGTGAGCGCCCGCAGGCGCTGGACCAGGCCGTTGCCCTCGCCGTCCGGCTGGGCCGAGGGCGCGGCGCCGGTGAGGGCGCGCTGCACCTCGGGCAGGTCGCCGATCAGCGGGCGCGGGCGGGCCACGGTGAAGCCGGGGACGAACAGCGCCCAGTCGACGTCGGCCACCACCAGGGCGGGCTCGTCCTCGGCGACGGCGGCGGCCAGTGCGGCAACCGCCTGCGCGGGCGGCAGCACCGGCAGGCCGCGGCGGCGCAGGCGGTCCTCCGCCTCGGCCTCGACCATGCCGCCGTCGGCCCACGGACCCCAGGCGACGGCGGTGGCGGCGAGGCCACGGGCACGCCGCTGCTCGGCCAGGGCGTCCAGGTGGGCGTTGGCGGCCGCGTAGGCGGCCTGGCCGCCGCTGCCCCAGACACCGGCGATGGAGGAGAAGAGGACGAAGGCGTCCAGCTCGGTGTCGCCGAGCAGTTCGTCCAGGTGCGCCGCACCGTCCACCTTCGCGCGGAGCGCGTCGGTGAAGGCGGGCAAGTCGGTGTCGGCGATCGTGCCCCCGTCGGCCACACCGGCGGCGTGGACGACGGCGGTGAAGGCGTGCTCGGCGAGCAGCGCCTCGACGGCCGTACGGTCGCTCACGTCGCAGGCGGCGACGGTGGCCCGGGCGCCGAGCGCGGTCAACTCCTCGCGCAGCTCGGCCGCGCCCGGAGCGTCCAGGCCACGGCGGCTGGTGAGCACCACGTGCTCGGCGCCGTTGGCGACCAGCCAGCGGGCGACGTGCGCGCCCAGCGCGCCCGTGCCGCCGGTGACCAGGACGGTGCCGCGCGGCGCCCAGCCCGTGCCCTCGGCGCGCTCGGCCCGGACGAGCCGGCGCACGAACACGCCGCTCGCGCGCACCGCGAGCTGGTCCTCGTCACCCAGACCGGCCAGCACCGACAGCAGCCGACCCTGGGCCCGCTCGTCCAGCACCTCCGGCAGGTCGACCAGACCGCCCCAACGCTCCGGATGCTCCAGCGCGACGACCCGACCCAGACCCCAGACCTGCGCCTGCACCGCGTCACGCAGCACATCCGCACGACCCGTCGACACCGCACCGCCGGTCGCCAGCCACAACGGCGCACCGACACCAGCGTCACCCAACGCCTGCACCAACGTCAGCGCGACACCCGCATCCGACACCACACCCAGCACACCCGCCACCGGACCACCGGCGACCTCAGCCGCCAGCTCCGCACGCGACAACCCGGCCGAACCCACCAGCCGCACCGACACACCACGACCCGACAACGCCCCCACACACGCCACCACCGACGCAGCAGAGACGTCCTGCGCCACCACCACCCACTCACCGGACGGAACGGCGGAACCGAGCTCGGCCACCGGCTTCCACTGGACGCGGTAGCGCCAGCCGTCGACGGTGTGGCGTTCACGGCGGCGACGCCGCCACGAGGAGAGCGCGGGCAGCACGGTGCCGAGGGAGGTACGGACGCCCTGCTCGGTGTCGTCCACCTCCAGGGCCTCGGCCAGCGCGCCGAGGTCCTCGCGTTCCACGGCCTCCCAGAAGACCGCGCTGTCGAAGACGTCCCCGGCGGGCCCGTCGAGGGCCGGACGCGCCACGACGCTGAGGTCGGGCCAGTGGTTCTCCTGCTGGAAGGCGTACGTCGGCAGGTCGACGCGCACGGCGCCGGTGCCGGCGAAGACGGCGCTCCAGTCGACGGCCGAGCCGTGGACGTGGGCGGCGGCCAGGGCGGTCAGCGCGGTCTGCGCCTCGCCCCGTCCGGTGCGCAGGGCGGCGGCGAAGGCCGCGGCGCCGGTCAGGCACTCCTGGGCCATGGCGGTGAGGACACCGTCCGGGCCGAGCTCGACGAAGGTGGTGACGCCCTTGGCCTCCAGGGTCCGCATGCCGTCGGCGAAGCGAACCGCCTGGCGGACGTGGCGCACCCAGTACTCGGGCGAGCACAGCTCCTCGGCGGTGGCGAGGACACCGGTGACGTTGGAGACGACCGGGATGCGCGGGGCGTTGTACGTCAGCCCCTCGGCAACGGCCCGGAACTCCTCCACCATGCCGTCCATCAGCGGCGAGTGGAACGCGTGCGAGACGCTCAGCCGCTTGGTCTTCCCGAACTGCGCTGCGAGGGCGAGGACTTCGGACTCGTCTCCCGAAATCACCACCGAGGTGGGCCCGTTGACAGCGGCGATGCTCACGTTCTCGGTGAGCAGCGGCAGGATCTCGGCCTCGGTGGCCTTGACCGCCACCATCGCGCCGCCCTCCGGCAGCGCCTGCATCAGCCGGCCACGCGCCGCGACCAGCGCCACCGCGTCGTCCAGTGACAGCACACCGGCGACGTGCGCGGCCGCGATCTCACCGATCGAGTGGCCGACCAGGACGTCGGGCCGAACACCCCAGCTCTCGAAGAGGCGGAACAGCGCGGTCTCCACCGCGAACAGCGCCACCTGGGTGAACTCGGTCCGGGCGAGAACCGAAGCGTCCTCCCCGAACACCGCCTCCTTCAGCGGCAGTTCGACCCGCGCACACACCGCGTCGAAGGCGTCCGCGAACACCGGGAAGGCCTCGTACAGCTCCCGCCCCATGCCCGGACGCTGGCTGCCCTGCCCCGTGAACAGGAACGCCAGCTTCCCGCCCGAGGCGGCACCCGTCACCAGCCCGGCGGCCGTGCCGCCCTCGGCCAGCGCCTCGACGGCGGCCAGCAGCTCGGCCGGGCCGTCCGCGACCACGGCCGCCCGGTGCTCGAAGGCGGCCCGGGAGGTCGCGAGCGAGTACGCGAGGTCGGCGGCCGGCACGTCCGACCGGGTGCGCAGGTGGTCGGCCAGGCGGCGGGCCTGGGCACGCAGGGCGTCGGTGGTGCGCCCCGACAGGACCACCGGCAGGTCGGCGGCCGGGGCCGGATCGGCCTCGCGGGCCGGCGCGTCGGTGTCCGCAGGGGCCTGCTCGATGAGGACGTGGGCGTTGGTGCCGGAGACGCCGAAGGAGGAGACGCCGGCCCGGCGCGGTTGGCCGGTCTCGGGCCAGTCCCGCGCTTCGGTCAGCAGCTCGACGGCGCCGGAGGTCCAGTCGATGTGCGGGGACGGCTCGTCGACGTGCAGGGTCCGCGGGAGCACGCCGGCGCGGATCGCCATGACCATCTTGATCACGCCGCCGACGCCGGAGGCGGCCTGGGTGTGGCCGATGTTGGACTTCAGCGAGCCCAGCCAGAGCGGGCGGTCGCCGCTGCGCTCCTGGCCGTAGGTGGCCAGCAGGGCCTGGGCCTCGATCGGGTCGCCGAGCACCGTGCCGGTGCCGTGCGCCTCGACGGCGTCGACCTGGTCGGCCGACAGCCCGGCGCCGGCCAGGGCCTGGCGGATGACGCGCTGCTGCGCGGGGCCGTTCGGGGCGGTGAGGCCGTTGCTGGCACCGTCCTGGTTGATCGCCGAACCGCGGACGACCGCGAGCACCGGGTGCCCGAGGCGCTGCGCGTCCGAGAGCCGCTCGACCAGCAGCACGCCGACGCCCTCGCCCCAGCCGGTGCCGTCGGCGGCGCCCGCGAAGGACTTGCAGCGGCCGTCGACGGCCAGGCCGCGCTGGCGGCTGAACTCCACGAAGGCGGCGGGGGTGGACATGACGGTGACACCACCGGCCAGGGCCATGGTGCACTCGCCGTTGCGCAGCGACTGGACGGCCAGGTGGAGGGCGACCAGGGAGGAGGAGCACGCGGTGTCGACGGTGACCGCCGGACCCTCCAGACCGAAGGTGTAGGCCAGGCGCCCGGAGACCACGGCGGCGGCGTTGCCGGTGGCCAGGTAGCCCTCGGTCGCCTCGGCGGTGCTCATCAGGAGGGCGCCGTAGTCCTGACCGTTGGAGCCGACGAACACGCCGGCCTGGCTGCCCTTCAGGGTGGCCGGGTCGATGCCGGCCCGCTCGAAGGCCTCCCAGGAGGTCTCCAGCAGCAGCCGCTGCTGCGGGTCCATGGCGAGCGCCTCGCGCGGGCTGATGCCGAAGAAGCCCGCGTCGAAGCGGCCGACGCCGGGGAGGAAGCCGCCCTCGCGCGAGTAGGAGGTGCCCTGGTGTGCCGGGTCCGGGTGGTAGAGGGCGTCGAGGTCCCAGCCGCGGTCCTCGGGGAAGGTTCCGATGCCGTCGATGCCGTCGGCGACGATCCGCCACAGGTCCTCGGGCGAGCTGACGCCGCCGGGGTAGCGGCAGGCCATGCCGACGATGGCGATCGGCTCGTCGTCGGTCCGCGCGGTCACGGCGGCGGGCACGACGGCGGACTGCTCGCCGAGCAGGCGGGTCCGCAGGTGGGCGGCCAGGACCTCGGGGGTCGGGTAGTCGAAGACCAGGGTGGCCGGGAGGGAGAGGCCGGTGTCGGCGGTCAGCAGGTTGCGCAGCTCGACGGCGGTCAGCGAGTCGAAGCCGAGGTCCTTGAAGGCGCGGCCGGACTCGATCTCGGCGGAGTCGGCGTGGCCGAGCACCGTGGCGACGTGGCCCCGGACGAGCCCGGTCAGCAGCTGCACCTGCTCGGCGGCGGCGAGCGGGGCGATCCGCTCGCGCAGGCGGCCGGCCTGGTCGGTGGCCTGGGCGGGCGCCTGCTCGGTGTCAAGCAGCGCCCGGACCTCGGGGAGGTCGGCGATCAGCGGGCGGTTGCGGCCGGCGGTGAAGGCGGGGGCGAAGCGCGCCCAGTCGACGTCGGCGACGGTCAGCGTGGCGTCGCCCTCGGCGAGGGCGCGGCCGAGGGCGGCCAGCGCCAGTTCGGGGGCGAGCGGCGGCAGGCCGCGGCGGCGCAGCTGCTGCTCCCCCTCGCCGTCGACCATGCCGCCGTCGGCCCAGGGGCCCCAGGCGACGGCGGTGGCGGCGAGGCCGCGGGCACGGCGCTGCTCGGCGAGGGCGTCGAGGTAGGCGTTGGCGGCCGCGTAGGCGGACTGCCCGCCGCTGCCCCAGACACCCGCGATGGAGGAGAAGAGGACGAAGGCGTCCAGCTCGGTGTCCCCGAGCAGCTCGTCCAGGTGCGCCGCACCGGCCACCTTCGCGGCCATCAGCTCGGCGGCCTCGGCGGCGTCGGTGGCGGCGAGCACGGCCGAACCGGTCAGACCGGCGGTGTGGACGACGGCGGTGAACTCGTGCTCGGCGAGCAGCGCCTGGACGGCCGTACGGTCGGCGACGTCACACGCGGCGACGGTCACCTCGACCCCCGACGCGGTCAGCTCGTCACGCAGCTCGGCCGCACCCGGAGCCGCCAGGCCCCGACGGCTGGTCAGCACCAGATGCCCGGCACCGTTGTCCGCCAGCCAGCGCGCCACCCGCGCACCCAGCGCACCCGTACCACCCGTGACCAGCACCGTGCCACGCGGCGACCACGAACCCGCCGCCTCACCCGACCGACCGGCCCGCACCAGACGACGCACGAACACACCGCTCGCGCGCACCGCGACCTGGTCCTCGCCGTCCACACCCGCCAACACAGCCGCCAACCGGCCCTGCGCCCGGCCGTCCAGCACCTCGGGCAGGTCGACCAGACCACCCCAACGCTCCGGCGCCTCCAGCGCCACCACCCGGCCCAGACCCCAGACCTGCGCCTGCACCGCACCGCTCACCCGGTCCGCGCGACCGACCAACACCGCACCCCGCGACGCCAGCCACAACGGCGCACCCACACCCGCGTCACCCAGCGCCTGCACCAGCGCGATGGTCGCGGTGAAGCCGACGGACAGCACCGGCTGGCCGGCGTCCGGCTGCTCGGCGAGGGCGAGCAGGGACAGCACGCCGGACACCTCGGTGCCCTCGGCGGTGATCCCGGCCAGCAGCTCCGCCAGGCCCGCCCGGTCGGCGCCCGCCTCGACCTCGACGCGGCGCACCTCGGCGCCGCTCGCGGTGAGGGAGCCGGCCACGGCGGTGGCGGTGGCCTCGTCCAGACCGGCCGGGACGGCGAGCAGCCAGGTGCCCGCCGGGGCGGCCGACCGCTCCCCGTCGACCGGCTGCCAGGTGACGCGGTACTGCCAACCGTCCACCGTGGTCAGGTTCCTGCGCTGCTCGCGCCAGGTGGAGAGAGCGGGCAGCAGGGTGCTCAGGGAGGACTGCACCAGCTCGTCGCCGCCGTCCACGGACAGCGTCATCGCCACGGCGGCGAGGTCACCGCTCTCGACGGCCGCCCAGAACGCGGAGTCCGTGCCGTCCACCGGTTCGAAGGCCGCCTCGGCGGCGTCGTTCGGCAGATCGAGCCAGTAGCGCTGCCGCTGGAAGGCGTAGGTGGGCAGCTCGACGCGGCTCGCACCGGTGCCGTCGAAGGCCGGCGCCCAGTCTACCGCGGCGCCGTTCACGTGCGCGGTGGCCAGCGCGGTCAGCAGCGCCCGCTGCTCCGGGCGGCCGGCGCGCAGCACCGGGACGAACGACCCGGCGGCGACGCACTCCTGGCCCATGGCCGAGAGCACGCCGTCGGGGCCGAGCTCGACGAAGACGGTGACGCCCTGGGCCTCCAGGGTGCGCATGCCGTCGGCGAAGCGGACGGCTTCGCGGACGTGGCGCACCCAGTACTCGGGCGAGCACAGCTCCTCGGCGGTGGCCACCGAACCGGTGACGTTGGAGACCACGGCGATCTGCGGCGCCGAATAGGTCAGGCCCTCCGCCACGCGGCGGAAGTCCGCCACCATGCCGTCCATCAGCGGGGAGTGGAAGGCGTGCGAGACGTTGAGACGCTTGGTCTTCTCGAACTGCCCGGCGATGGCGAGGACTTCGGTCTCGTCGCCGGAAATCACCACGGAGGAAGGGCCGTTGACGGCGGCGATGCTGACGTTGTCCGTGAGCAGCGGCAGGATCTCGGCCTCGGTGGCCTTGACCGCGACCATCGCGCCGCCCTCGGGCAGCGCCTGCATCAGGCGACCACGAGCGGACACCAGGGCGACGGCGTCGTCCAGCGACAGCACACCGGCGACATGGGCGGCCGCGATCTCACCGATCGAGTGGCCCACCAGGAAGTCCGGACGCACACCCCAGCTCTCCACCAGCCGGAACAGCGCGGTCTCGATCGCGAACAGCGCGACCTGGGTGAACTCGGTCCGGGCGAGAACGTCCGCGTCCTCCCCGAACACCGCCTCCTTCAGCGGCAGTTCGACCCGTGCGCAGACGGCGTCGAAGGCCTCGGCGAACACGGGGAACGCCTCGTACAGCTCCCGGCCCATGCCAGGCCGCTGGCTGCCCTGCCCGGTGAACAGGAACGCCGTCCGGCCTCGCGTCGCCGCGACACCGCGCACCACGTCGGCCGAGGCGTCGCCCTCGGCCAGCGCGCGCAGGGCGGCGGTGAGCGCCGTCCGGTCCTCGGCCAGCACCACGGCCCGGTGCTCCAGGACGGCGCGGCCGCGCACCGCGGAGTAGCCCAGGTCGGTCAGGTCCAGCTCCGGCCGGCCCTCGACGTGGGCGAGCAACGCCCGCGCCTGGGCCCGCAGGGCCTCCGCCGAGCGGCCCGAGACCGGCACGGGGACCTGTGCGGACACCCGCGCGGGCCGACCGGCGCCGGGGGCACCTTCCGTGCCCTCGGCCGCCTCGACCGCCTCGGGGGCGGGGGCCTGCTCCAGGATGGTGTGGGCGTTGGTGCCGCTGATGCCGAAGGAGGAGACGGCAGCGCGGCGCGGGCGACCGGTCTCCGGCCAGGGCCGGGCCTCGGTCAGCAGCTTGACCGCACCCGCGGTCCAGTCGACGTGCGGGGTGGGCTCGTCCACGTGCAGGGTCTGCGGCATGAGCCCGTGCTGCAGGGCCATGACCAGCTTGATGATGCCGCCGACGCCGGCCGCGGCCTGGGAGTGGCCCAGGTTGGACTTGAGCGAGCCGAGCCAGAGCGGCTCGCCGTTCTCGCCGCGCTCCTGGCCGTAGGTGGCGAGCAGGGCCTGGGCCTCGATCGGGTCACCGAGCCGGGTGCCGGTGCCGTGCGCCTCGACCAGGTCGACCTGGTCGGCGGTCAGCCGGGCGCTGGCCAGCGCGGCGCGGATGACCCGCTGCTGGGCGGGGCCGTTGGGGGCGGTCAGGCCGTTGCTGGCACCGTCCTGGTTGACAGCGCTGCCGCGCACCACGGCGAGCACCGGGTGCCCGAGGCGCTGCGCGTCCGACAGCCGCTCGACGAGCAGCATGCCGACGCCCTCGGACCAGCCGGTGCCGTCGGCACCGGCGGCGAAGGCCTTGCAGCGGCCGTCGGCGGACAGGCCCTGCTGGCGGCTGAAGGCGATGAAGGTGCCGGGGGTGGTCATGACGGTGACGCCGCCGACCAGGGCCATCGAGCAGTCGCCCTGGCGCAGGGCGTGGGCGGCGAGGTGCAGGGCGACCAGCGAGGAGGAGCACGCGGTGTCGATGGTGACCGCGGGGCCCTCGAGCCCGAGGCTGTAGGCGATGCGGCCGGAGACCACGCTGGAGGCGTTCCCGGTCAGCAGGTGGCCCTCAAGGCCGGCCAGGCCGGCGTGCATGGTGGTGCCGTAGTTGGAGGAGGCCGCGCCGATGAAGACACCGGCCTGGCTGCCCTTCACCGAGGACGGGTCGATGCCGGCGCGCTCGAAGGTCTCCCAGGCGGTCTCCAGCAGGATCCGCTGCTGCGGGTCCATCGCGGTCGCCTCGCGCGGCGAGATGCCGAAGAAGCCGGCGTCGAACTCGCTGGCGTCGTACAGGAACCCGCCGTCGCGGCTGACGCTCTTGCCGGCCTTCTCCGGGTCCGGGTCGTAGAGCGTGTCGAAGTCCCAGCCGCGGTCGGTGGGCATGCCGGCGATGGCGTCCGTCCCGGTCGCGACCAGGTTCCACAGGTCCTCGGGGCTGCGCACGCCGCCGGGGTAGCGGCAGCTCATGGCGACGACGGCGAGCGGCTCGAGGTCCCGCTCCTCGACCTCGCGCAGCTGCCTGCGGGCCTGCCGCAGGTCCGCCGTGACGCGCTTCAGGTAGTCGAGGTACTTCTCTTCGTTCGAAGACGTGGTCATGTGCTTCGTCACCTCCAGGAGGCGGTCAGTGAGCTTGCGCCCAGGAGGTCAGGAGAGGCCGAGTTCCTTGTCGAGCAGGTCGAAGATGTCGTCGCCGGTGGCCGATTCGAGCTCCCGATCGGCGTCGCGGTCCGCAGCACTACCGTCCGTTGCACTGTGTGCGTCACTCCATTTCGACAGCAGGCTCTGCAGGCGCAGCGTGATCTTCGTGCGCTCGACGCCGTCGGTGGTCGTGGTGAGAAGCAGGGTTTCGAGCTTGTCCAGCTCGCTGAGCACGGGCAGCGGCGCGGCCACCGCGCCGGCGCCGTCGACGAGTTCGGCGACCAGGTGGTCCGCGAGCACGGCGGGGTTCGGGTGGTCGAAGACCAGGGTGGCGGGCAGCCGCAGGCCGGTGGCCGTGTTGAGGCGGTTGCGCAGCTCGACCGAGGTCAGCGAGTCGAAGCCGATCTCCTTGAACGCGCGCTCCGGATCGACCTCGGCGGCCGAGGCGTGGCCCAGGACCGCGGCCACCTCGGCGCACACCGACTCGACCAGCAGGCGCCGCTGTTCGGCCTCGGCGAGGCCCGCCAGGCGCTGCTTGAGCGGGACTCCCCCGGCCGCGGCGGCGTTGGCGTCGACGGTACGGCGGGCGGGCGCGTGCACCAGGCCGCGCAGGACCTGCGGGATGCCGGACGCGGCGGCCCTGGCCCGCAGTGCGGGCAGGTCGAGGCGGACCGGCAGCACCGCCGGTTCGACACCCGCGCGGGCCGCGTCGAAGAGCGCCAGGCCCTCCTCCGCGCTCAGCGGCGGGACTCCGCTGCGGGCCATCCGGCGCAGCTCGACCTCGTCGAGCCGGCCGAGCATGCCGCCCTCGTGGGCCCAGGGGCCCCAGGCCATCGAGGTCGCGGGCAGGCCCAGCGCCGCGCGGTGCTGGGCCAGCGCGTCCAGGAAGACGTTCGCCGCGGCGTAGTTGGCCTGACCGGGGTTGCCGAAGGCCGCCGCCACCGAGGAGAAGAGGACGAAGTCGGTGAGGTCCTGGCCGAGGGTCAGCTCGTGCAGGTGCCAGGCCGCGTCCACCTTCGGGCGCAGGACCGCGTCCAGCCGCCCGGGGGTCAGCGAGGACACCAGGCCGTCGTCGAGGACGCCGGCGGTGTGGACCACGGCCGACAGCGTCCGGCCGTCCAGCAGTGCGGCGACAGCCGCGCGGTCGGTCACGTCGCAGGCGACGACATCCACCTCCGCGCCCAACCCGGCCAGCTCGTCCCGCAGTTCGACGGCGCCCGGCGCGTCCGGGCCACGACGGCTGGTCAGCACCAGACTCCGCACCCCGTGCACGGTGACCAGGTGCCGGGCCACCAGCGAACCCAGACCACCCGTACCACCCGTGACCAGCACCGTGCCCGCGGCGGGCGACGGCACCGTCAGCACGACCTTGCCCACATGCCG